>JBPOIX010000380.1:0-8522 GCA_052034175.1 Actinomycetota bacterium
CGTGATCGGCATCAGCGCCGACGGGCAGGACACCGCCGGCGGCGCCGTGACGCTCGAGGTGCCGCTCGACGGTGAGGACGTGCCCTTCGTGGAGGCCTACTCGGTCCGCGATCTGGGCGAACAGCTACTGGCCGACGGACGGCGCGCGCCGACGCTTTCCGTGCACTACGCGATCGTCGACGACGACCGCGTGCCCGCCGGCTCCACCCTGGATGCGTCGAGCCTCACCGTGCTCGACGTGCACGCCGCGGTGGAGAACGCCGACTGCACCGGATGGGCGGCCAACGCGCTGGGGCAGGACCGCACCCTGTCGTCCACCTATCAAGTGCGCCAGGAGCAGCGCACCATCAACGGGCGGCAGCGTTCCGTCACCGTCGTCGACGGAGTGGTGCACCTGGACCCGAACGTGCGCAGCGGGTGGGAGGGCTTCCTCTGCACCCAACTCGTCGCCACCGACCGCACCGGCGCCCGCGCCACCCTCGCCCTGCGCGGTGCGGCGGTGCGCGCCCCGCGCACGGCGGTCTACGACATCGGCGTGCGCGTGGCCGCCCCGCTGCCCGACGGCTGGCAATTGGACGTGGCGTGGGTCGAGCCCGACGGCACCGTGTGGTGCGGGCCGGCGGCCTTGGCCGAGGTGCCGGTGCCTCCCCAGGTGGCTGCCGGCGACACCACCCCGACGACGGCCGCGCCCGCTGCCCCGCCGGCCGACGTCGTCCTCAGCGCGGGATGTACCACGCTGGCCCGGCTGCACCCGCGAGCGGTTGTGCTGACACTGGAGGCCATCGGCCCGCTCGGCGAGCAGGGGCCGGAGTGGACGGTCAACGTGCCGATCAGCACGGCCTTCTGCAACCCGGACGACCCGGACGGCGCCACCACGGACGGCTGCAGCACCGGCTGGCTGCAGACCTGGGCCATCCCGCTGACACCGGACGGCGCGCTCGCCTCGGTGACCGTGACGGTGGTGCGCGACGCCGGGCCTGGGCAGGTGCTCACCAACCCTTCGCACGCGTGGCGCATCGACCCACCCCAAGCCTTCCTCACCTGACGCCCCGGCGCCCGCCCCGCCCGCCCCGCCCGGCCCGGGCGGGACGGGGCAGAATGCCGGGGTGCTGCCTCGCCTGATCGCCACCGACCTCGACGGGACCCTGCTGGACCCGAACGGCCAGCTGCGCCCGCGAACCGTGGCCGCACTGGAGGCCGCGGCCGACGCAGGGGTCATCGTGGTGTTCGCCACCGGCCGCCCGCCGATGGTGGCGGTGGGCGAAGTGACCGCCGCAGGGCGAGGCGTGCACTACGGCGTGATGGCCAACGGCACCTTCATCTGCAGCCTGCCGGACGCCACCCTCCTGCACAGCATCACCTTCGGCTACCCGGAGGCCGCGGCCACGGTGCACACAGTTCGGGCGCACGACCCGCGCTACGGCTTCGCGCTCGCCACCGACCGGGGCTTCACCAGCGAGCCGGGCTTCCACCAGCGGATGCCGGTGCACACCCCGAACGACGTGCCCCAGCCGGACGCGCTGGTGGGCCATGAGGGCGCCAGCGTCACCATCAAGCTGCTCGCCTTCCATCCGGAACACACGGCGCACGAGGTGATGGAGTTGCTGGCCCCGGTGGTGGGGCCGGAGATGGTGGTCAGCCATCTCGGCGCGGACGCCGTCGAGATCGCCCCGGCCGGTGCGGACAAGGGGGTGGGGCTGGCATGGCTGTGCCGGCACCTCGACATCGACGCCGCCGACGTGCTGGTGTTCGGCGACGAGGTGAACGACCTCCCGATGTTCCGCGTGGCCGGCCGCCGGGTGGCGGTGGAGAACGCCAACCCACACGTGCGCCAGGCCGCCGACGAGATCTGCCCGCCGAACACCGAAGAGGGCGTGGCTCAGGTGATCGAGCGCCTGCTGGCCCACGGCTGACGCGGCGCTACGGTGGCGCCATGAGCCACCGGCCCACCACCGCCCGGTTCACCCATGTGGCGTTGCCGACCCACGACCTCGGTGCCACCATCCGCTGGTACGAGGAGTTCACGCCCCTGCGCCTGCTGGACCGCCGCGCCGACGCCGTCGGGGAGAGCGCCTGGATGGGCCAGCCGGACATGGTGGAGACCCCGTTCATCATGGTGCTCGTGAGCTTCTTGAAGGACCAAGAGCGCGGGCCGCAGCCGACGCTGGCACCGTTCGCCCACCTCGGGATCGAGCTCCCCTCACAGCACGACGTGGACGACGTGGCCGAACGCGGCAGGGCGGCCGGATGCCTGGTGTGGGAGCCGCAACAACTTCCCCCTCCCGTGGGCTATGTGTGCGCCCTGCGCGACCCGGACGGCAACCTGGTGGAGTTCAGCTTCGATCAGGGCGTGTTCGCCAAGGTGCAGGAAATGTGGGGCGCCCCCGGCGAATGACCCGGCCCGCCTGGGTCCGGCGGGTCCACTGGAGCCACGTCACCCTCGCGCACCCACTCCGTATGCTCCAGACATGGCCGCCGACACCGACCTTCCTGGGCTCCAGCTCAGCTGGGCGGACGGGGAAGCCGTGGCCTGGCAGCCCGGCCGCGGCATGTTCGGCGGCAACCTCACCCATGAGGTCGCCCGCCTGTCGCGCCGGCCCAGCACGGCCTGGACGGCATCCACCCGCGTGCTGCCCCTCGCGCTGCCTGGCGGCACCGTGTCGATGACAGTGCAGCGGCTCGACCCTGCCACCCTGGCCACACTCGGCCAGCTGCACGTGCTGCAGGGCGATGTCAGCCCGTCGCTGGCGTGGTTCGGCGCGGTCCACGCCTACGCCACCCGGTTGATCCTTCGCGGGCGGGTGCTGCCGGCGTTGCACCACCTCGGCGGCAACCAGTGGGAGGCCCGCTGGCACCCCTTGCGCGCCGATGTGGACGCGGCGCGCGGCCTGCTGGCCGCGATGCCCCCGGCGGTGGCCGCGGCTGGAGCGGTGAACCCGGAACATGTGCTGCGCACGATCCTCGACCAGCTGTGCCGCATCACCCTCACCGCTCGTGGCTGGCATGCACTGCTCAGCGACACGAGGTCGGTCAACGCGCGGGCGGTCCGCCTGGTCAGCCGGGCATTGGCGGCGGACGTGCCGCGCCTGGCGCTGTCCGCCGAGCTGGCCCCGGCGGTGGAGCACATCGCCCACGAGTTCGACCTGATGACGCGCCGCGCTGACGGGCAGCCCATCCTGCGAGCCCGGCTGCGGCTGGACACGACGGCGCCGGTGGACCCCTTCGCCGACGCCGACGCCGACCCCGACGGCGAGCCCCCGCACGGGGCACATGACGACGGGCCGGACGGCGAGCGCTGGCCGCTCACCCTGGAACTGGTGGACGCCGACGATCGCAGCCACTGGTGCACCCTGGCCGATGTGGCGCACGGCAGCCCCGCCGCGCACGCACTGGCGAAGGAAGCCCGCTTCCTGCCCTTGCTGGACGACCATGTGCGCAACGCCGCCGATGCCATCGCCGCCGCCGTGCCGGAGGTGGCACCGTGGCTGGCCCAGCGCGCCGCCCACACCGACCTGGACGGTGCGGCCGCGGTGTTGGAGGCCGTGGACGCGCTGGAGGCCGCGGGGGTGGAGCTCGTGGCGCCCGCGCGGCTGGTGCGCCGCCGCCCGTCCGCGAAGGCCACCGTCACCCGCAGCGAAGGGGGCAGCGGGCGGTTCGCCGCATCCGCGCTGCTGGACTGGAAGGTGGTGGTGGACGGCACGCCCGTGCCGGAGGAAGCGCTGCGGCGCGCCGCCGAGGAGGGCGCCAACCTCATCCAGGCCGGTGGGCGGTGGGTGCAGGTGGACCGCGCCGAAGCCCGGCGGGCATTGCAGAACCTGCGCGAGCACCAGGCGGCGCACGGCGAGATGAGCGCGCTGGAACTGCTGGCCCTGGCGGCGGAACTGGAACGGGAGCTGCAGGAGTTCGGCGTCGAAGGCGACGGCAGCCCGGCCATCGTCGCCGCCAACGGTGCAGGGTGGGCGGGGCAGCTGCTCGACGGCCTGCCGGACACCGCGCTGCAGGAGGGCGAGGTACCCGAGGGGTTCACGGCCACCCTGCGCCACTACCAGCGGCGTGGGCTCGGCTGGCTGCAGTTCCTCCACCGCCTCGGCCTCGGCGGGTGCCTGGCGGACGACATGGGGCTCGGCAAGACGCCCACAACGCTGGCGCACCTGGCCGGCATCCCCGGCCCGCACCTGGTGGTCTGCCCGCTCAGCGTGGTGCGCAACTGGGAGTCCGAGGCCGCCCGCTTCACGCCACTGCTGCGCGTGATGGTGCACCACGGCGGCGGCCGCGCCGACGACAGCACGTTCTCGCTCGAGGTGGCCGCGCACGACATCGTGGTCACCACCTACCAGGTGGCCACGCGCGATCTCACCACCCTCCAGGGTGTCGCCTGGGGCACCCTCGTGCTGGACGAAGCGCAGGCGGTGAAGAACTCGGACACGCGCACCGCCCGCGCCATGCGCGCCATTCCCGCCGGCCAGCGGATCGCACTCACCGGCACCCCGGTGGAGAACCGCTTGAGCGAGCTCTGGAGCATCTTCCAGGTGGTCGTGCCGGGCCTGCTCGGCAACGCCGCCCAGTTCCGCCACCGTTTCATCGGGCCGATCGAGCGCGAACGCAGCAACGAGGCCGCCGCTGAACTGCGCCGCCTCACCGGCCCGTTCCTCCTCCGCCGCACCAAGGCGGACAAGAGCCTCGTGCCCGACCTGCCGGACAAGGTGGAACAGATCGCCTGGGCGCCGCTCACCCGCGAGCAGGCGCACATGTACCAGGCGGTGGTCGACCAGTTGTTGAAGGATGCCCAGGAGGAAACGGGCATGCGCCGCCGCGGCATCGTGCTGGCCGCGCTCACCCGGTTGAAGCAGATCTGCAACCACCCGGCGCACGCGCTGGGCGACGGGTCCAAGCTGGCTGGCCGCAGCGGCAAGCTCACCCGCTTCGACGAACTGGTCACCGACCTGTTGGATGCCGGCGAGCAGGCGCTGGTGTTCACCCAGTTCCGCGAGATGGGCCTGTTGTTGCAGCGGCACCTGCAGGAGAAGTTCGGCCAGCAGGTGCCGTTCCTGCACGGTGGTGTCAGCAAGGCCAACCGCGACCGCATGGTGGCCGCGTTCCAACACGGCAGTGCCGTGTCGCCGTTGTTGCTGGTGTCCTTGAAGGCCGGCGGCACGGGGCTGAACCTCACGGCCGCCAGCCAGGTCGTGCACTACGACCGCTGGTGGAACCCTGCCGTGGAGGACCAAGCCACCGACCGCGCCTGGCGCATCGGCCAGTCGCGCACCGTGTTCGTGCACAAGCTGGTGTGCGAGGGCACCGTGGAGGAACGGATCGACGCGCTCATCAACGACAAGCGCGCCCTGGCGGACGCCGTGGTCGGCAGCACCGGCGAGGCGTGGCTCAGCGAGTTGAGCACCGACCAACTGCGCGACCTGGTGACGCTCGACCACAGCAAGGTGCGGGGTGGCGCATGAGCATCGTCATCCGCCCCGGGCAGTTCCACGCCGAACCCCACCCGGCCGGCAAGCTGGCCACCACCCTCCTGTCCGTCACCGTGGCCGGCATGGCCGACCCGCCCCGGTTCCGCCGCGGCAAGGCGTACGTGGCCGACCATGCGGTCAGCCGGTTGGAGGTCTCGCCCGGCACCCTGCGCGCCAGCGTCACGGGCAGCCGGCGCGAGCCGTACGAGGTCATCGTGGCCACCGCCCTCACGCCCCGCCCGCACTTCGGCAACGCGGAGTCCATGCGGACCGTGCTGGCGCAGCTGGTGCCCGATGCGCGCGACCTGATGGTCAGCTGCACCTGCCCGGACTGGGACGACCCGTGCAAGCATGCCGTGGCAGCCATCCTCGCCTTCGCCGAGGAGCTGACGGCCCGGCCGGAGCTGTTGATGGAGTGGCGCTGCCACGCCGCGGACGACGACGGCACGGGCGGCCGCGCGGCTGTGGGTTCGCGCGCCGCCACCGGGCGCCACCTGCGCCTCGCCCCGCCCTTGGCCGGAGGGTCCGGTGAGGGGCGCCGGCTGACGGCGAAGGCACCGGTCGGGCCGCCCGCGCCACCACCGAACCCGTTCGCCACACCGGCCTGGCGCGAGTTCCTCGGCAGCGGGTCGCCGCCGGACGCGCCGGCGGTGCCGACCGAACCGGCCCCCACCGGGCACGGCATGCTCGGCACCATCGACCTCGGCGAGATCGTGGCCTCGGCGCTCGATGTGTTCCTCTCGCTGGACTGAACGGCCGGGCCAGCGATCCGCAATTGAGTAGGCGGCTACTCACGACGCCGGCCGACGCTCTCTGGTTGGATCACCACATGGGATTCATGGATCGTCAACGGGAGGCGTACGCGGCCATGGGCGCGTACATGCAACAACTGGTGCTGCCCGGGGAGACGCTGCGCGGCATCATCGTCGCCAACCAGCAGAAGGCGTTCTCCGCCACCCTGTACCTCGTGGGCACGACGGACCGGCGGATCATCATGCAGCAACTCGACCGCAAGATGCAGCCCAACGGCCAACCGCTCAGCTACGGCAGCGCGGACATCACGGATGCCTCCGTGTGGGGTTGGGCGCACGACTCCGCCAGCCGGGCGGAGAAGGTGCGAACGTTCCTCACCACCAGCGGCGACCGGATCAAGTTCGAGGCCGGCGGCGAGAAGTGGAAGCTGATGACACTCGGCGGCAACCTGCTGGAGAACGCGCTCGCCGGTGAAGACCAGCTCGGTGGCTTGAACGCGTTCATCGACTTCCTCGCCGCGTCCGCTCGCTGAGGCGGCCCACCCCAAAGGCCCCGCACGACACCAGGTACGCTCCGCTGTCAACCGGGGAGGAGGTGCTGTGCGTCGACGGGACATGCAGACACTGACCGCGCCAGACGCCGCCACGCGGCGAACGGCCGAACTGGAGGAGTTCGTGCACGGGCACGCGCCTCGGTTGGTCGGCGCGCTCACCCTCATCACCGGCAGCCGCGCCGCCGCCGAGGACGCGCTGCAGGAGGCGCTGGTGAAAGCCTGGCACCGGCGCGACCAGCAGTTCGACAGCCTCACCGCGTGGATCACCGTGGTGGCCACGAATCACGCGCGGAGCAACTGGCGCCGGCGGCAGGCCGAGCAGAGGGCGCTCGACAAGGTGGGCGGCCGGGCGCAGCTCGCCACGCCCGCGGCCGCCGAGCCGGACGACGCGCTCCACGCCGCGCTGGCGGCGCTTCCCGAACGGGAGCGGCAGGTGGCCGTGTTGCACTATGTGCTCGACCAGAGCGTGGCCCAGGTGGCCGCCGCGCTGGGGGTAGCGGACGGCACGGTGAAGACGTTGCTCTCCCGGGCGAGGGCGCATCTCGCGGCCCGCTTGCGAATGAGCGACGACGGTTCGACGGAGCAGGAAGGAGGCGCGCAATGACGCTCGACGACGAGCTTCGGCGGCGGCTGCAGCAGGCAGCGGACCGTGCGGGTGAGGGCACCGATTCGGGTGCCCTCGCCGGCGCGGTGGCCGCCAAAGCGGGAGCCGGTGCAGGTGCGGGTACAGGCGCTGGCCTCGGTGGGTTCAAGCTCTTCGGCGCGCTCGGTGCCACCGGCCTGGTGGTCGGGGGTGCGCTCGGCTTCACCCTGCTGCGCCCGGCCGAGGGTGAGGCGAACGGCCCCGGGCTCACGCCGGCCGCCGTCAGCGCGGGCGCCCTGTTCGATTGCCCTGACGGTGCAGCGGTCGATGCCGTGCACGCCGGCGACCGGCTGTTCGCAGTCGGGCGGACGGACGACAGCGGCTGGCTGGCGGTGCGCTCCCCCTCCGGTGGCCCCGTGAACTGGCTTCCCGCGACGGCGCTCGATGCCGACGACGACCGCGACCTCCCGGTGCTGAGCTGCACCGAGACGATCGCCATGAACACCGGCACGGCGGCCACGACGACGACCACGACCGTGCCCACGTCCACCACGAGCACGACGGTGCCGCCGACCTCGACCACGGTGGCGCCCACGACCACCGTCCCGGTGACGGTGCCGCCCACCGCGCCGACCACGACCCTCGCGCCGGACACCCAGAAGCCCACGGTGCAAGCGAGCACCAACCTGACGGAGATCTTCGACGCCGCGTACCCCACGTGCGACAACGAAGCGGTGCTCACCGCCATCGCCACGGACAACGTCGGCGTCACGTCCGTGACCGGCACGTGGAGCGGCCTGGCCGGCAGCCCGAAGGCGTTCACCAAGGGCAGCGGGAACTCGTGGACGATGCAGTTCGGCCCGTTCAGTGGGCTCGGCTTCGCCTACAACCAGCTGATCACGATCACCATCACCGCCAAGGACGCAGCCGGCAACAGCCAAGCAACCACGGTCCAGGTGAGGGTCTACGGAGAGTGCTTGCTGTGAGCCGCCGGTCCCTTCCTCGCACGGCAGCAGCCATCGGCGTCTCCGTGGCGTCGCTGGCGGTCGGCATCGTCGGCGCACGCGCCATCCGCGGTGACGGCACCTCCGACACCGCCGCGTCATCCCCCTCCGACGCCGAGGTTGTCGCGGGCGCGACCGCATTTTCCGTGGTCGAGGGCGCGACAACC
>JBPOIX010000148.1:0-13798 GCA_052034175.1 Actinomycetota bacterium
CGGCCGCCCGAACTGGACGCCGACTTCGCCTTCCAGTTCGCCCTGCGGTTCCCCCTGATCGCCGCGGTGAACGGGGCCGCGGCGGGCGTCGGCCTGGCACTGGCGCTGTTCTGCGACCTGCGTTTCGGCGCGGCCACGGCCAAGCTCACCACGGCCGCCCCCAAGCTCGGCCTGCCGGCGGAGTACGGCATGAGCTGGCAGCTCCCGCGCCTCGTCGGTGTCACCCGGGCGACGGACCTGCTGCTCTCCGGCCGCCCGGTGACGGTGGCCGAGACGGCGGACTGGGGCCTGTGGAACGGTGTGGAGGCAGATGGCGAGGCCACGCTGGCGGCGGCACTCCGTTACGCCCATCACCTGGCGCACGGTGTCGGCCCGACGGCGCTGGCCACCACCAAGGCACAGCTGTACCGCGACCTGCTGCACCACTCCCCCGCCGCCGCCATCGACGACTCCCAGCGGCTGCTGCGCGAAGCGATGACCACCGCCGAGTACCGCGAGGGTGTCGCCGCCCTGCGGGAGAAGCGCCCGCCCTCCTTCTGACCCCAGCCAGCTGCCCCCAGTGAGCTGTCCCCCGTCGGCTGACCCCGGCCGGGCGCGGTGCACCCCTACACTCCCCGCATGGAGCACATGGACCGGTCACCCCATGCTCCGCACTTCCCCGGCCTCCACGTCGCAGCGATGGCCTCGCTCGGCGCGGGAGCGGTCCACGCCGCCGCCACCGGGATCCATGCGGAACACCCTCAACTCGCCCGCCTCTTCGTCGCCGTCGCCGCAGCCCAACTCGGCGCAGGGCTGTGGGGTCTCCTCCGCCCGGGCAGGGCCGTCGCGGCCGTGCTCGCGGCCGTCAACGCTGCCGCCGTCGGCGGCTGGCTGCTGACCCGGCTCACCGGAGTGTCATGGATCGACGGGCTCGAGGCCCGCGAGGCGGCGCAGTTCGCCGACACCGCGTGCGCGGCGATGGGTGCCGTTGCGGCGGGCGCGGCGATCGCCGCCCTCCTCGTGGGCACGCGCCCGAGCATCACACCCTCACGAACCGCGTTGCCGGCCATGGCCGTGGCCGTGCTCGCCCTCCCGGCCATGTGGACGGGCGGCACCCATGTGCACAGCCACGCCGATGGCGCGGCACACGCCCACGACACCACCGTCACCGGGGAGCCGGTGGCGCACGAGGACGGTACGGACCATCCGCACGACACGACCGTCACCGGTGACACCGTGCCCCACGAGGACCACCTGGCCACTTGGCCACGCCCCTGGGACCCTTCGACCGGGGTCGACTTCTCCGGGGTCGAGGGCGTCTCGCCCACCCAGGAGGACCGCGCCGAGCGCCTGGGGGTCGAGACGCTGGACGTGCTGCCCCGCTGGGCCACCACCGAGGCTGCCGAGGCGGACGGCTTCCGCAGCATCGGCGACGCAAGCACCGGCTCAGAGCACTACATCCGCTACGACTACATCACCGACGACCGCTTCATGGACCCCAACTATCCGGAGTCCCTCGTCTACACGGTGGACGGCGACTCGCGCACGCTGGCCGGCGTGATGTTCATCGCCAGCGCTCGGCCCACCGACGACCCGACGCTCACCGACTACGCCGGCCCCCTGATGACATGGCACAACCACGGCGACCTGTGCTGGGCTGTCATCGACGGTGTGCCCAAGGTGGTCGGCACGACCGGTGCGACCGGTTCGTGCGCCAACGGCGTGAACACCGGCGGGGAGAACCCGATGGTCCACGTCTGGATCGTGCCCCACCAGTGCGGACCGTTCGCCGCGCTCGAGGGCGTGGGAATGGGCCAGAGCGCCGTCAGCGAGGCCGAACGGGTGGACCTCTGCCACAGCGACCACCACGCCGCCGCCACCACCCCTCAGCCCTACGACCCCACTCAGCCGATCGACCTCGGCGGTGTCGCGGGCGTCTCCCCGGAGCAGCAAGCGGCCGCCGAGAACCTGGTAGCCGTCACCGTCGTGCGCCTGCCCCAGTGGGCGGACTACCGCGTGGCCGAGGCCGCCGGCTTCCACAGCATCGGCGACGCCGGCACCGGCGCCGAGCACTTCATCCAATGGGACTGGATCAACGACGACGTCTGGCTGGACCCCGACCACCCGGAGAGCCTGGTGTACGAACCCCAGCCGGACGGCTCCCGCCGGCTGGTGAGCGCGATGTACATGCTGCCCGACACCACGGCCCTGTCGGACGTGCCGGACATCGGTGGCGCGCTGATGCAGTGGCACATCCACGACAACCTGTGCTTCACCGACGACGAGGAGGCCCCACAGGTGGCGGGCCTCACCCGGGCCGACGGCTCGTGCCCTGCCCCGCTCGTGAAGTTCGCGCCGGCGCCGATGATCCATGTCTGGATCACCCCGCACGCGTGCGGGCCGGTCGCTGCCCTCGAAGGCGTCGGCGCCGGCCAGATCCTGGACGGCGAGGAACGCCTGTGCGACCACGCCCACGGCTCCGGGGACACCACCTTCTGAAGCCAGCGGGCACCGGCCCGGTGGACATCACCGGGGCGTCTGCACCACCTGGATGTACTGGCCTTGGGGCAGGGCTCGGGCCGCGAACGCCGCCAGCTCGTCGGCCGTCACCGTCAGCAGCTCGTCGTACCGTTCCAGGTACACGTCCACGTAGGCGGGGTCGTCCACCATGCTGACGATCTCCCACGCCACCTGGCCATTCCCGAACAGCTGGTACTCCTCGTCCATCGCGGCCATCGCCCCGTCGAACTCGACGGCGCTCGCGCCGCCGGCCGCAACGTCCGCCAGCTCGGCACGCACGGCCGCCACCAGCGCGTCCATCCCTGCAGGGTCGCCGCTGACGGAGACGTAGACCTCCAGCTTCGCCATCGCCGGGTACACCGACACGTACGCCTGCGGTGAGTAGCTGGCGCCGAGCTCCTCACGAATCCGATCCGTGAGGCGGGTGTCGAGCACATTGGTCAACAGGTCGGCGAGGATCGTGTCGCGCTCGACGTCCGTGCTCGCAGCCTCGAACTGGAGGGTCAACGACGCTTGCTCGCCCGTGCCGGCCTGGACGGCTCGCTCCACGACACCGGCCGGCATCGGCGGCTCCACGTCGAGGTACTCCTCGGTGGCGGCGCCGCCCGGAAGGGTGCCGAGGTACTGGCGGGCCAGCTCCACGGTGGCGTCCGGGTCGATGTCGCCGGAGATCACGAAGATCCAGTCGCCGCCGGTGAACCGATCGCGGAAGATGCGTTCGACGTCGTCGGTGGTCAAGGCGTCCAGTTGCTCGGCCGAAGGGAGGACCGCGAAGCGCGGGTCGGCCCCGTAGCGGGCCTCGTTCAACGCCGCAAAGCTGGCGAACCCGGGGTCGCTGAGCGGGTCGTCGAGGTACACCCGGTCGGCGTCCTTGGCCGCGTCCAGCGCTGCCTCGTCGAAGTGCGGGTCGGTGAACCACAGGTGCATCAGTTGCAGCGCCAGCTCCAGGTCTTCCGATGCGAAGCCGCCCCAGATGCCCTCCTCGGCGGGGTCGATGTAGGGCGTCAGTTCCACCGTCGAGCCCCCCAGCACCGTGGAGACCTGCACCGCATCGAGGTCGCCGAGGCCGCTGGTGGCGGCCACCCATGGCGCGTAGCGCGCCATCATCGCGTCCTCGGCGGACAGCTGCGACGTACCCCCCGGGCTGTAGACCGCCACCTGCACGTCGTTGTCGCTGATGTCCGTGGGGTTGACCACCACCGTGATGCCGTTGCCGAAGTCGTAGCGCTCGGCGGAGAGGAACATCCAGGGCGCATCGGCGAGGGTCTCCGAAGAGGCTTCCTCCACCGGGGCAGGGGCCGGCATCAGCAGGTCGCCGACTGCGGCGGCACCCTCCCGTGGCTCCACCTCAAGATCCGCCATCCCATCGATGAGTGCACCCAACGCGTCCTCCGACGGCACCTCGGCGCCGTCGATCGCGTCCTGCGGCGCACTGACGTAGAGGTAGGGCACGCTGCTGTCCAGGTGCTGCACGAACGCCGCAACGACCTCCTCCGCGGTGATCGACTCGTACATCTCCGACGCCACCTCGTACTCCTCCTCGGCGGCCGGGATCATCTCGTCGTAGAGGAAGTGGGCGACGAAGGAGTCCGCGAAGTCCCGGTCCTGTCGGGTGTCGCGGGCTTCATAGGCGGCCTCCGCGTCGGCCACAAGGGGGGCCAGCGCGCGTTCCAGTTCGTTGTCGTCGATGCCGAAGCGACGCACGCGTTCGAACTCGCTGACGAGCGCGTTCGCCGCGGCCTCGGTCTCGGTGACGTCGGCGGTGACGAACACGCTCGGCGCATTGAGGGTGCGTACGAAGCTGTTGCTACTGGCCGAGGCGAGGCGGAAGTCCGCCACTCCACGCGTGACGTCGTCGGCCAGGCGAGTGGCCACCACCTGGAAGCCGAGATACAGCAGCACCGAGTCGCGAACGGTGCGCAGGCCGTTGCTGCTCGAGGCCGGAGCGGGGAACGTCAGCTCCACCGACGTCTCGGTGGCATCGGGGTCGCCGAGCAGCAGCACCTGCGACGCGTCGAAGGCGGGCATGTCCAGGTTCGGCCGCTCGGCGGCGTCGGCGCGGGCGCCCAACCCCTCGAAGCGGTCGCGCACCAGCTCCTCGACCTCGTCGATGTCGATGTCGCCGACCACCATCACCGCCGCGTTGTCCGGCCGGTACCAGGTGTCGTAGAAGCGTCGCAGCAGGTCCGAGGTCATCCCCTCGATCGCCGCGTCGTTGCCGATCGGTTGGCGATCGTCGTACGGGGAGTCGGCGAGGAAGAGATCGGCCAACGCCTGGAACTGGCGGCCCTCCAACGTCTGGTCCCGGGTGCGCCACTCGTCGAGCACCACGCCACGTTCGGCCACCACTTCGTCCTCATCGATGGTGGCCGCGCCGAGCCACTCCGCCAACACGTCCACCCCGGTGGCCAGGTTGTCGGACTCGTCGACCGGCACATGCAGCTCGTAGACGGTCTCGTCGTAGGACGTGTAGGCATTCACGTCCGCACCGAACTCCATCCCGAAGCCGCGCAGCACATCGATCAGCTCGTTGCCCGGGAACTGCTCGGTGCCGTTGAACAGCATGTGTTCCAGGAAGTGGGCGACACCCGCCTGGTCCGCGTCCTCCATCGCCGAGCCGGCATTGACCGCGAGGCGCATCTCGGCGCTCCCGCCCGGGCGGTTGTTCTCCCGCAGGTAGACGACGAGCCCGTTGTCCAGCGTGAACAGGCGCGTGTCCGGGTCCACCGCCAACGACGTGTCCGGCTGCTCCAGCGCGACTGCGGAGAGCGAGGTGACCCCGCTGTCGGTCGAGCACCCTGCCACGCTGCACCCGACCAGGAGTGCAGCAATCACCATCCGTCGCCTCATGGCCACACACACTATGTCGTGCGATGTGCTCGGTTTCAGCGGCGCCGCACCATCGTGGCCTTGGAGTCCTCGTCGCGGATGAACCACGCTGCCACGGCCGCCGCGATGGCAAACAGCACCGCCACAGCGAACGCCAGGCGCATACCGTCGATCGCGGCACCGACCTCCGCCGCGGGCACCGGGCTACCCAACGTCATGTGCGCGGCGAGGATGCTGGCCATGATGGCCACCCCCAACGACACGGACACCTGGCGCTGGGTGGAGAACAATGAGGAGGCGCGTCCGTTCTGCGCCGGCGGGATCGTGGCGTAGCTGGCGGCCTGCATCGGCACGAACGCGAACCCCATGCAGAAGCCACGCAACAACATCAAACCGCGGATCAGCCACAGGTTGGTGTCCACCTCCAACCCCACATAGAGGGCAATGGTGAGGCCAGCGGCGAGGAAGCCGCCGGACATCAACCGCCGCGGCCCGATGCGGGCGTAGAGCCGCCCGGCGATGAACGACGAGGCCATCACACCGATCGCCTGCGGGAACGTGGTGAGGCCGCTGGTGAACGGGCTCTGCCCGCGAATGCTCTGCAGGTACTGGGGCATCACGAACGTGACGCCGAGAAAGCTGGCCATGGAGAACAGGCCGACGAGGTTGCACTGGCGGAACATGCGGTTGCCGAACAGGCGCAACTCCACCATCGGGCTGGAGACGCGCAGCTCCACCACGACCAACAGGACTGCGCAGCCGACGCCCAGCAGGCCCAGGCCCAGCACCTCCGCCGACAGCCAGCCGGCACGTGGCCCTTCGCTCAGGGCATACAACACCAACGCCAGGGCTGCCGCAGACAGCACGAACCCGGAGGCGTCGAAACGGCCCGCCGTGGACTCCTTGTGCTCGCGCAGGTAGCGCCACCCGAACCACCACGCGGCCATGGCGATCGGCACGTTGACGAGGAAGATCCAGCGCCAGTCGAGGTACTCGGTGATCCACCCTCCGAGCACCGGGCCGAGCGCCGGCGCCACGAGAGTCGGCACCATCACCACCGTGGATGCCTTCGCCCGCTCTGCCGGAGGGAACGCCCGGAACAGCATCGCGATGCCGACGGGCGTCAGCATTCCGCCACCGATCCCCTGGACGACCCGGAAGGCGATCAGCTGGGTCAGCGACTGCGCCAGGCCGCAGAGGACCGACCCGACCGTGAACGCCATCAGCGCGAACAGGAAGGTCCGCTTCGTACCGATGCGGTCGCCGAGCCAGCCGCTGGTGGGGATCCACACCGCAAGGCTGAGCGTGTAGCCGATGACCACCCACTCCACGTCGGCGCCGCCGAGCTCCGCGCCCATCACCGGCAACGCGACGTTGACGATCGTGGTGTCGAGGATGTCGAGGAAGAGCGCCGAGACGTAGACGATGGCGACCACCCACTTGTAGGCGATCTGCCGCCCGAGGACGGTGACGATCTCGTCGTGCGACGAGGCGGGAGCTGGGTGGGGCACCGGGCGACGGTACCGCGCCGACGGCTCGTTACGGCAGTTCGAGAATGGTGACGAGCCCCGTGCTGCCGTCCACCCGCACCCGCGCCCCGTTCGGGATGCTGCGAGTGGCACCGGTGGCGCTGATGACGCAGGGAATGCCCAGCTCGCGGCTGACGATGATGGCGTGGCTGAGCGGCGCGCCGACATCGACCACGACGGCCGCCGCAGGGACGAACAGCGGTGTCCACGACGGGTCGGTGATCGGAGCGACGAGGATGTCGCCGGGCTCCAGGGCGCTCGGGTCGTTGGAGTCCAGCACCACGCGTGCAATGCCCTCGGCGCTTCCCGGGCAGCCGGCCATTCCTGCGAGCACGTCACCGACGGCAAGCCGGTTGACGGCTTCCGCATCGCGGCGCGCCCAGGTGGCCGGGCCGTCGGTGCGGCCGACGAACACGAACGGCGGCTCCAGCTCCAGCAGTTGGTTGTACTCGGCCCTCCGCTCGCGCACGAGGCTGGCAAAGGCCGTCGGGTCGGCGAAGAAGTGCAGCATCTCGTCCTTGACGATGAACCCGAAGTCCTCGATCTCGTCGAAGACACCGAGCTCGGCCATGCGCCGGCCGATCTCGCGCATCGCCATCCGCATCTCATGGATGGCGCGGATGTTGTTCGTCTTGGTGCGCTCCCGCCCCGGCAACCAGGCGGCCGAACAGGCGATGGCGGCCGCCAATTGGCCATGCGTGGCAGGGTCGCCCTCGACCATCGCCAGCAGTTCGGCACTGGCCGCCGCACGCTCTGCGGCGCGCTCGGCGTGATGGCCGGCGGGGTTCGCGGACTCCGGCGAGAGGCGCATCCGCTCGATCGCCGAGAGGGCGAGCGCCGGCCTGGTCTCCCAGGTCGGGGACCGGGTCTCCCACTCGTTCGGGCCGCGGCTGCCGAACTCGTAGAGGAAGGCGTCGAAGCCGGCACGGAACTCGTCGCTGTCCGGGGCGAGGCGCGAGAGGGCCCACATCGCGTGGCTGGGCTCGGCGGAGTCCACCTCGCCGATACCCGCGATGATCGGCATCATCAGGTCCGGGCGGCCGACCGCAGCCGCGACCCCGCTGATCACGCCCACGGGCACGGTGGCCATGTAGGTGGTGAACAGGTGTTGGGCGAACAGGTGGCGGTGAATCGGGACGATGTCGAGGAACTTCTGCCAGCACTCCTCCAACGACAGCGCGGTGAAGTCCGGGCGGTCGGCGCGCATCTGCTTCGTCATCGTCCGGTCGGCGGTGAGCTGGGTGAGGTCCGAGAGGCTGGTCTGGCCGAACACCCACCCGAACGTGCCACCGATCTTCTCCGTCAGGTCCGGACGGTCGTCGCCCTCCATCGCCTCGTACGGCGGGATCCCCGGCATTGCGCCGAAGAACTGGGCGTCCATGTCCTGCCAGGTGAGGCCCGGTGCACGCTCGCCGAACAGCCGAATCAACGACGCGTTGAGGTAGCAGTAACCACCCTGCACGCCGAGCTGGCAGAAGTCCTCCGCGGGGAACTCGGCTTGCTCGAACGCTCCCATGCGCTCCCACGCATCCCGCCAACCGAGTTCTGCCTCCCACAACGCGGTCGAGCTGGTGAGTGGCGTGACCGGGTCGGGGAAGACCTCCCCCACGTTGGCCCGGGTGTACATCGGGAAGCGCGCGGACAGCGCGGTGTCGGTGACGTAGTAGCGATCGCCCATGGTTGCCCCCAGCAAGCTCAGTGGTCGGCGAAGCGTAGCCAACCATGCGGGTCGACGTGTCATCGGTCACGTCCGCTGAAGTTCCGCTCCGTGCGTGGCGCATTCCGCATCGCGCTGCGATCATGCAACCCATGACGGCACTTCCGGATTGCACCTGGGCCGCGTTCACCGAGGACGGGCCGTGGGCTCTGCCCGAGCCCGGGTCCGCCGCGGGCGCAGCGATCCGCTGGCTCCCCCTGGCCGCGGACCTCCGCGCTGCCGCGCGTGCCGAGGTACCGGTGCTCACCAAGGCGTCCAAGGTGCCGCCCGGGCGGCGGGTCGTGAGGGTGGTCACCACGCTCGGCGGCGCGGTGGTGCCATGGTTGTGGCGCAAGAAGCGAGGGCGATACGCGTCTCCCGAGGCCAGCCGTGCCGAGGTGTCGCGCCGCTTGCGCGAGGCCGCCGAAGCCCTTGGGCCGACGTACATCAAGCTCGGCCAGATCATCTCCAGCGGCGAGGGCCTGTTTCCCCCCGAGCTGGTGGCAGAGTTCAAGAAGTGCCGCGATCAGGTTCCCGCGGAGCCGTTCGACGTCGTGCGCACCGTGGTCGAAGGCGACCTCGGCGCCCGCCTGGAGGATGTGTTCTCCTCCTTCTCCCCGACCCCCCTCGCCGCCGCCTCGATCGCCCAGGTCCACGCGGCGGTCCTGCGCAGCGGCGAGCACGTCGTGGTGAAGGTGCAGCGGCCGGCGGTGGCACAGCATGTGCGCAACGACCTGAGGGTGATGGCCTGGCTGGCGCCCTTCCTCGTCGGCCGCATTCCCATTGCCTCGCTGGCCAACCCGCCCGCGCTCGTGGAGCTGTTCGCCGAGACCATCGTCGAGGAGCTCGACTTCCGCATGGAAGCGGCGAACATGATCGACGTCGCCACGATGCTGCACGAGTTGGGCAACCAGGGCTATGTCGTGCCTCGCCCCCACCCCCGTCTGGTGACACGCCGGGTGCTGGTGATGCAGCGGCTCAGCGGCTTCAACTTCGACGATGTGGCCGGCATGAAGGACGCCGGCGTGGACACCCACGAGGTCGTACGCACGGCGATGATCGCCCTGATGGAGGGGGCCATGGTGTACGGGGTCTTCCACGGCGACCTGCACGGCGGCAACCTGTTCGTGCTCCCGGACGGCCGCACCGCGCTGCTGGACTTCGGCATCGTCGGCCGCCTCACCGGCGAGCGGCGCCTGGCCTTCTTGCGGATGATGCTCGCCGGCACCACCAACGACATCCGCGGCCAGATGGCTGCCATGCGCGACCTCGGGGCCCTGCCACCGGACACCGACCTCGACGCGGTGATCCGCGACCTGCGCCTCGACCAGCCGACGGTGGACCCCACGACCCTCTCGGGCGAGGAGCTGGTGGCCGAGGTGCAGCGCGTCGTGAAGGCGCTGCTGGGCTATGGCGCCCGCCTGCCCAAGGAGCTGATGCTCTACGTCAAGAACATGGTCTTCCTCGACGGGGCGATGGCCCGCCTGGCCCCGGACCTCGACCTGTTGGGCGAGATCGCCAAGATCTCGATGCTGTTCGCCGAGCGCCACGGCGAACGGCTGGGGAAGGAACTCGGCATCGATCACACCACGATCGAGATGAACATGGATTCCGTGAAGGCCGGGTTCGGAGTCGGTGCGGAGACCGATTCGCTCACGTACCGCGAGCTGCAGGCGCGCCGGGAGCTGATCCAGAAGCGCATGCGCGACCACGTCGGCCGCTGAGCGCCGACGGAGAACCGGGCAATCACCTGGTTCACAACCCAACGAGGCCGGCGTACCGTGCCGCTCATGGGACTCTTCGATGACATCGGCGACATGGTGGACGACGCGGTCGAGGCCGCTGAGGGGGCTGCCGCAGACGGCCTCGCAGGGATCTCGGCCCCGGACGCGGTCAAGGACGCGATTGGTTGGTTCACGCCGACCGCCGACGGTCAAGCCGACGATGATCAGTCGGGTTCTGGCGGTGGTGGCGGCTGGTTCGACAGCATCGTGGACACCATCGAGGACTCCATCGACAGCGCCCAGGGGGCCGGCGAGGGCATCGGCAGCGAGGCGAACACCTGGCTCGGTGGGGTCATCGAGGCCGCGGAGGAGGTGGGCAGGAGCGACCCGTTCGAGGTCGACGATCTCACGCTGCCGGACATCCGCGAGGAGTTGCATGAGGTCCTCACTGACCCTGTGACGATCTCGTTCGGCGAGGAGCTCGGCGAGGGCTCGCTGATCCCAGGGTTCGGCGCGCCGGACTCGTTCGCCACCGACCCGACCTACATCGACACGCCGGACATCGAGTTCGACCTCGGCGACATGTCCACCCTCGTCAGTGTCGACCCGATGCTGCCCACGCCCACGGTGCACGGCGGCACGAGCATCGCCGGCGCGGACGTGGACGCCGAGATGGACAGCCCGTGGGCGACGGCCGAGGTCGACGTCCAGGTTGCCGCGACGGTGGATCCGATGATCTCGGTCCTGACCCCGAACGTCGGCGGCGTTGCGGTCGGCGGTGAAGTGACCATCGACGTCGAGGAGCCGCCCGCGGACCTCTCACCCGCTCCCGCGGCCGACGAGTTCGAGAGCAGCCTGCAGGCGATCGACGACGCCGCGGCCGGTCTCGACATCTTCGACTGAGGTCCACGCTGCGCCGGGCGCGCGGCCGCTACCGTCGCAGGGTGCGTTTGGTGATTGCCCGTTGCTCCGTCGACTATGCCGGTCGGCTCGACGCCCATCTTCCGGAAGCCACGCGGCTGGTGATGGTGAAGGCCGACGGCTGCGTGGCCATCCATGCCGACGGCGGCGCCTACAAGCCGTTGAACTGGATGAATGCGCCGAACACGCTGACCGACAACGGCGATCACTGGGTGGTGGTGAATCCCAAGGGCGAGCAGCTCACCATCCACCTGCACGAGGTGTTCACCGACACCAGCCACGAGCTGGGCGAGGACCCCGGCCTGCAGAAGGACGGGGTGGAGGCCCACCTGCAGGAGCTGCTGGCGGCCAACCCGCACACGATCGAGGACGGCCTGACCCTCGTGCGCCGGGAGTACCAGACGGCGATCGGGCCGATCGACCTGGTCTGCCGCGACACCGGCGGCCAGGTGGTTGCCATCGAGGTCAAGCGCCGCGGGGAGATCGACGGGGTGGAACAGCTCAGCCGCTACATCGAGCGGCTGCACCTGGATTCCTCGCTCGGGGCTGTCCGCGGCGTGTTCGTGGCGCAGGTGGTGAAACCGCAGGCGCGTGTGCTGGCTGAGGCGCGCGGCTACCGGGTGGTCGAGATCGACTACGACGAACTGCGCGGCATGCGGCCGGACGACCTGCGGCTGTTCTGAGCCGGGGCCGGGCCTCACCGAGCCGCCGACGCAGGTACGAAATCTCGCGTCGGGGGCGAGATTTCGTGACTGCGTCGCCGAGCTGCTCCTCGGCGGGCGCTGCAACGCCGGGGACGGACCGGGATGGGATCGGGACGGGACGAAGCCGGGAGAGGCGTGGGTAACCTCCCGCTATGCGAACCGTCACCGGGGTCGTGCAGCACTACGCCTGGGGGGACCCCACGTTCCTGCCGCACCTGTTGGGGATGGAGGGCACCCTCGAAGCCGATGGGCGGCCGTGGGCCGAATTGTGGCTGGGCACCCACCCGGGCGGGCCGGCCCATGTGGCGGACGGGCGCTCGCTGTCGGCGGTGGCCGGGGAGCTGCCGTATTTGCTGAAGGTGCTGGCCGCAGCCGAGCCGCTGTCCCTGCAGACCCATCCGGATGCCACAACGGCTGCGGCCGGGTTCGCCCGCGAGGACGCGGCGGGCGTTGCGCTGCATTCGCCGGAGCGGATCTACCGAGACCGAAGCGCCAAGCCCGAGCTGCTGTGCGCGCTCACCCCGTTCGACACGCTGTGCGGCTTCCGCCCGGTAGAGGACACGCTGCGCCTGCTCCACTGGCTCGGCGCGGAGGCGCTGGCGGGTCACCTGCACCATCACGGGCTGGAGCGCACCGTTGCCGGCCTGTATCGGGGCGAGCTGGAGGTCGGGCCGGTGGTGGCCTGTTGCGACGGCCACTCCTCCGCGGAGGCACAGCTGGTGTCGCAGCTCGCGGCGCGGTACCCGGGGGACCCCAGCGCCGTCGTCACCCTGCTGCTGAACCGGGTGCTGCTGCAGCCTGGGGAGGCCCTGTACCTGGGCCCGGGGAACCTGCATGCCTACCTGCGCGGGGCCGGGGTGGAGATCATGGGTGCCAGCGACAATGTCGTGCGTGGCGGGTTGACGCCGAAGCACATGGACGTGGAGGAACTGCTGCGCGTGCTTCGCTACGAACCCCTCCCCGACCCGGTGGTGCAGCCGTTGCAGGTGTTGCCGGGCCGGTGGCACTACCCCACCCCGCCCGCACCGTTCGAGCTCTGGCGGCTGGACGTGGCCGACGAGTTGGTGCATGAAGCCACCGGGCGGGAGCTGCTCATCTGCACGGGCGGCGACGCGGACACCATCCCCCACGGCCATGCCGTCTACCTGACGCCCGGGGACACCATCCGCCTCGAAGGCGAGAGCACGGTCTTTCGTGCCACCGAGGGCGCAACCCCCTGACGGTCCGTCGGCCGCCTCGAACTCCCGGACCCCGTCGTCCGGCGAGCCGGGTCGGATGCGCCCCTCCCCGATCAACCCACCGGTCGAACCGGTTCGACCGTCCACGCTCGCCACTGTGGGTCGGCGACTTCTGTCGAACCGGTACGGCACATCCACGCGTGCCGCCGTGCGGTCGAACCGGGACGGCACGTCCACGCTTGCCGCCGTGCGGTCAAACCAGTTCGACAACACGTTTCGAGCCCGCCCCGCCGTCTCGTCGGCGCGGAGCAGGTGTCGAACGCGTTCGACCAGCCGCTCGGCTGGCTCAGGCGGCCGGCCTGGCCGGCGACACATCCTCCGCTCCAAGGTCTTTCCACGCACCCACCCCGTTCGGGCCACCGATCAGCACCGCCCCGTCTGGCCGGACGACCGTGAGCTGCCGTGTCGTGGCGTCCAGGCGCAACTGCCACCCTCCCTCGTGCGCGGCGTGATGATGGCGGGAACACAACGGCACCAGGTTGGCCAGGTCGGTGGGCCCGCCGACACCGGAGGCCGACGAGGCCGACGCGTCCGACGGCCCCGACAGCCCCGACAGCCCCGACAGCCCCGACGGACGGAGTTTCCACGGGTCGAGGTGATGCGGCCGGCACCAATCGAAGCCGACGTCGCAGCCCGGAATCGCGCAGGTGTGGTACAT
>JBPOIX010000160.1:0-2535 GCA_052034175.1 Actinomycetota bacterium
GCGCATCAGGAGCACATCACCCTCCTGCAGCACGGTGCCCTGCGCGGCCAGGCACTCGGCCAGTTCCTCCGGCTCGATCGGGTCCGCACGGTCGTACTGCAGCGGCCGGCCCGTGGCCTCCCGCCAGCGGCCGATGTCGGCCAGCACGGCGCGCCCCACCAACCCACGCTGCGCCCAGTGGTGCATCCCGTGTCGATCGTCGTCGACGCCGGCGAAGTGGCCGGTGCCCGGCTCGTCCGCCCGCGCCGCATGGTTGCGGATGTGGCGGAAGCCATCCCACTGGCTGCTCGACTGGGTGTTCCAGCCGTGCAACACGTCGTCGTGGCTGGTGGACGTGTCGCCGCCAGTGACCTCGTGGGTGAACGACTGCCGCCCGAACAGGGGCGGGTCGGGCAGCCCCATGCTCCAGTTGAGGGCGAACACCGCGCCGCGCCGCACCAGGCCGGCAGCGGCAGCAGCCCGCTCGGGCGTGAGCAGGTTGAGGCAGCCGAACACGTCGTCGGCGCCCCACACGTCCCACGCCGCCGGCAGGCCGCCGCGGCGGGGAAGGTCGCGATACGAAGGGAGTGCGCTCATGCGCGCACGGTATCCCACTGCACCCACAGGTGATCGGGCTGGCGGAACTCGCTGCCGGCGGGTTCGCTCGGGCGGGCGGGGTCCAGCCGCAGGCCGGGCAGCGCCGCCACCAACTCGGTGAGCGCGATCCGGCCTTCGGCGATCGCCAGGTGGGAGCCGAGGCAGTGGTGCTGCCCGGCTGCGAACCCGAGGTGTGCGTGGGCGTTGTGGCGTTCGGGGTCGAACACCTCCGGCTGCTCGAACACCGCCGGGTCGCGGTTGGCGGCTGCCAGCAGGCAGGCCACGGTGGCGCCGGCGGGCAGGTGCACCCCGCCCAACTCGACGGGTCGAGTGGTCACCCGATGCGCCGTCTGCACCGGGCCCTGCCAGCGGATGGTCTCGTGCACGGCCCGCACCGCAGCGGTGGGGTCGCGGGTCGCGACGACCAGCCCGCCGCCCTCCGAGCCGATTGCCCCTAGCGAGCCGAGCGCCCACACCGCATCGAGCACCAGCGCTTCCACCGTGCTGATGCCGCCGAACATCACGATCCCTGCATTGAGCGCGATCTCCTCATCGGTCAGCCGCCCTGCCGGGCCGTCGGGGTCGGCGTGCACCAGGTCGTCGAGCAGCGTGCCCGGCCGTCGAACGCCACGCACCTCCCCCAGCGCCGCGGCGATGTACTCGTGGAACTCCGCGGCTGCGGCCTTCCCGACACGCCGCACCTGCGGGTCGAAGCCCGTGTTCGCCAACGCGGCCTCGAAGGCGTCGTACCAACGGCGCAGGAGCAGTTCGTCACCGGCCGGCAAACCGAGCAGGCCGAGCATCACCAGCACCGGGAGGCGGCCGGCGAAGCCTGACCTCAACTCCACCTCACCCCGCTCGCGGAACGACTCCACCAGGCCGCGAGCGATCAGGGCGATCCGTGGCTCCACCTGGTCGCGGATCGCGCCGGGTAGGAACGGGGGCTGGAAGGCGCGCTTGTAGCGCCGGGCGGCCTCGCCATCGACCGACATCATGTGCTCGCCGAGGATGTCCGCCACGGTGCTGCGTTCGAAGCCGACAGCGAACACCTCGTCGTCGCGCAGCACCTGCTTGCACAGTTCGGCCGGGGCCACGAACCACATCTCCGCCGCGGGGACCCAGCTCACGGGCTCCTCGGCCAGCAGCCGCGCGTACCACGGGTAGGGGTCGAGGTCGAACGCCACCGAGTCCACGGAGGCGCCGACGGGAAAGGCTTCCCGCGCCATCGCCGCAGAAGCTACTCCGCGGTAGCGTTGGGTCGCCATGGCCCTGCACCAGATCCGGCAGCCTGCCGACCTCCGCGACCTGAGTTACCCCGAACTCGCCGATCTTGCTGGTGAAGTCCGCGACTTCATCGTGCACGCCGTGGCGGAGAACGCGGGCCACCTGGGGAGCAACCTCGGTGTGGTGGAGCTGACGCTCGCCCTGCACCGCGTGTTCCACTCCCCCGAGGACAAGATCCTGTGGGACACCGGCCATCAGGCCTATGTGCACAAGATCGTCACCGGGCGCCAGCAGCAGTTCGAGCAGCTGCGCCAGGCGGGCGGGCTCAGCGGCTACCCGAACCGTGAGGAAAGCGCGCACGACTTCATCGAGAACAGCCACGCCAGCACCGTGCTGTCCTACGCCTACGGCCTGTCCGTCGCCCGCGAACGGGGTACCGACCCCACGCGCCACATCGTCGCCGTCATCGGCGACGGCTCGATGACCGGCGGCATGGCCTACGAGGCGCTGAACAACATCGGCCACAGCAAGCAGCGCGTGATCATCGTGCTCAACGACAACGGCCGCAGCTACGCCCCCACGATCAGCAACCTGACCGCCGGCGTCTCCGTGCGCGAGGCCGCCGTCGCGGATCACCCCAGCCTGCCGGAACGCATCACCGGCCGCCTGTCGCACAGCCTCACCAGCATCCGCCTCAACCCGGTGTACGTGCGCCGCCAGCGCAAGCTGGAGCAG
>JBPOIX010000045.1:0-9531 GCA_052034175.1 Actinomycetota bacterium
TGTGCAACTCCACCAGGCCACCCCGCTGGTGGAGCGCCAACACGCCATCATCGAGGAGCTGCGCCTGAACGCGCCGCGGGCCACCACGGCGGCTGAGCTGGCCGACCGCACGGGCGTGTCGACGCGCACCCTCGAGCGGGACATCGAGCGCCTCGCCGCGGCCGGTGTGCCGATCCAACGCCGGCGCGGCCGCCACGGCGGGTTCCGGCTCGACACGGTGGCCCGCCCCGAGCCGGTGACGTTGACGGCCGGCGAGATCGCCACCCTCATCGCCTCGCTCAGCGCGCTCGGCCCGTACACCACCGCCACCGGCGACAGCGCGCTCCGCAAACTCGTCGCCGCCCTCACCACGGCCTGAGCCGGCGCTGCCTGAGCGGTGGCTGCAGGCGTGTTCATCGGATCTTCCGATGAAGTGCGTCGCATCATTGCGGTTGACGGTGGGGTGGAGGACGCTCATCGTCTGCGGTCGTGACACGAGACTCGACCATGTTCCTCCGCGCCGCGTGGTATCCGGTTGCGTGGGAACGCGAGATCGGCGATGTGCCGCACGCGGTGGTTGCGCTCGGCGAACGGATCGTGGTCTTCCGGTCCGGCGCTGGGGAGTACACCGCCAAGCAGCGGGCCTACCTCGCCAACGAACCGACCCTGTAGGCCGGTCGCGCACCCGTCGGCGCGGCCCGGCCGCGACTCAGCCGCCGAGGCCGGCGGCCCACAGGAAGTCGTAGAGTGCGATCGCCAGTTGGAGCTCGAAGCGGACCTGGGGGTCGCTCAGGCGCCGACCGAGCACGGCTTCGAGGCGCGAGATGCGGTACTTCACCGTGCTGGCATGGATGTGGCAGGCCGCGGCGATCGAGGGGTGATGCCCAGACGACTCGAGGTACGCACGCAGCGTGCCGAACAGCGGGGCGTCGCGTCCGGCCTCGTGTTCGCGGAGCGTCCCCAGCTGCTCGGTGACGTAGTCGCGGAGCGGGGCCGGATCGTCGACGGCGAACAGGAACCGCATCGCCCCGAGGTCGGTGGCGGAGATCACCTTGCCGGGGACGCCGGAGAGACGGGCCAGCCGCACGCATGCCATCGCCTCGCGATGGGCGGCGCCGAGATCGCGCAACGGCCGGCTGATGCCGGCGATGAACCTCGCGCCGGTGGGGCCGGTGGTGTCGTCGAGGCGTGCGAGGACCTGTGCAGCGAGCGCGGACCGTCGTTCGGGGATGGCCAGCGTGATGTGGTCGACGCCGGTCGCCGCCACGAGCACCGCGCCGTGGTGGGCGTCGTCGTGCGGGCTCAGGCGGCCCACCACGTCCTGCACGACACTGAGGTCGAGCGGCTCGTCGGCAGGGAACTCCAGCACGACCGCGACATGCGGTTGCCGAAGGTCGAGGCCGAAGCGCGCCGCGCGTGTGGCCAGCCTGCCCTCGACGGGGCCAGAGGTCGAGATGAGGGCACCGAGCAACTCGCCACCGAGCCGCCATTCGACCTCCTGCCGGGCGCGTTGGCGGAGCAACTCCACGGCGATGACCATGGTGCCCTGTTCGAGTGCCCGCCGGTCGAGTTCGCTCAACGGGTCCGCGCCCTCGACACCGAGCGTGCCGAGCTCGGTCTCGCCGGCGAGGATCGGCAAGGTGTGGTGCACGTCGTCGATGGGCATCGTGGCGCCGCCGTAGCGCTGCGGCCCGACCGGCACCACGTCCTGTGTCAGCCGGATCGGGCGACCGACGAGGTCGGCCAGCTCGGTGGCGATCCCGTCGATCCCTGCATCGCGCAGCGCCACCGAGGTGAGACGGGCGTGAATGGATGCGGTGTGCTCGAGCAGCCGGTTCTTGGCGTCGAGTTGCCGCAGCAGCCGGGCGTTCTCGATGGCGATGGCCGCCTGCCCGGCGAGGGCGGACACCAGTGCCGGCTCGTCGCGATCGAACACGCGCTTCGAGCGCTGCCCCACGTAGAGCACGCCGATCAGCCGGTCGTCGCGGAACAACGGCGCGCCGATGATCGACACGATCCCTTCCTCGTGGATCGCCTTCCGGATGGCGCTGGTGGTGTTCTGCTGGTAGCTGTCGTAGTCCTCGACGACGATCGTCTCGTGCCGCTGGAGCGCCACACCGCCGATGCCCTTGCCGAGGGGGACGGTCAAGGTGGTGATCTCCGGCGAACGGTTGCCGTGGACCACCCGGACGGCGACGAGTTGGCTCGTCTCGTCGAGCAGGGCCAGCCACGACACGTCAGCCGTGACCAGGGACGCGGCGTGCAGGACGATGGTGGCGAGCACGCTGTCGAGGTCGACCTCGCTGGCCTGGATCTGCGCCCCGATGTGGAACAGCGCTTCGAACGGAGAGGCCACGGTCGTGCCGGATGTGGTGCGCACAGCGCGTGCCCGAGTTGCCATCAGATCCCTTGCGATGTTGTCCCGGTGGGACGAGGTGGTGGGTCTATGTTCGTTCCGTCGAGACGTGGCGCGCAAGGGTGAAGTTGCGTACCGTCCGGATCGATTCGTCGAGGGGGAGACATGACCACTGACTCGTATGTCACGCAGGAGACCATCGCCGGGCTGGTGGCCCGGCTCGATCATCTCGAAGCGAAGGAGGCGATCAGGGAGGTCATGTTCCGCTACGCGCGGGGCGCCGACCGGTGCGACCTCGACCTGTTCAAGTCGTGCTACTGGCCCGACGCGACGGATGTGCACTGGTTCTGGAACGGCAACGCGCACGAGTTCGCGGACTATGTCATCCCGCTCCTCGCGGAGATCCAGAACTCGCAGCACTCGATCACCAACCCGTTGATCGAGATCGACGGCGATCGTGCCTTCGCCGAGTGCCAGTGGTACGTGGTGCACCGCATCCCGCTGGACGGCGAGCGCTTCATCGACCAGCAGGGCGAGGGCCGCTACCTCGACGTGTTCGAGCGCCGGAACGGCGAGTGGAGGATCCTCCATCGTCAGACGGCGATGGAGGCGATCCGCGAACATGTGGCGCCCAACGTCACCCGCGAGTACCCGCCCCTGCACCCCGCGCTCGGCCAGCGCGCACCGCACGATGCCGTGTACCGCGGTGCGGCGCTCGCCGACGACGAGATCTACACGATGCCGCCGGCCGACCTGTGGGGCGACGCTCGCGCCCGTCACGCCGGCGTCTGACCGTGCGCCTCGTCACCTTCACGGACGGGACCCGCGAGCGGATCGGCGCGCTGCTGTCGGACGACACGATCGTCGACCTGGTCGCCGCGCAGGCCGAGCTGGTGCCCGGCGGCAGGGCACTCGGTGCGTCGATGCTCGAGGTGCTGGCCGACTGGGACGACGCACTGCCCACGATGCAGGCAGTGGTGGATGCGGCCCGCGATCGTGTCGCCGGTGGTGGTGCGGTGGCATCCCTCGTCGACGCCGCGACGGTGCAACTGCTGGCACCCGTCCCGCGGCCGCCGCGGATCCGCGACTACCTCACCTACGAACAACATGCCGCTGGCTCCGGTCTGCCGCCATCGCCGGCCTTCGAGCAGATGCCGATCGGCTACAAGGGCAACCCGCACACCGTGGTCGGCCCGGACGCACCGCTGCTGTGGCCCGCGTACTCCGACCAGCTCGACTTCGAATTGGAGCTCGGCTTCTACGTGGCCGGCTCGGGGGTCGACCTCAGCGTGGAGGCTGCGTCCCGGCACATCGCCGGTGTCACGATCTTCAACGACGTCAGCGCCCGGGACATCCAGATGCTCGAGATGTCGATGATGATCGGCCCGTCCAAGAGCAAGGACTTCTGCAACGTGATGGGTCCGTGCCTCACCACGATGGACGAGATCGACGAGTTCGCCATCGAGCTCGTCGCCCGCGTCAACGGGGAGGAATGGGCGCGCGGCACGAGTGCCGGCCGCCGCTACTCGTTCGCCGAGGTGCTCGCCTGGGCGTCGTACGCCGAGCCGGTGGTCCCCGGGGAGTTCCTCGCGGTCGGCACGGTGGGCGGCGGCTGTGGGCTGGAGCTCGACCGCTGGATCCAGCCCGGCGACGTGGTGGAGTTGGAGGCGTCGGGAATCGGCGTGCTCCGCAACATGGTGGGCGCCCGCCAGCCGGTGCGTGCCGGCGTCGGGCTGCCGAGCTACACGGGGGCGCCCCGGTACGTTCGCCGCACCCCACCTCCCGCGGACTGAGTCGCTGTCCCGATGGGACGATGAGTATCGGTGATGTTCGCCTCATCGGGACATATCCAGCGGACGGCCCGATCGTTACGTTCGTCAAACCAGGGGAAACCCATCGACCGAGGGGGGTCATATGTTCCGATCGACGACCGGATTCGCGCGGTGTGCGCTGGCGGTGTTGGCACTGGCTGCGTGCAGCGGATCGGACGATTCGTCGTCCGCCACCGAGGTGCCGGCCACCGTGGGCGGCACTGCGGCCGAGACCACCGACGCCACCACCGACACGGCGACCGACGCCACCACCGAGACGTCCGCAGGTGCCGACTCCACCGTGGCCGAGGCGACGGTGGACTCGCTGCTGGAGAAGTACTACGCCGGCACCTTCCGTGACCTGCCCGCCAGCGCGCCCACGCCGGTGACCGGCAAGAAGATCTGGGTCATCACCCTCGCCTCCGCATCGCCGTCCGTCGCCAACGTGGCCCAGGGCGTCACCGATGCCGGCAATCTGCTCGGCTGGGAGACCACCGTGTTCGACGGCGCCGGGTCGCCGACCGCGTGGAACGACGGCATCCGGCAGGCGATCGCCGCGGGCGCCGACGGCATCGTGCTCGACATCATCGAGTGCCAGCCGGTGCAGGCCACGCTCCAACAGGCCAAGGATGCCGGCATCAAGATCTACGGCGTGGTCGGCAACGACTGCGACATCCCCGAGGTCGGTGGCGAGGCGATGTTCGACGGCGGCACCTTCATGGCCACCCCCGGTGGCCCGGCGGCGATGACGCAGGAGACGGCGACGGCACGTGCCGCCTGGGTGGCGCACGTCGGTGGCGAGAACGCCCGGATCATGGAGATGACCGAGCCCGACTACATGGGTGTCACCATCGCCAGCGTGGCGTTCCACGAGGCGCTCGCCTCGATCTGCTCCGGCTGCACGATCAGCGAGGTCCCGTTCAATCTGACCGACCTCTACGGGCCGGAACTGCGGGCCAAGACCGAGGCCGGCCTGCTGCAGAACCCCGACGCCAACGTCGTGACGTTCCCGTACGACACGGCGCTCGTCCTCGGCGGTGCCGCGGCCATCACCGGCTCCGGCCGTGCGGCCGACCTGCACGTGCTCGGTGGCGAGTGCCTCGCCCCGAACGTGGAGCTGATCCGCGCGGGTGGCGGGCAGGATGCCTGCGTGGCGTTGCCGTACCCGTGGATGGGTTGGGCGGCGGTGGACGGCCTCAACCGCATCTTCCAGGGTGAGGCCGACGTGGACTCCGGCATCGGGACCCAGCTCATCGACAAGGACCACAACCTGCCGGCCGAAGGCGTGACGTACGACGGCATCGGCGACTACCAGGCCAACTACAAGAAGATCTGGGGAGTGGGCTGACGTGACGGCCCACGGCGGCGCTCTCGCCCCCGCACTCGCACTCGCGGTGAGCGGGCTGGGCAAGTCGTACGCCGGTGTCGCCGCACTGGACGGTGTCACGCTGGAGATCCCGCGTGGCACCGTCCACTGCCTCGTCGGCGGCAACGGCTCCGGGAAGTCCACGCTCGTGAAGCTGCTCGCAGGCGTCGTCAACGACGGCGCTCGCGGCACCGTCACGATCGGAGACCACACGGTGCGGGCAGCGGGCCTCACGCCGCGCTGGGCGCGCGACGCGGGGCTGCGGTTCGTGCATCAGGACATCGGGGTGTTCGACGACATGACCGTCGCCGAGAACCTGGCCGTCGTGATGGGCTACCCCACCCGCGCCGGAGGCGGTGTCGACTGGGGCGAGGTCCGGCGCAGGTCCCGTGCCCTGCTCGACCGGTTCGGGCTGGAGGTGGACCCGTCCACCCCGGCGGCCGCGTTGCGGCCGGTGGCGCGCACGATGCTGGCCATCGCCCGTGCCCTGCACGACCAGGGCGGTGACGACGAGCGACCGGTGGCACCCGGCCTGCTCGTGCTCGACGAGCCGACCGCGTCCCTGCCCGCGCACGAATCGGCCTTCCTGCTCGAGATGCTCCGCCGCTACGCGGCGCAGGGCCACACCATCGTGCTGATCACCCATCACCTCTCAGAGGTGCTCGACGTCGCCGACGGCATCACGGTGTTGCGGGACGGTCGCCATGTCACGACCCGCCGTGGTGACGCGACGACCTACCCCGAGCTCGTGGAACTGATCGTCGGCACGGCCATCCCCGAACGGTGGGAGCGCCCGCCGTTCGATCCTGCCGCCCACGCGGGCGACGGCCTGGCGGTGACCGGGCTGTGCGGCGGGTCGGTGCGCGATCTCGACCTGGTGGTGCGACGGGGTGAAGTGGTCGGCATCGCCGGCATGCGCGGCTCGGGCCGTTCGCAGGTGGTGAAGATGATCGCCGGGGTGCACCCCCCGCACCGCGGCGAGATCGCCATCAACGGCCAGGTGCTCCCGCCCGGCGACATCGGTGCCGCCATCGCGGCGGGTGTGGCCCATGTGCCCGAGGACCGGGACCGCGACGCCGCGTTCGCCGACCTCGACGTGCGCAGCAACCTGCTGGCCGCCCGGGTCCGGCGCTACCTGCGGCGCGGCCGGCTCGACACCGCCCGCGAGCGTGCCGACGCATCGAGGTTGATCGGCGAGTTCGGTGTGCGGGCGCGCGGCGACCGGCAGACCATGTCCACCCTGTCGGGCGGCAACCGCCAGAAGGTGGTGCTGGCGCGCTGGCTGTGCGATCAGCCGGCGCTCCTGCTGCTCGACGAGCCGTCGCAGGGGGTGGACGTCGGCGCCCGGGCCGAGATCCACCGCATCGTCGAACGCGCCGTCGACGCCGGGGCTGCAGCCCTGGTGGTGTCGTCGGACTTCGAGGAGCTGTGCCTGCTGTGCGACCGGGTGATCGTGATGCGTTCCGGCCGCGAGGTGACCCAGTTGCTGCGCGCCGACGTCACCCCCGCCGTTCTGACCGAGCTCTCGTTCGCACCCGTGGAGGCAGCATGACCGCGCCCGCAACCACCGTCGCCGCGGCACCCCGCCGCCGGCTCGGGCCGGCCCTCGAGCCGTACGTGCTCGTCATCATCTTCGTGGTGGTGTTCGCGTTCTTCTCGATCAACTCGACGACCGCCGACCTGTTCACGACGCACGCCAACCTCTCGTCGGTGTTGGCCAACCAGTCGGTGCTGGGCATCCTCGCACTCGGCTCGCTCGCGCCGCTGGTGTGCCGCAACTTCGACCTCTCGGTCGGCGCCATCGCCAGCCTGTCGCAGATCGCCATCGCCGCGGCGATGTCGAGGTTCCACCTGCCGCTCGCGGTCGCGCTCGTCGTCGGTGTCGTGATCGGCACGTTCGTCGGGCTGTTGAACGGGTTGGTCGTCACCCGCTTCCGTGTGAACGCACTCATCGCGACGCTCGGCATGGCCACCTTCGTCGGCGGCGTGATCCAGGCGTACACCGAGGGGCAGACCATCTCCAGCGGCATCTCCAAGCAGTTCATCCAGTTCGGGTCGGGCGAGCTGCTCGGCGTCCCCGATGTGATGTACGTGCTAGCCGTCGTGGCCGTCACCGTGTGGTACCTGCTCACCCAGGTGCCGTTCGGAAGGCACCTCCACTTCATCGGCTCGAACCCGTCCTCGGCGCGGCTGGTCGGCGTGGAGGTCGACCGCCTGGTGCGCCGCAGCTTCGTGGTGTCGGCGTTCTTCGCCTCGGTGGGCGGCGCGCTGCTGGTGGCCCGCAACGGCACCGGCGATCCGCGCTCGGGCACCAACTACATGCTCCAGGCGCTGGCCGCCGCGGCACTGGGTGCCACGGCCATCCGCCCCGGCCGGTACAACGTGGTCGGCACGCTCGTGGCCATTCTGCTGCTCGGCTTCGGCGTGAACGGCCTCACCCTGTGGGGTGTGCCGTACTGGATCAACGACGTGTTCTTCGGCGCCTCGCTGGTGATCGCCGTCGCCATCTCCTCCTCCCTCGGCCGCCATCGCGCAGGAGCATCATGAACACCGGCCTCCTCCCGTTCGGCACCCACACCGTCGGCTCGCTGCTCGCCGAGCACGCCGCGGACCGGCCGGACAGCGTGTTCCTCGTGTACGAGGACGAGACCGGCGCGCGCACGTACACGTATGCGGACATGCTCGGGCTCGCGCGTCGTGGTGCGGCCGTCCTCGCCGGTCTGGGCATCGGTCGCGGTGATCGGTTCGGAGTGGTGGTGGGCAACCGGCCCGAGTTCTTCGCCTGCTGGTTCGGTGCCGCGCTCGCGGGCGCGGTGATGGTGCCGATGAACCCCCAGAGCACCGTCCACGAGTTCGCATTCATGCTCGACCACTCGAAGTGCACCGCGGTGATCGCCGAGGCGGGCCGGGCGGCGGACGTGCGGGCGGCGACGGCGGTGCCCGTCGTGGCACTCGGTGCCGACTTCGACGGTCGCGGGGATCGCCCCGCGGCCGGCGAGTTGCCGGTTCTCGACCCGCGTGAGCCGCTGGCCGTGCTCTACACATCCGGTACCACCAGCCGGCCGAAGGGTGTGGTGGTGACGCACGCCAACTACCTGGTCGCCGGCGACGTGATCGCGAACATCGTGCGGATGCGATCGGACGATCGGTGGCTCGTGGTACTGCCGATGTTCCACGCCAACGCCCAGTACTACTCGACGATGTCGGCCCTGGTGTCCGGTGCGTCGGTGGCGCTCATGCACCGCTTCTCCGCCTCTGCCTGGGGCGACCAGGCGCAGCGCCACGGCGCAACGCTCGGCAGCCTGTTCGCCGCCCCGGTGCGGATGATCCTCGCCCAGCCCCCGTCGCCGAACCCGTTGCCCACCTCGTTGCGGGCCACCTACTTCGGGCAGAACGTCGGCACCACCCAGCTGGAGGAGTTCGAGGCCCGGTTCGGGTGCCCGCTGGTTCAGTGGTACGGCATGACCGAGACCATCGCCCCACCGGTGGCCAACCCGCTCCATCGGCGGCGCGACAGCATGACGATCGGTCAACCCACGGGTGGGCCGATCCGTGTGGTGGACCGGCAGGGCCGCGAGGTGGGCGTGGGCGGCGTGGGCGAGCTGCTCGTCCACGGCGTGCCCGGTGTGTCGCTGATGGCCGGCTACCTCGACGACCGGGCCGCCACCGACGCCGCGGTGCGCGACGGCTGGTTGCACACCGGCGACATGGTGCGCATCGAGCCCGACGGCTTCCTGTCGTTCTTCGACCGCGCCAAGGACATGATCAAGCGCTCCGGCGAGAACGTGGCCGCGGCGGAGGTGGAGCGCGTTGTGAACGAGCACCCGGCGGTGTTCGAGAGCGCCGCGGTGGGCGTCCCCGACCCTGTCCGCGACCAGGCGATCAAGATGTACGTCGTCCGTCACCCCTACGCCGGCGTGACGGAGGACGAGATCATCTGCTTCTGCGCCGAGCGGATGGTGCTTTTAAAGGTGCCTAGCTTCATCGAGTTAGTCGAAGAGCTGCCACGCACCTCGGTC
>JBPOIX010000122.1:0-18073 GCA_052034175.1 Actinomycetota bacterium
TCTGCTTCGCGGCGAGCCCGGTACGCACAACGACGCCGTCGGTGGACACTTGGGTCCAGGTGGATTGGTTGCGCGACGCGCTCAGGTAGCCGCCACCGGCGATCGTGCCGGCGGTGCCGTCCATCTGGAACGACTCGAACACCTGGCCTTGCAGCCAGTCCTCATCATTGACAGTGGTACCGCTGGTCCCTTCAGAGGTGGTGGTCCACGACTTGGTGAGGGTGACGGTCTTCGTGCCACCACCGCCGGCCTTGTCGCCATGCATCCCTTGGAAGTAGCGGGCGATCGTCACCGTCTTGGTCGACCCCGACCCGACGGTGGTGGTCACCTGGGCATAGCCGCGCCACTGACCCCACGACACGTCGTCAACCCCGGGGGTGTCGACCCACCAATCATCACCATCGTGATGCCACGCCGCACCCGAGTACGTGTAGTCGTAGACAACGACCGGGGTGAGCGCGTCACCAGTGGTGCCGTTGTCCGGGTTCGTGACCAGATCACGCACCGACACAGTGTTGACGACCCACCGTCGATAGACACCCCAGCCCGAGCCACCACCGGTGAACCCGGCGTACATCGGGTAGCAGTTCGTGGTGTTCGTCGACCAGTTCGGATTCGACAACGAACACGTCGGCGACTCGTACGCGACATCGATCCGCTGGCCGAGAGCGTCGGTGATCCGATCGATCCGATACTGGTTCATGTACGGCACCCCACCCGCAGGGTTGCCATCGCGACGGTTCTGCAACGGCTCCCCACCGAACTCGACACCCAGATCCAGCGGCGTCACATACACAGGTGGCGGCGACGTCGGGGTCACCCGATAGATCGAGTACAGCCACAGCTTCTCGTTCCCACCGTCACCAGGGTCGGGCAGCGAGTGGAACAGCCGCCACTGGTTCACATTCACCCACGCCGACCCATCCGCAGAGGTCTGCGTCGTGACCACCGCCAGCCGCTTGATCGAAAAGAACGACACATCCTTGAAACAGTTCCCCGACGGACAGTACAAGTCGGTCGGCACATCCGGATACGACGTGCCGTTCGCGTTCGACACCGTCGGACAGCTCACATCCTGCGCAGTCCACAGCTCACCCGTGCACCGCTTCACATAGGTGAACACCACCCTCGCCCGGTACCCGGTGATCAACGACGTCGCCGGAGCAGCAGGAGCGTGCTTGCCGTACAGGATCTCCGAGAGCACGGCGTTCATGTCATAGGTGACCGCCGAATACCCCGACCCGAGGGTGCGGGCCCGGTTTTCGGTGACCTCGTACTTGTAGACCATCACATTGCCGAACGGGTCCTCCACCTTGTCCAACAACCACCGATACGGCATGTCCGCGACCCCTGCCGTCACGCACAGTTTGTTCCCCCGCGAGTAGCACGGATCACCCGAGTTCAAGCCGCGCAGCGGGCGCACAAGCCGCGAGTTCTGGCTCTCGTCCTCACGCCCAAACCAGTAGATCATCCCCTCCGGGGTGGTGACCTTCCAGTGCTCGTTGGTCCACCAATCACCCGACGGCGAATTGACGCGCTCCACCAGCCAGTCCGGATCGTCCTTCAAACGCCACTGGGTGAAGCTGTTCTGGCCGGAGGCGACCGATCCGTTGATCGGCACCAGCTCTGACGCGTGACCATTCAACGAGATCGTCGCGTTCTGCACATACCAACACGAATCCGTCGTGCCACCCCCGATCCGGCTGTCCGTGCACGGCAGATACCGCCGCTCGATGAACCCCTGACCGGCACTGAGGTTCCAACCGAGACCCACCTCACCAGCCTGCGAGTTCACATCCGACGTGATCCCATCCACACCCGACGAGTCATACGACAGGGCCACCGACGGCCCCAACCCGTTGAACGCCGGCGGCGTCGCAATCGGATACGAATACGAGAACGAACCATTGTTCCCACCCACCTGCCACGACCCCGAATTCGACAACGACGTCGCCTGGAACGAACCCGCCGCCGACGCCAACCCCAACGTCGAACCATCACCCGCGAACACCCCAGCCGGACGGGACTCGCCCGCGGGCGCGTCCGCGGTCTGGCCGCCGAGCAGCACCGTCGCCGTCAACGTCCCCGCCTCAAAGTCATTCACCACACCAGCCACCACCACCGGGTTGCCACACTCCTTCACCGCAGCCCGCACCACCCGCGGATCACACTCCCACTCCACCAACTGCAACCGCTGCGACCAATCCGCCCCCAACGCCCAACGAAACGCCGAATAATCGACCGTCACCTCCACCAACACCCCACCCCTGGCCACCACATCAGCAGGAGGAGTCACACCAAACGCCAACACCTCACCACCCAACGCCGACACCGTCTCCGCGTCGAACGACTCCAACCGCAACAAGACCTCGGACACCGAACCCCGACCCGGCTCCACCGGCTCCACCGGCTTCCCATCCACCCCAACACCCGGCTTCGCCTCAACCACCCTCACCGACACCGGCAACCCATCCACCACACCAGGCTCCCCCACCACCGACGCCACCACATCCGCCGCCACCGGCACCGGCGTACGCACCTCGCGCGGCACATACGGCACCTCCACCGGCGCCGGAATCACCTCCTCACCCAAACCCCCACCAGGCGGCACCTCCAACGAATCCTCCACCACACCCCCCGACCCCTCCGCAGCCAGCGGCGGCGACCACACACCCAACAAGCCGACCGCCAACACCACCGCCCCCCCACGCCGAGCGGCCCACACAACCCGACCCCTACCAGAGTGTGTGTGTGGCAACCACGGCAAACCCCCAAAGAGAAACCGAGCAATTGCGCCGTACCATACGACCACCACGTCACGCGGTCAAGCGGTTGCACTCGGAGTTCGCAGTGCACCCAAGCGCACGCCGCTACACGCCGCGGCGGCGGGTGCGCACGGAACTGGCCACTACGAGGGCCAGGCCGAGCAACAGCAGGCACCACGCCGCGGGCACGAGCACACGGGCCACGCCGCTTCCGCCGCCGGTGCTCGGGAGCTGCCGGTCCGGCACCACGGCGTCGTTGCGGATGGCCACCACCACGCCGCCCTGGCCCACGGTGATCGGCACCACCCACAGCACGGCCGTGCCGTCCGGGGCGGTCCCTGCGACCACGATGTGATGGTCGCCCGGCGGCAGGTCGGTCGGCAGGTGCAGCTCGTACCGCACACGGCCGTTGGCGCCCGCGGCCTGCTCCGCCAGCAGCAACGGGTCGCTGAAGACTGCGGCCGAGGTGGCGGTTCCGGCCGCGAACCCGCCCACGTCGGCGACGACGGTGTTGCCGGAGAAGAACGTGAACCCCGCACCCATGCGCACCGTGATCGTGAACGTCTTCGTCACCGAGTTGCCGGCGGCATCGCGGGCGGTGCAGGTGACCGTGGTGGTGGTGCCCACGCCGAACAGGGAGCCCGAGCCGGGGGTGCAGCGTGCCGCCAGTGTGCCGTCGCGGCTGTCGTGTGCTGTCGGCTGGTTGTAGTACACCGGGATCGAGCCGGACTTCTGCGACGTGATGATCGTCGGGCTCAGCGGCTGGGTCATCGTCGGGCTGGTGGTGTCCGGGTTGATGGCCCCGCCGAGGTCGAACGTGTACGACACGGACTCCCTCTGGAGGCGGGGGCAGCCGTCCCAGTCGCACACAAAGAAGCCGGACGTACGGCCGTCGAAGTTGAGGTCCACGCTCAGCGTGCCCGTCACCGTACCCGTGGCATCGATGGAGCCGCTGGAGCCGCCGGTGATGCCGAACAGGCTGACCTCACCGTCGTACGAACCGGTGACGCCGGTGTTGGCGATGGTCATCGTGGCCGACCCGTCCCAGGAGACCACGCCGAAGATGTTGCCGTCGGTGCTCGCCGAGCCGGTGAAGCTGAACTTGCCGTCGCTGCGGGCGAAGCCGCTGACGGACACCGAGATGAACCCGAGGTCGATCGTCTTCTTCTTGGAGGCCGGCAGGGTGATCTTGGCGAAGCCGCTCTCCAACGTCACCGCCATCGTGGCGGTCGCCAGCTCGTGGCCGAACAGTTCGAGCTCGCCGGTGACCTGCCCGCTGAACGTGCCGGCGGTGTCGATGAGCAGCGAGTCGAGCTTCAGCGTGCTGCCACCGAACATGTGCACCGCCGGCCCGCCGGCGCCGCTGTTGACGAGCTGCAGCTGAGCGCCGTTGCGGTTCATCTGCAGGCGGAAGGTGGCCTCGTCCGTCTCGAAGAACGGCCCCAACTCCAGCGCCGGGATGACGAAGTCGTGGCTGAAGGACGTGGCGGTGGTGAACGAGAAGTTCGGCAGGTTGATCGGCTGCGACATGGCGGGTACACGCAACGAGCCGCCGTTGACAGCGAGGGTGAGCGTGATGCCGTCCGACTGCAAGCGGAACGACGCGTCGCGGATCTCGAACGGGATGTTCGACAAGCCGAGGCGGGTCGTGGTGGCCGTGATGTCGATGGCGCCGTTCGACGCCACGCTGAACGCCGGCAGGTCGATGCGCCCCATCGTGCCGAGGTCGACGAAGGGAACGCCGTTGCCGTTGGCCTCGATGGCCAGGCGCAACGCACCCCCAGCGGGCCGCTCGAACACGAGCCTGCCGTTGAGGCGCATCAACCCGAGGTCGAGCGTGCGGGCATCGAACAGCACGTAGCGGAAGGTGCCGACGTTGATCTCGAACGCCGGGGTGCCGAGGCGCGGCCGCCCCGGCGTGCCGTCAGCCAGCAGCGGCACGTTGAGCGTGGCGGCCGGCAACGACAGCCGGGCTGTGAGCGCCGGGCCGTTCACCAGCACGCGGGCTGGGCCGACGTTGAGGTTGAGCCCGGTGGACGAACCGATGCGGAACCCGTTGGTGGAGACGTCGACGATGCCGTCGCTGCCGATGCGGAAGGTGGGCACGACGGCGGAGAACACCACGGTGGTGCCGTCGCGGTACTCGATGCCGGCGCCGGTGGCCTGGAACCGCACCACGCCCGCGTCGAGCGACAGGCGGTACGTGCCCACCCCGAAGAACGGCGAGCTGCTGCCGCCGAGGCGGATGCCGTTCGGGGTGCCGATGCTGAAGTGGCCGGTGCCGTCCAGCGACAGCGCCGCCGTCATGTCGAGCTGCCCGATGCCGGGCACCACGACCTTGCCGTTCTCCAGCTGCACCGACGCGGTGTTCGTGGCGCCGCTGATCGTGAACTGGGCGCGCAGCGTGCCGCCCAACTCGTAGCCGCCGATCTTCAGCGTGGTCGGGTTGCCGCTGGCGTCCACAGTGGTGAGCAGCAAGGACCCGGAGATGCCGTTGACGCCCACGGTCAGCGAGCCCCCGGCTTTCAAGGTGGTGCTCCACAAGGTGTAGCTGGAGTCGGCGCGCACCGTGACCGAGGACCCCGTCTTCTCGAGGAACAGCGACCCGGTGAACGGCACGTTCAGCAGGCGGGCGTTGGTGAGCACGAAGCCGAGGGAGAAGTTGCCGTTCGGCTGGACGGAACCGCTGACGTCGAGCACGGCCGACGCGGGTGAGCCGGCGCTGACGCTGCGGATGCGCACCTTCGCTGCGGCGTCGACGCGATAGCCGTTGCCCACCTTCAGCAGGGTGAGCGTCGCCGAGTCGATCGTGACGTTGGGGATGGTGATGCCGGTGGCCGAGATGTTGAGCGACTGGATGCCGGTCTCGGTGATGTTGCCGCTGACCCGGGCACTGTTCACGAGCCCGGCGATCGACGTGCGTGCATCCACAGCCAGGGAGAACTTGTTGCCGCCGAGCAGGGTGAGGTCGGCGCCACCGGTGAGCAGGAACCCGCCGAGGTTGAGGCCACTCGTGTCGAACCGCACGCGCAGGGTGCCCGTGCCGTCGGTGGACAGCGAGCCGCCGATGACGAACGTGGGCAGGTCGCCTCCTACGACGACCGCGCCGTCGACGGCCACCTTGGTGACCCCACCGACACGGCGCACCACCAGGCGGGCGTCGTCGTCGTCGAGGCCGAGCAGGTTCGGCGGCAGCACGCAGGGTGCGGCGGGGTCGATGGCCAGTGGCTTGCCGGTGCCGGTGAGCACCGCTGCGCCGCTCTCGTCCAGGCGCACACGGCCGATCGCCAGCCGCAGTTCCAGCGCGTCGTCCGGGCCGGTGCACCCGGCGACCGTGACCGTGGGTGCGGGCGCCGGTGCCGACGCCGCGAGCGCCGCGCCAGGAGCCTGGCCCCCGGTGTCCACTCGCCCGGCCAGCCACGAAGGCAGGGCGACCTTGCCGCCGATGCCCATCGATGCCTGCAGCTTGTGGGAGGCGGGGTCTCGCGTGAACTGCAGTGCGAAGCCGCCCTCGACGAACTGGAACCCACCCACGTCCGGCAGGTCGCCGCCGGAGCCGATGAGCGTGAGCTGGCCGGTGAGGTCGGGGCCGAGCGCGCCGTCGAGCGTCCAGTCCTGCCCCAGCACCGTGGCGATGCCGCCCACGTCCAGGCTGAACCCGTCGCCCAGCTTGCGCACCGTGAGCACCGCGTCGCGCACCCCGGTGCCGGCGAACGGGCCGATCTTGCCCACCTCGGCCGTGGCCGAGAAGTCCGGGCCGAAACCGGTGCCCACCGGGTCGATCGCCAGGTCGAAGCGGGCGTCCTCGACGATGCCGGTCAGGTCCAGCAACGCGCTCAGGCCCACACCGCCGGAGCGGCGCAGCGGGTCGTCGCTGTCGGGGTCGAAGCCGGGCGTGAACGCACGGAAGCCGAACGAGGCACCGTCGCCGGTGGCGAGGGAGAAGCTCTCCGGCAGGCCGAGGTCGCGCAGCGCGGCCAGCGCCTCCGCCACGTCCAGCGACACGTCGACACCGGCGCTGGGCACGGGGATGCCGTCGAGCTTCTCCACCTTCAGTGTGAACGTGCCCTCCACGCCGATCAGCGGGATGCCGGCAGTCACTTCGAGGCCGGCAGCGGTGGCCAGCAGGCGCCCCTCGCCGATGGGGATCGACAGCAGCCGGGCCACCGGGTCGCTGTCCTCGGTCTGGCGGGTGCCTTCGAACACCCCGGTCACGCTGAACGCGTTCACCCAATCGTCGAACGCTTCGTCGCGTGCATCGCCCGCGGGTGCGTCGAACACGGCGGTGAAGCCGGGGATCAGGACGGTCAGTTGCACCGGCGTCTCGGTGGCGAACAGGGTGTCGCTGAACTGGTCGAACCACGGCAGTGCCTCGGCCAGGCCGTCGGGGATCGGCGGCAGGTCGCGGATCACGTCCACCGGGTCGGTGATCAGGCGTGGCACCTCCAGGCGGCCGTTGAGCACGATGCCACCGAAGCGCAACAGGTTGTCGTAGTCCACCTGGCGGGTGAACTGCACCATGTCCGCGTCGGGGGCCACGGTGGGGTCGTAGCCGGGGGCGCCGGGGTAGCGGCGCTCCACCTTCTGATCCACCAGGGTCTGGTTGCCCGCGGAGGTGACGAACCCGCGCACCTCGGCCTGCATGCCGAACTGGGTGAACGAGCCGGCGAAGTTGATCGACCAGTTCTGCGACGGCAGCTCGGGGTCGAACGTCGGCAGCGAGCCGCCGTAGAGGACCACGTCCAACAGCGTCGGCACCGGCACCTGGATGCCGAACGTCAGCGAGTCGTGGCCACCGAGGGTGACGGTGGTGAGGATCGCCGAGGCGCCCGGGATGATCTTGTCCGCCAGGTCCTTGAGGTTCTCGATCACGCTGGTGGTGACCTCGAAGCGCAGGCTGGTGCGGTCGATGGCCACGGTGATCGCGTTCGTCGGTTCGCCCATCGGGATGCCGAGCATCAGCGGCTGCATCGCCCCTTTGAACGTGAACGACGGGTTGAACTCCTCGCCCGCGGCGGCCAGCGCGGCGGCGCCGGCGGTGCGGGTGATCTCGAGGAACTCGTTCAGCGCCTCCACACCGTCGCCGAGGTCCATCTGCGCGAGGTCGTCGGAGATGGCCTGCAGCAGCGGCCCGACCGTGTCGATCGGGTTGGTCAGCAGCACCCCGAGGCGTGCCTGCAGCAGCGCCACGGTGATGGTGGCCGCGTTCTCGGAGGGGCTGACGATGTCGTCGCCGTTGGTGTCCAGCACCAGCCGGGAGAGGGCGGACGAGCGGTCGCGTTCCAACGACGAAGCGAGCGCGGCGAGGGCACCCGACGACATGCTGTCGATGAACGCGTCGAGGCCGGCAGCGATACCGGTGACGATGCCGTCGGTGTGCAACTGGGCGGACACGGTGACCGCCTCCGGGAACACCACGGCAAACGGGCTACCTGGCGTGGGGCTCTGGAAGGCGAGGTCGATCTGCGGGTTCAGCGGGTCGCCCAGACTGATCATGATGCCGGCGACGGCCAAGCTGCCGTCGAGCGAGATCGTGTCGGTGAGCGGGATGCCGAACACCTCCACCTCGCCGCGGCCGATGATCTGCACGCCGGCACTGGCCGAGAGGTTCACCCCAATCGTGACCTTGCCCTTCAGCATCCCGGCGGCGGCCACATGGGTGAGGTCGCCTTCGAGGGCGAGCGCGAGGCCCTGCGTCCACGTGGGCACCTCGTCGCGAACCGACGGCCCGACCGCTGCGCGGATGCCCTCCTCGTCGAGCGAGGCGTCGGTGGGCAGGTCGATGATCGCGTTGATCAGCTCCTCCGGGTGGCCTTGCTGCGGCGTGGGCAGGCCGACCTCGCCGAAGGCGGCGGCGCCAGTGACGGAGGTGAGGATCAGGCCGGTCGGCCCGAGCGGCACGCCGAGCGGGGCGGTCACCCGCAGCAGCACCGGGCCGTACTCGGTGATCACCAGGTCGGCGCCGGCGTCGATGGCCGGGCTGCTCAGCCCGCCACGGATGCGCCCGTAGACGACCGTCTCCAGCTCGCCGTCGCGGTTCTCCACCTCGACCGTGCCGAACGTCAGCTCGCCGCTGATGCGGGCTGCCCCGAGGTTGAGTGCGGGCTCGATCGCCAGGCGCACGCCGCTGAGGTTGACCACCGGGAAGGTGTCGGCGTCGAACGGGGCGGTCGGGTCGACGTCGCTCAACCGGCCGATGTCGATGACCAGGTCTTTCACCGTTGCGCTCCCCGGGACGGCCGGCGTGCCGCGCAGGCCGCCCGACACGGAGATCTGGATCTGGGAGAACACGTCGGCCAGCGACGACCCCGGGTCGAGGTCGGAGGGCACCTGCAGCCCGAACCCGTCGATCTGTAGCGGCAGCCACTTCGGCAGCCAGCTGCTCATGTCCTCGGGCAGGTCGAGGTCGGCGAAGAAGTCGTTGGTGAATCGAGGCGTGAACGAGCGGTCGAACGTGATGCCACCAACGCGAAGGCCGAAGCCGCTGAGCGCCTCGAACGACTCGTTCAGGGTGAGGCCGATGCCGCTGGTCGGGTCGCTCAGGCTGCCGTCGATGGTGATCAGCGTGTCGGCCGCGGGCGTGAGGTCGATGTCGATGTCGCCAGCGGTGAACGTCGCCCACGTAGCCGCGGGCACCCGCAGCGAGCCGAGGCGGACGTCGATCAGATCGACGGTGAACGGCTCGGTCGGGTCGCCGAAGGCGACGCGGATCTCGAACGTGCCCTGCAGGTCCTCCAGCGACGCTCCGCCGCTCGTGGCAGCGGAGAAGCCGACCACCGCGGTGGCGTTGAGCTCGGCACCGTGGGCACCATCGGTGACCGTGCCGGCGAGCGTGGCCTCGATCGACCCGGAGATGTCGTCGAAGGCTGCGGCGATGCGTGCGGAACCCGCGACCGTCGGCGCGCTGCCGTCGGCCTCGAGGCCATCGACGGTGATCGACGCGTCGATCGTCACCTCGCCCACTTCCAGGCCCTGCAGCCCGAGGCCGAGCGGGCCGATGTCGGTGGGCACGATCACCAGTGGGTCGGTGGACTGCACATGCGCGGCCAGGCTGAACTGCCGGTCCGCCAGTGGCGAGGTGGGGGTGATCACCGCACCGCCCAACTGCACGGTGGGCGTGAACGGCAGGCCGGCGAAGCGGCTCATGTCCACCACTCCGTCGATGCGCACGATGAACGAGCTGAGGTCCTCCACCCGGCCGTCGGGGGCGACATCGGTGAACTCCAGCCGCAAGGCCGTGAGGTCGACGGGGATGATGCCGCCGAGGCCGAGGCTGGTGGCGAAGCCGTCGGGCTGTGCAACCACCGCGGACGACGCGCTGAAGCGACCGTCGTCGAACAGCAGCAGGTCGGTGATCGTCACCGTCAACCCGCCGAGCGAGGGCGCGGTGGCCACCACCTCGCCAAGGCTGAGCAGCACCCCGTCCACCGCCGGTACGTCGAGCGCGATCGTGTCGACATCGAGCTCCAGCGCATCACCGATCGCCGCGTGCAGCGAGTCGGCGTCGAGGTGCAGCGCCGTGCTGCCCTCCAGCCGGGCGACCACCCCCGTGAGAGTGGCGATGGCGGTGCCGCCCGAGTCGCGGAGCTCGGCGACGTCAGCGGTCGCCGTGATCGACAGGTTGGGTGTGCCCACGACGTCGCCCGCGAAGTCCACGGTCACGTCCACCAGGCGCACCGGGCCGACGATCAGCTCCGCCGCGGTGGCGGTGCCCTCCAACTCCCAGCCGTCACCGACGAGACGCAGGGTGGCGTCGAGCACGACGGCCGAGGGGCCCTCACCGACGACCATGCCGAGGTCCACGGTGAGGTCCACCACGGCGTCGCCCACGGGGGGCTGGGCGACGAAGCCGTGGCCGTCGAGACGGGTGATGAGGAAGCCGCCGAGGTCGAGCTCGTCGGCCGGCGTGAGGCTGCCCTCGACCTCCCAGCCTTGAACGCCTTCGCGCTCGGTGAGCGTGCCCGCCAACACGAGCGCGGTGGGCGCTGCCACCCCGCCGACGGCGAAGCCGGGCAGTTCCTGCGTGAGCTGCAGGTGTTGGGTGGTGGCGACGTCAGTGGCGCCCGCGGTGCCCTCGGTGAGCGTCCACGTGGCGTCCCAGTCGAGCGTGGTGTTCTCCACGGTGGCGGTGAGGTCGAGCGCCGCGGTGCCGGTGATGATCGGGAACAGCTGCAGGCTCGCCAGGTCGGCAGCGCGCAGGCGTGCGGTGCGGTCCACGTCGGAGCGCACGGAGAGGAACAGGTTCGCCTCGCCGTTGCCGTCGAGGTCGGTGCCGGGCGTGCCGAGCACCGTGCCGGCGCCGGTGACCGTGCCGACGCCGCTGACCCCCAGCTCCAGCCCGGTGGAGCCGAGCACGTACACGCCGTCCTCGTCGACACCGGCGGTGATCGTGATGCGCAGGTCGGCGCTCCAGGCGATGTTCACATCGAGGCCGAGGGCGCGGGCCAGGCCCTGCAGGGCATCCGGCGTGGCGCCGCTGAGGTCGCCGCTGAACCCGGCGTCCACGAGCAGGTCAGAGAGGGTGCGGACGCAAGTGACCTGGATGATGTCGCCGGCTCGTGTCGGCTCGGGCTTCCCGCCTGCACCGCCCAGCGCGAAGTCGGCCGGGCAGCCGACGGCTTCCATGTCGGCCACGAGGGCCTCCATCGTGTCGGCCAGCGGGTCGAACTCGAAGGGCGGCTGGAGGTCGAGCTGCTGCCCGACGCCGAAGGCCGACGCCGTTGCCGGCGGCACCAGCGGCGGCTGCGGCTCGGGCACACCTGCGGCCGGCCAGTCCACGTCGGGTGCGTTCAGTGCGTCGGCGTACTCCTGGGCCAGTTCGGCGTTGCGCTGTTCGATCGCGGCACGCAGCTCGTCGGCCGTCGTGTCGGGCGGTGCCACGTCGTCCTCGACCAACAGCACCTGGCCGCTGTCGTCGGACTGCCCGGACGTGTTGAACCGGGCCGGGTGCTGCAACGCCACCGTCACCCCGACGTCGCCGGTGAACACGTCGTCGGAAGTGAACGTCACGAAGACGAACTTCGAGGTATCCCCGGGCTGGAAGGTCACGGACGCGGGGCTGATGCTGAACCGCCCGTCCAGCTCCGCGGCGAAGGACTGCGCGAGGAAGTCGACGCGATAGGGCTGCGCCGGGTCGGGGTTGAGCAGGCGCACCTCGAGCGTCACCGTCACTGCGTCGACATCCTCCTCGGTGACCCGGCGGAGGAAACCGTCGCCCACAGGGTCCGACGGCAGGCGCACGACCCGTGCCCGCGGCAACCGGGTGCTGTCGAGGATCGTCACGCTCGTGACGGCGAGCACCGCGTTGGTGAACCCCAGCGCGGTACCGCGCGCCTCGAGGCTCAGCGTCTCCGCTTGGAGGTCCTGCGGGTCGTCGTTCTCGATCACCGTCAGGTCGAACGGTGCGCTCTGGGTGGCGCCTGCCGGAATCGTGACCGCGACGTCGAACGCCTCGAAGTCCTCGCCGGCAACGGCGTTGCCGGAGGCCAGCGTGCTCACGTGGTAGGTGACGTCCACCGCCGGGGCGTGGGCGATCTGCAGCCGGAACGTCTCCCCGCCGAACCCCTCGTCGATGAACACCTCCCCGTCGGGAGTGAACGTCGGCGTGGGATGGTCGCCGCTGTCCTGCAGGGTGACGGTGGTGGTGCCGTTCAGGACCGTGCCTTCGCTCGGGGTGCCCAGGTGCACCTGGAACGCCTCGGTGCCTTCCCACACCGCGTTGTCGGTGGTCGGGAGGATGATGCTGATCGAGTCGACGCCCGGCTCGAACACCAACTCGTGCGGGGCGGCGGACAGGTCGACATCCGCGCCCGGGCCCTCCAACTCGGCAGTCCCGGCGACATAGGTGACCGGCACGATCACGGTCGACACGCGGCTGCCGGTGCGATGCACGATCAGCTGCAGCGGGTTGCCCTCGTCGACGAACTCGTCCTCGGCGACGAAGAACTCGTCGCTGCCGCCGGTGTCGACGATCGTCAGGTGCAGCAACGCTGTCGCCGGCCGCAGGAACGATCCGTTGAGCACCCCGGCGATCGGTGCCAACGCCTCGCCGTCGGACGGCATCGCGTACAGCGCGATCGTGTAGTGCTCGGCCCCTTCGTCGATGCCGTCGGACGGGATGTCCAGGTCCACCAGCCATTGGCCGCCGTCGAAGAAGCGCTGTGTGATCGGCTCGCCGATGGTGGCGCCGTCGAGCGTGTAGTCGCTGTCGCTGCCGGCAGCCGCGGCGGCGTTCGGGCCGCGGGGTGCGAGGAGTGCCGTCTGGCTGGCAGGGTCGATCGGTTCTTCGACCAACGTCATGTCGACCGGCCCCTCTTCGGAGAAGCCGAGCTGGGTGATGTTCAGCGTGCGCGACTCGCCCTCCGCCAACGTCAGCGCGAGGTCGTACAGCAGCGGCGGCTCACTCTGCTCGAGGAAGCCGACCTCGCGGTACGGCTCGGCGTCGACGATGGTGACCGTGCGCGTGTCGAGCACGGTGCCGGCCAGGTCGGTGAGCTGCAGCTCGAACGGCCGGTCCACCGGCACGTCGTTCGAGAAGCCGAGGTCGATGAAGTGCGAACCGGTCGTGGCCAAGTTGGCGGGGATGGTGAACACCGAGTCGAACGCCGGGATGTGGGTGGGGATGGTGGCCGCCCACGGGTGCACCGGCGAGCCGCCCGTGCCGTCGAGCACCTTGGTGCGGACGTGGAATTGGCGCGGGGAAGGCTGCACCGAGGCGGCGCGAACCTGGAAGAACACGTTGGCGCCTTCGGGCACGAACTCCGTCGCCATCTCGAAGCACACCTCGCTGCAGCCGCCCGTGGCCGCGCCAGGGGTTGCGGCACCGGGGGTTGCCGCGCCGGGGGTTGCCGCCGCGGCCGGAGCGGCGGCCGCCGGCACGAGCGGAACGGCCGCCATGGTCGTGATGACGGCGACGGCCAGGCGCCATGCGCGCCCCCGTACCGTCGACGCTTGCACCCTCGTATCCACGGCTACCTCTTCCATGCCCGGCGGTACGGCGACCGTACGACGACCGGTTCTCGCGAACCCTCCGTGCGCGCACGGAACTTCGCGGTGCAGGCGCGGACCGTGCAACCGGGCAGCCCGGGCCGAGCGGACACGGGCCCTCCGGCGCCAAGTTGTGCACCATGTAGCGCCGGGAGCTACATGCTGCACACGGAGCCGCGTTCGGGAGTGCGTCCGCCGCCGAGGTATTCGCTGGATCGGGGGGCTGAGGTGCGGCACGCTGGGCCGATGGACGCACCCTCCCGGCCGAGCGACAACAAGCCCCCGCTGGCCGACGTCCGGGCGTTCCTGCGGCAGCACCACGGCATCGAGCCCACCGACATCGAGGTGTTGGAGGGCGGCTACTGGTCAGCGGCGTTCGGGTACCGGGCCGGCGACGACGAGCTGGTGCTGCGCGTCAACGACAACCCGGATGGCTTCCGCGACGATGAGCGGGCGATGCGCGACGCGTCCGCGGCGTTGCCCGTGCCCGAGGTGCTGGCCATCGGTGAAGGTTTCGGCCGCTGGTTCGCGATATCTCGCCGCCACCACGGTCGCTTCCTCGAAGCCGTCGGCGCGGACGAGGCCGCAGCACTGGGCCCGACGGTGGTGCGCCTGCTGGCTGCGCTGCGGGCAGTCCCCGACCGTGGTGTCGCATCGACGCCCTGGCACGACTGGCTGCTCGACGGCATCACCGACCGGCCTGGGCGGCACACCTCCGGCTGGAGGGAGAAGCTCACCGACCACCCTGCGGTGGAGCGCACCTTCACGGCCGCCGACACGCGCATCCGTTCCCTGCTGCCCGCCTGCCCGGATCGCCGCCAGCTCGTGCACTCCGACCTGCTGCACTACAACGTGCTGGTCACCCCCGCCGCCGACGCGGTGACCGCGGTCTTCTCCTGGAAGTGCGCCACCTGGGGCGACGCGCTGTACGACCTGGCCTGGTGCACGTTCTGGGGCCGCTGGCACGAGGGCATCGGTGCGCTCGATCTGTGGAGCCGGGTGGCCCCCGCCCTGGCACCGGCTGACGCCATCGACGCCGCGGTGCGACACCATGCCTACGAACTGCACATCGGTGCGAGCCACCTCGGCTGGTACGCCACCCTCGGCGACACCGAGAACCTGGCCTGGACCGCCCGCCAACTCGACGAACTGCTCGAGCGCGGCCCGCGGCGCTAGGGCTCCGGCGTGGCGGGTCGGTCGACGAGGGCGACGAGCTTCTTCGGGGCCAGCACGCAGTAGCTCTCGGTGACGAGTTCGCGCACCTCGTCCCAGTCGGTGCGGTCGTCGAGCACCATCCCGACCGCGTCGCGGCCCCAGCCGAGGATGAAGAACGGATGGCCGGCGTTGCGCAACACCTCCAACTCGTCCCCGGCGGCGCGGAACGACATCACGACCGACGGGTCGCGCCCGGGCTCGTCGATGCCGATCACGTGCACGAAGGTGTGGGTGCGCACCCTCCACCGCGTCCCCTTCCACGCCACCTCTTCGCGCACCTCGGGCAACGAGAGGCAGATCTCGCGGAGGCGCACCTCCACCGCTTCGGGCACCTCGTCGGTGTAGCGCCGTTCGGGCGGGGCCATCTCGCAGCCTCAGCCCTGGCCGAGGGCGCGGCGGGCGAGTTCCACGCGGTTCGTCACCCCGAGCTTGCGATAGGCGGCGGACACATGGCTCTCGACGGTGCGCCGCGACACGACCAGCCGGTCCGCGATCTCTGTGTTCGTGAGGCCCTCGCCGACCAGCTGCACGACCGTGCGCTCCGACTTGGACAGCCGGCCCAGCCCCTTCGCCGCCGGCGCGGCCGGCATGGTCGCGGCGGCCATGCCGTTCGCCGTCAACAACCGCAGCCCGAACCCCAACGCGCTGAAGCCGTCCACCGCGGCCCGCTGTGCCGCCACGTCACCGTCGGCGAGCGCCGCCCCGTAGGCGTGGTCCAGTGTGAACCGTTCCCGCCCGGCGCGCTGTGCGGCGTCCGCCAGGTGGTTCACCACCCGCTCCACCTGTGCGGTGTCGCCGACGGCGAGGCCGAGGCGGATGACGTGGAGGGACAGCTCCTGGCGCGGCGAGTCGATGCCGAACAGGCTGAACGCCTCCCAGTAGTCGCGGGCAGTGCCGTACGCGCCCACCAGGTCGCCGTCGTGCTCCTGCACCGCGGCCAGGGCCATCGCCAGATGGTCGCGGCCGAACTGCGCCTGGCCGTCGCGCACCTCGGCCATCGCCCGCTGCAGGTGGCCGGCCGCGGCGACCCACTCCCCGCGGAAGGCCGCACAGCGGGCGAGCAGGGCGTGGCACCACAGGTTGGCGCCGAAGGAGTCCGGCACGCCGGCGGCCACCGCGGCGCTGGCCGCGGCCTCCGTGTCGTCGAGGTTCCCCTCCTGGAAGTGCGCCGCGGCGTCGAGGGTGTCGTAGCCGGGCACGATCCACGCGTAGCCCGCGGCCCCGGAGCGGGCGCGGCCGACGCCGTTGATCCGCCGGGCTTCGGCGAAGTCGCCCAGCTCCAGGCGGATGATCGACGCCGCGAACCACGGCTGGTAGAAGGTCGCCTCCGCGGCCTCGGGCAGGTCGGCCAGGCGCACCAGGCGCTGGGCCATCTGGTCGGCCTCGTCGAGGTCCATCGCGTACAGCGTCACCAGCCCGCCGGCCATCTCCGCCGCGAGGTGCGTGGTGATGTCGCCCAGCTCGATGCCGGCCGCGGCGGCCTCCGCCGCCACTGTGCGGCAGCTGGCGAAGTCGCCCGCGAGGAGGTGCATGAACGCCCGCTCCGCCGTCAGCCGCCAGCGGCGCCGGGCGTCGGCCTCCAACGCTTCGGCCCGGCGGATCTCGGGGATGGACTCCCCGGGCCGCCCCAACTGGAACAGGCCCAACGCCAGCTCGCGGCGCAGGGTGATCTCCTCCTGCACTTCCACCGGGTTGGCCGCGGCGTCTGCCAGCAACGCCCGCGCCAGCACGTCGCTCTCCTCCACCCGGCCCATGCTGGCCAGGGCCCGTAGGCGCACCACCACCAGCGCCCTGCCGGGCCGGTTCCCCACGGCGACGGCCCGGTCGGCCAGGGCCAACGCGGCCGTGGCGTCGTACGGCACCAGCAGCGCGGCGGCCTGGGTGAGCCACGCGGCGGCGCTGTCGCCTTTGGCCTGCGAGGCCACGAGGTGGTCGGCGATCACCAACGGCGACTCTCCGCGATCGCCGAGCAGGGTGGCATAGCCGCGGTGCAATGCCACCCTCACCGGCGCCGCCACCAGCGCGGCCGCCGCGGCGCGCAACTGCTCGTGACGGAAGCGATAGCCCGTGTCGTCGGCCACCACCACACCCGCCGTCTCCATTCGCCGCACCACGGCCACCACCTCGCGCAGCGGCGCTTGGGCCACCGCGGCCAGGTCGGCCAGGTCGAAGACGGCTCCGCTGAGCGCGGCCGCCGCGGCCAGCACTGCGTCGTCGCCGACCACGGACTCCACTCGCGACTTCACCGGGTCGGGCACGACGGTGCGCAGCGCGTCGTCCGTGGCGGCGTCGATGTCCGCCCGCCCGTCCGCGACCTCGACCGCAGAGTCGGCGATGGCTTCCAACGTGGTGGCCGCCAGCAGCGGCACGCCTCCCGTCGCTGCCCGCGACGCGGCCAGGCGTGGCCCGGGCGGTGCGCCGAAGCGCGCCGTGCACAGCGCGGACAGGTCGTCGGTGGCCAGCGGTGCCAGGTCCACCACGGCGCCGAACTCCGCCAAGGTCGGCCACACCGCGGCCAGCGCGCTCCCGGCCGGCGCCGGGCGTGTGGCCAGCACCAGCGCCACCGGCAACGAGGCCAGGCGCGGCAGCAGTGCGGCCAGGAAGTGCGCGCTGCCCGTGTCGGCCAGGTGGGCGTCGTCGAGCAGCGCCAGGATCGGCCCGTGCGCGGCCAACTCGTCGACGTGCTCCAGCAGGCGGTCCACGGCGAAGGCGTCCGCGGCGTTGCCGACGCCGGCTTCGAAGAACGAGCGCGGCCCACCCTGCGCAGCCCAGTGCGCCGGCTGGCCGAACGCGGTGGTGACGAACGAGTACGGGGCCACGGTGCCGCCGCGCGCGGTGGCCCGGCGCAGCTCCACGCCGGTGGCCCGCTGCGCGACTCCGTCGAGCAGGTGGGTCTTGCCGGCGCCGGCCATTGCGGCCACCACGACACAGCCGCCCACGCCCTCGGCGGCGCCGTTGGCCAGGGTGGCGATCGCGGCCAACTCGGTGTCGCGGCCTACCAGGGGCCATGCGTGCTGTGGTGCTGCCATCGGCGTCAGCCCGCTTCGTCGTCGGAGGGGTTGGAGTCGGTGGGCACCGTGCCACCGTCCAACGGCGTCGACGTGAGA
>JBPOIX010000347.1:0-2901 GCA_052034175.1 Actinomycetota bacterium
GCCCTCGTCAGCGGCGCGGGAAGGTGCGCTGCCATCTGCGCTCGCCGAACGGCTCGCCGTCGTGGGTGGCGGTCAGCGTGATGGCCACGTGGAACGAGTCGGCATCGCTCGACACGTCGAGTACTGCTTCGGTGGTGGCCACGCCGGCGCCGGGCAGCGCCAACTCGAACCGTGCAGTGCCACGTGCCCACCCCACCGACGGGTCGGCGGTGCTGATGCCGACGTGCCCTTCGTAGTGGTCGGTGACCTGCAGGCCGTCGGCACCGTGGTACGGGCCGCCGTAGCGGGTGTGGACCCACGTCTCGCGGCGGAGCACGTCGTGTTCGTGGCGCCACTCCACCCCCTCGCGGTCGTCGGCTGACGGGCCGCTACCCGGCGCGAACTCCGCGCCGGCGTCGGGCAGTGGGGGGAGAACGGGCATGGAGAGGACGACCTCGGCAACCTCCAGCGTGTACGCACCCGGTGCAGGCCAGCAGTTGGGCCAGTCGGTGCCGGCGATGGCGAGGCGCACGGTGTGCCCGGGCAGCCACGTCCATGTTGTTCCCTCCAGCTCGATGGCGACGTCGAGCCATTCGCCCGCGGGCACGAGGGCGAGGGGTGCATCGGGTGCGCCCTGCCCGTCGCTCGGCCAAACGCCCCGATGGGCGAGGTCGAGCATGCCGCGGGTGACCAGCGTGCTCGTGCCGTCGGAAGCAACGTCGCAGAGCTTGACCGACACATGGCCGCACGGCGCCGACGAGCGCACGCGCATCCGCGCCACCGGGTTGCCCGCCATCTCGTGCTCGTCGTCGACGGGTGCGTCGAGGCACAGGCTGTCGGCGTTGTCGCGGCGTTGGTCGAGCGGCTGGCCCCACGGCAGGCTCCCGGCACAGGAGTTCCACGCCATCAACCCGACGTCGCCACGAACATGGTGCGCGCCGCCGGCCCGGAAGTACACGTCGACCTGACTCCCCTCCGGCAGCGGCCATTCGTCGAACCCCACCCAACGGCCGTCGTGCAGCGCGAGGTCGGGGGCGGGGGGAGTGGGCCTGCGGACGAACACGCGCGCTCGCGTGGGAAACGCCTTCGGCCCGCCGCGAAGGTGCTCGTCGAAGAAGCGGATCAGTTCGACGTCGAGGTCGATGTTCGGGCCGGGGCGGGCGGTGTCCGGGTCCTTGTGGCTCCAGGGGCCGGCGAGGAGGTACCAGTCGTCCATGTGCTCGATGGCGCGGAACGTGTTGTTGCGGTAGCCGTCGGCCCATCCGGCGATGAGCAGCACCGGGCACGAGTAGCGCTCGTAGCCCTCGCCCGCCGGGCCGGTGCGCACCGACCCGCGCCGCCACACCGGGTCGGGCAGCGGGTGGCCGAGCCACTCCAGCAGCCACGGTTCGTGCTCCTCGATGCGGCGGCGCCACTCGCCCCGCCAGTCGCCGTCGCCGACCTGTGCCCACATCGCCGGCACGGGCGGGAGCGCGTTCATGGCGATCATGTAGAGCGGGTAGTCGATGAGATCGAGCGCCCGCAGCACGCCGCCCATGTAGTGCACGTCGTCGGTGTAGCGGTCGTCGGTGGCGTACATCGCGGCCACCGCGCCGAGTTCCGGCGTGTCCTCCATCGCCATGTGCAGCGAGTTGAAGCCGCTGTAGCTCGTGCCGAACATGCCCACCCGGCCGGTGCTCCAGGGCTGCGCGGCGATCCAGCGGAACACCGCGCGCAGGTCGCTGCGTTCCTCGTCCGGGTACTCGTCGGTGGCCCGCCCTCCGGAGGAGCCGGTGCCGCGGACGTCCACGCGGAGCACCGCGAAACCTCCCTCAGCGACGAGACGGTGATAGGTGGCGGCGTACGACGCGGTGATGTCGTGCATCCGGTAGGGCAAGGCCTCCACGAGGGTGGCGAACGGGCCGTCGCCCTCGGGCACGAACAGCAGCGCTGCCAGCGGCGTGCCGTCGTCGGCGACGACGCGCACGGGGCGCGGCACAGGATCGGGCGGCACGGGATCGAGCGGCACGGGGGCACAGTAGCGTTGGCGCATGACGCGTGTGGCGGTGGTGGGGCTCGGTGGGCTCGGGTCGTCGGCGGCCTACTGGCTCAGCCGTCGGGGCGCCGAGGTTGTCGGTTTCGAGCAGTTCGAGCTCGGCCATGTGCGTGGTGCCTCGCACGACCACTCGCGCATCATCCGCCGCTCGTACCACACGCCCCACTATGTGCGGCTGACGGCCCAGGCGTACGCCGCGTGGCGCGAGGTCGAGGCCGACAGCGGCCAGGCCGTGATCGCCACCACCGGCGGGCTGGACTTCTTCCCGCCGGGCGCGGCCATCGATCACGCCACCTACACGTCCAGCCTCGCCGCCGAAGGGGTGCCATTCGAGTTCCTCGACGCGGCGGACGTGCGCCGCCGCTGGCCGGTGTTCAGCGGCCCGGCAGTGGCCGACGGCACGATGGCGTTGTGGTCGGCGGAGACCGGCATCGTGCCACCGGGGCCGAGCACCGCATTGCTGCAACGGCTGGCTGGCGAGCGTGGCGCCGAGCTGAGGGCCAACACCCCGGTCCGCTCGCTGCGCGCCGTCGACGGGGAAGTGGAGGTCGTCACCGACTCCGGGGCGGAGCGCTTCGCCGCAGCGGTGGTGGCCACCGACGCCTGGGTGAACCGGCTGCTCGATCCGCTCGGGTTGGCCGTGCCGCTGGCGGTCACTCGCGAGCAGGTGAGCTACTTCCCACACGCCGACCTCGACCGCTTCGCCGTGGGCCGGCTGCCCGTGTGGATCTGGATGGACGACCCGAGCTTCTACGGGTTTCCGGTGTACGGGCCGCTGGCCGCGGTGAAGGGCTCGGAGGACTGCGGCGGCCCACTGGTGGACCCGGACACCCGGACGTTCGACCCCGACGAGGCGATGGAAGCCCGCCTGCAGCGGTTCATGGAAG
>JBPOIX010000237.1:0-7224 GCA_052034175.1 Actinomycetota bacterium
CCTCCAACGGCACCGCCAACCGCGTGATGCGCATGCCGGCCGGCCCCACCGTGGTGATCACCCCGTGGAACGCGCCGTTCATGCTGAGCACCTGGAAGTGCGCACCGGCGCTGGCCGCGGGGAACACGGTGGTCCTCAAGCCGGCCGAGTGGAGCCCGCTGAGCTGCAGCCTGCTGGCCGACCTGTGCCACGAGGCCGGCATGCCCGCCGGCGTGTTCAACGTGGTGCAGGGCATCGGCGAAGAAGTGGGCGCGGCGCTGGTGAGCGACCCGCGGGTGAAGCGCATCAGCTTCACCGGCTCACCCGAGACGGCGCGCCACATCGGCCGCGCCGCAGCGGCGAACATCGTGCCGTTCACCGCGGAGCTCGGTGGCAAGGGCCCGTTCGTGGTGTTCGCCGACGCGGACCTGGAGGCTGCGGCGAAGAAGGCCGCCGGCCAGTTCGACGACTCCGGTCAGGTGTGCCTGGCAGGCACGCGCCTGCTGGTGGCCGAGGGAGTGCGCGACGAGTTCCTCACCCTCTTCCACCGCTTCGCCGACGCCCACGTGCTGGGCGACTCGCGCGACGGCGCCACGACGATCAGCCCGATGATCCATCCGGAGCATGTGGCGCGGGTAGCCGGGTTCGTGGAGCGAGCACGCATGCACGGCGACACGATCCTGCGCGGAGGCCACCGCAGCGACCTCGGCGGCGACGACGGCCTGTGGTACGTACCGACCCTCATCGAGCCGCGCGGCAACGACAGCGAGGTCGTGCAGAGCGAGATCTTCGGCCCCGTGCTGACGTTCCAGACGTTCACCGACGAGGCTGACGCCGTGCAGCTGGCCAACAGCACCGCCTACGGGCTCAGCGCCATTGTCTACACCGGCTCACAGGAGCGCGCCGAACGCATGGGCCGCGCCCTGCGCGCCGGCACGATCTGGACCAACTGCTTCCTCGTGCGCGACCTCACCGCTCCGTTCGGCGGGTGCGGCATCAGCGGCATCGGCCGCGAGGGCGGCGACTACGCCCTGGACTTCTACAGCGACCTGAAGATGTTCCAGGTGCTCGACGGCACCACCGCCTGACCCGTGCTCTCCACCCATCGCAGTGTGCACGAGCCGGTTCTCGGCACACGGCTGACGCTGCGCATCGACGCCGACGACGCCGCCGATGCGGCCAGGGCCGAGCAGGCGGTGTTGGACACGTGTGATGCGCTCGAGGCCGGGCTCAGCGCCTACCGCAGCACGAGCGACTGGTCACGATGGCGGCGTGGCGAGCTGGCCGAGGCCACGGCCGACATCACGGCGCTGCTGGCACTGAGTGCCGACTGGCACCGGCGCAGCGGTGGGGCATTCAACCCCCAGGCGGGCGCCGCGCGCGCCCGCTGGCTGGCCGCCGAGCGGGCCGGGCACCCTCCGGCCGACGCGGAGCTGGCTGCGCTGGCAGCCTCCATCCGCGAGCTGCCGTTCGTGGTGCGCGCCGACGGCGGTATCGACCGCACGGGCGACTGCACCCAACTCGACCTGCACGCCCTCGCCAAGGGGTGGGTCGTGGACCGCGCAGTCGCCGCGGCGGTGGCGGTGGAGGGCGTCAGCGCTGTGCTCGTGAACCTGGGCGGCGACCTGCGCCGAAGCGGGCCGGGTGAGGTGCAGGTGGCGATCGAAGACCCGCGCACGCCGTTCGACAACGCTCCCCCGCTGACACGAACCGTGCTCGCTGAGGGCGGGCTGGCGACGGGCAGCGGGGCGCGTCGCCCACTGGTGGTCGACGGCCGCCGCTACAGCCATGTGCTCGACCCGCGCACCGGGCAGCCCGTGCAGCACACGCTCTCTGCCACGGCGATTGCACCGACCTGCACCGAGGCGGACGCGCTGGCCACTGCTGCCGGAGTGCTCCAGCCGCAGGAGGCCTTGGCGCTTGCAGAGGGCATACCGGACGCTGCCGTGTTCGTGCTCGACGCGGCCGGGCGCACCTGGGCCAGCGAACGCTGGCCCGGCGCCTGAGCGATCAGGCGTCGGCCTGTTCGGCCACCTGACTGCGCACCTCGTCCATGTCCAGTGCCTTCACCTGCTGGATGAGGTCCTCCAGCATGTGCCCGGGCAGGGCCCCCGCCTGGGAGAACACGCGGATGCCGTCGCGGAACACCATCAGCGTGGGAATGCTGCGAATCCCGAGCGCACCGCTGAGGCCCGGCTCGGCCTCGGTGTCGACCTTGGCGAACACGGCGTCGGGGTGATCCAGCGACGCCTTCTCGAACACCGGGGCGAACGCCCGGCACGGCCCGCACCACGCGGCCCAGAAGTCGAGGAGCACGATGCCGTCCTGGGTGACGGTCTGCTCGAACTGTTCGGCGGTGAGTGCCTTGGTTGCCATCGTGGGTCTCCTTGCTGCCGTCGGCACTGCCGACACACCATCCAACATATACCCCTAGAGGTATATTCCTGAACCGACTGCATGCGGCCCAGGGCCCGGGTGCGTCAGGCCAGTGTGCTGAACATCAGCACCAGGGCCAGCGCGGCCCCGGCCACGGCAAACGCCACGGCCCGGGTGCGGCGCTTGCGCTGGAACAACTGGATGCCCAGGCCGGTGAGTGAGACGAGCACCAACAGCAGCGCGGACAGGTCGATCACCCACGACCACAGGCCGGACGTATCGCGGCCCTTGTGCAAGTCGTTGAGCACGCCGACCCAGCCCTGCGCCTCGATGACCAGTTCGTAGTCGCCGGTGGCGAGGTCGACGAAGGCGTCGGCCCCGTAGCCTGGGCCCTTGTAGCTGATGGTGGCCTCGCCCCCGCTGACGCCGTGGTCCGCCACCTCCCCACCGACATCGTGGGTGGCACGCAGGTACTCGCTGATCGTCAGGAAGTCCGGGTCGCCATCCGCCTCCCGCCAGCCGTCGGGCATGGTGCCGTTGACCTCCGTGCGGTCCACCTCGTCACCGAACGTCCACTGGGGGTGATTCAGCGTCAGCCCGGTGACGCCGAAGAACAGCACCACCAGCAGGCTGATCATGCTGCTGTAGACGTGCAGCCAGCGCATCCACCGGTTCGTGGCGGCGCTGCGCCGGCGACCCGCACCGGCCCCACTGCCAGCGGAGGCGCCGGCCGCGACCCGGCCGGTGTCGATGTCCGTGTCGGTGTCGATGTCGGTGTCGGCGTCGGCGTCGGTGTCCGGCATGGCGGCGGTCAGACCGTGTAGCTGGCGGACACGGCGGTGAGCTCGCCGTTGTCCTCGAGGGGCAGGTCGAAGGCCGCCGCACCGAGTGTGAGCGCCGCAGTGGTCAGCTGGTGCGGGCCCTTCTCCCGGGCGGACTCCACGAACAGCACATAGTCGCCCTGGGCCACGCGGGCACCGCTGCCATCCGTGCCGTCCCACACCACGTCGTAGCTGCCGGCGGCGCGGGTGGCGCCGGAGATCTCGTCCACGTTGTCCGGGCCACCGGCGTCGAGGTAGCTGCGCTCGGCGTCGTACCAGCCGGAGAGCTCGCGCAGGTACTTCGCCTCGCGTGCCTCGTACCACAGGCTGATCGTCTGCACGAGATCGCCAGCAGGGGTTTCGACCCAGACCGCGATGTACGGGTTGCGCACTCGCCGTTCGGAGGCGGACGCGGTGTACGTGAACCGCACCTGCAGTTGGGCCGCCGCGGGCAACGCGTCGCCACCTGCGCCAGAGGTGGCCTCGGTGCCCTCCACCGTGGTGCCGGGGTCGGCCGGCGCCGAGGTGCCCGGGCTGTCGGCGGCGGTGGAGCCGGGGGCCGCGGTGGAGCTCGGGCCTGCCGCGGAACCAGCAGAGGCGCCCGTGCCCGACAGCGCGGCGTCGTCGTTGTTGCTGCAGGCGGCCAGGGTGGATGCACCCGCGGCCAAGGCGCCGCCGACCAGCAGCGACGTCTGCAGGAACGCCCGGCGCGTGACCTGCTGGAACCGGGGGAGTTGGGGGAGCATGCCTACCACCTGAGAATCGGACCGAATCGGCAGCACACGCTAGAACGACGCGGTGGCACAGCGGCCGTCACGACTACGTGAGTTTGGTGAGAATCTGCGCCGAACGCCGAGCCGCTACTGCGCCAACGGTGCCCCGCACTGGGTGCAGAAGCGAGCCGTGGCGGCATTGCTGTGCCCGTTGGGGCACCACCTCGCTGTGTCCGCCGCAGGAGCGAACGGCGAGGGCCGTTCGGGAGCGAACGGCGACGGCGGTTCCGGGGCGAACGGCGAGGCCGGGGCAGGGGCGAACGGCGAAGGCGGTTCAGGGGGCATGGCGGCGCCGGGTGCAGGAAGTGGCGCCGCTGCGGGCAGTTGCGCTGGTGCTGCCGCGGCGTAGGTCGCCGGGTCGGTGCCGACCACACCGTGGTCCGAGACCGTGGCCGTCCATTCGCTGCCGTTGAAGTAGCGCATCTGATGTCGAGCGAAGGGGTCGGCCGCCCACTGGGCAGCTGGGCCGGCGCCCGCCACGCCGACGCCCGCCAGACCGCCGACCATTGCCCCGCCCCCGCCACTCGACCCCGCCTGGGCCAAGGCCACCCCCAGCAGCACGACCGCCAGAATGGCCGTGACGTTGAACAGGCCCTCGTTGCTGATGCTGAAGAACCCGGAGGCCATCCCCTCCCCACCGCCGTCGTCGCTGGTGGCAATGGCCAACACCAGCGCCGCGTGGCTGACCGCAACTCCAAAGGCGAAGCCGACCTTCATCCGGGTGCGGCCGAATGCCGCCACGGCCCCGATGGTCGAGGGCACCAACGCCCACACCACGGCGGCGGTCTTCAGCAGGCCATCCGGGATGTCGAGGATCGAGTAACCGTTCTCGGGGATGAGCATGGCGCCGCTGAGGCCGAACAGGGCCAGGCCACCGATCATGCACAACGGCTGGGAGAGCGGCGCGGCCGAATCAGGGGCACTTCCGCCGGAGCCGAGGACGGTGAGCATGGCCACTACCGCCAGCGCCACCGCCACCGCATGACAGTAGAAGCCTCCCCCCAGGGGCACGTCGAACCCGTCGATGAGCTTGTAGATGAAGGCCAGCAGGAACACGGTGAGGCCGAGCAAGCCGGTCACGGCACCGGCAGCGAAGCCAGCTGCCTGACCCCGACCCTGCCCCTGGAGCGCCACGAACCCGGCGAGGACGGCGAGCGCCCCGGGGAGGAGATAGAGAATGTAGATCGCCGCATCGCCACCCTCGGTGAGGGCCCCTCCGCCGCCGCCGCCGAGGTAGGGAATGAAGATGCCGAGGACGTAGAGGACCCCGCTGGTGATAGCCATCGTGGCCGCCGTTCGGGCCGCACCCACCCCTGATTGCACCGGTTGCATGTGCGATCCTCGCCCTCGCTCCGCGGTCTGCACCGCCCCAGGGTTGAACGTAGTGCGCAGGAGAAGCCCTCCAGCACATGGCCCGCGGTGCCGATACCACGGGGTGATGCGAGCAGGGTGCTTCACTGTGAGGATGGCCGGGTTCGAGGTGGGTCGTTGAGATTGCGGGTCGCGCTGATCGGGCTGCTCACCACCATCGGCGCGGCCGGCGGATGGTTCGGCGCGCGCGCGCTCACCAGCGGTCGCGACAGCAACGGCACGGTGGCGTTGGCCGACGGCCAGGTCGCCCTGCATTCCTGCCCGGGGCCCGACGGCACCATCACCATCGGCGCCCTGGAACCGGGCGACCAGGTGTGGCTGGTGGGAACCACCGGCGCCGAGTGGGGCGTCGTTCGTCACCCGGACGGGTCCGGCCGCCCGGCGTGGGTGCCGCTCGCGGCCCTGGACACCGCGGCACGCGTCGGCGACCTGCCCGTGCTCTCGTGCGTCGGGGCCGCCACCGTGGTGGTCACCACCACGACGACCGCACCGACCAGCACCCTGCCGGGGCAGACGACCACGACCACCACCCCCGGCACCACCACGACCTCCAGCACCTCCACCACCTCCACCACTGCGCCGACCGACGTGGAGCCCCCACTGGTCACCCTCACCAGCGACCGCCCGTACCTCTACGCCGGCGCGGCACCGGGTGCGTGCGCCCTGGAAACCGAGGTCCTGATCTCGGTGACGGTGGCCGACCCGTCCCTGCCCGTGCGGGTGCGCTCGATCGTGGCCACCTGGGATTCCCCTGCCGGCCCGCAGACGGCGAACCTGTCCCCCATCGGTAGCCGCTTCCGCCTGATCATCGCCACCAACGGCCCTGCCGGCGGTGAACTACCGGTCACCATCACCGCCAGCGGTGCGGACGGCGTCGGCAATGTCGGGACCGGTTCGCTCGTCGTCGCCCTGCGCGACCCTGCCTCGTTCGGATGCTCCTGATGCGCCGCCGCACCCATCCCCTGCTGTGGGCCCTTCCGGTGCTCGGCCTGGCGGTCGGCGCGGGCGCAGCCGTCCTCTTCGCCGGCGACAGCGACGGCTCGGGCGGCACGGCTGGCTCGGGCGGCCCGGCCGCTTCCACGCCGGGCGCAGCGGCGGGCGATGCACCCACGATCGAGGCTGCCGCGTGGAGCCCCACCGACCTGGCCACCCTGGCGCCACCGGTGGACCTGCCGCCGCGGCCGGACCCGACGGCAATCGACCTCAGCTCGGTGGTCGGCTACCCCACTCCTCCAGCAGCGGTGGTTCCGGCCGGCGCAGCCCTGTCCCTGGCCATCGGCGCCGACGGCACACCACCCGTGGTTCACCCGCAGACGCTGGAGCCATTCACCGCGCCCGCCCCGGTCGTGCTGCCACCGCTGGCCGCGGTGCTGTCGCCGCCGATCATCGCCCCGGCCTCGCCGGTGGCCACGGTTCCCTCGGGTGAGGCCGCGCCGTCCACCACCCACACGGCCGTGGACATCGCCCAACAGTTCATCGACCCGTGCGCCGCGGAGCCGGCCGGCCCGGCAGCATGTTCGGGCCGCATGGCCGTGGTCGCAGCCGACGAGGGCGGCGGCAACAGCACCTTGGCTGCGGGGCAGCTGACGCCCCTCGTCCTGTCCGCCCCGTTCGCGGCCACGGCCGGCCTGGCAGAGATGTGTGCGGAGGTGGAGCGCGGCACCGTGGCCGACCCCCAACTTGCCGCGGCCGTTCGCCCGACAGTGGTGGTACTGATGAACCGGCCCGCCTCCGTGGCCCTCACCGGCACCTGGGCCGATGGCACCGCGATCGACAAGTCGACGATGCTCACCCTGTCCGCCCACGAGGTGGCGTGGCAGGAGCAGTGGGACACCACGGGCGAGCAGGGCAGGTTGGTCGCCTGCCTGACCTTCCCCCTCGACATCGCGCGCAGCCACGCCGCC
>JBPOIX010000176.1:0-7920 GCA_052034175.1 Actinomycetota bacterium
GCGCCGCCGCCCCCCGGCCCCCCCCCCCCCCGCCCCGGGGGGGGGGGGGGCGGGGCCCGCCCCCCCCCCCACGACGGGTCGAGCCATGTCTTCCACGGGTCGCCCTCGTGGCCGCGCACATAGTCCCACCCGCCGAAGTCCGTGTGGTAGTTCTCGCCACCGGTCTCGAACAGGTGGGGGTGGTCGGTGACGAGCATGGTGGTGACGCCGGCACGCCGCAGGGCCGCGGTGATCGGCTCCTCCCACACCTCGATCGAACCCCATGGGCGCCACAGGAAGTCGAGAGCGCCGCAGAGGATGTCGTGACGCGCCGGCATGCACGGCAGCGAACCCGTCACATGATTGGTGAACCGGGTGGCCCGCTGCGCGGCGAAGCGGTCGAGGTTCGGGGTGCGGAACTCGGTGCCGCCGTAGCACCCGAGCATGTGCCGATTGAGCGAGTCGAGCAGAACGACCACGACGTTGCGCGGCATCGATGTCGGGCCCATGGGCCAAGTGTGTCAGGTCACGGCGAACACGATCGTGCTGGTGCCCGCGGCGAACAGCAGGCCGAGCACGAGCCAGCGGAAGCGTTCACCGTGGATGTGCTTGCGCAGGGGCCATGCCAGGGCCTGCCCCAACAGCACCGCCGGCGCGGCCATCGCCGCTGCGGCCAGCCCGTCGCCGTTCACCTTGCCGTCCAGGGCGAACAGCAGGATGGCCACCGGGTTGCACAAGGCGAAGGTGGCGGTGATGGTGGCCCGGAAGCGTTGTGGCTCCAGCTGGCGGGCCTGGAGGTCGAACACCAGCGGGGGCCCGTTGGTGGACAACGAGGTGTTGAGCACGCCGGAGAGGAACCCGCAGACCCTGTCGAGGTTGGACCCTGCGTGAACCAGGTTGATGCGCCGCACCAGCAGGGCCGTGGCGATCAGCACGGCCACCCCGAGCACCACCTTCATCGCCGTCTCGTCGACCATGTTGAGGACGACCAGACCGAACGGCATCCCGAGATGCGCCCACCCGACCAGGCGCCGCAGCAAGGGCCTGTCCTGGTTGGCTCGCAGCTTCCACGCCTGCCAGGTGGCCGTGACGACGCCGAGGCAGGTGCTGACCACCACTGCCTGATGCACGGGCACGGTGATGGTCATCAGCGGCATGCACAGCAGGGCGAAGCCGAACCCGGCGAACACCTGCACGAACCCGGCAGCGAACACGGCGACGATCACCATCACGAATTGGCCCGTCGTCACGAGCGCCGAGTCTGCCACCTACGCTGTGCGGCCGTGCAGACCATTGCGGTGATCGACCCCGACGAGCCCGGTGCGGCCGAGGCCATCGACCACGCCTGCCGGCACATCGGCTTCTTCGCCGTCCCGCTGGACGCACCGTTGCGTGGGCTGCGCGACGAGGTGATCGCCCTCGCGGCCGAGTTCTTCGCCCGCCCCGATGCCGACAAGGACGCCTACGCGATGCGCCACGGCGGCACCGCGTGGCGCGGCTGGTTCCCACTCGGTGGCGAACTGACGTCGGGTGTTCCCGATCGCAAGGAGGGCTTCTACTTCGGCGCAGAGCTGCCGGCCGACCCACGGCCGCTGCACGGGCCGAACCTCTGGCCCTCCGAGCCGGCCGGCCTGCGCACCGCCGTCAACGCATGGATGGCCACGATGGAGGCGCTGGGGCAGCAGGTTCTGGCCCTGATGGCCGAGGGGCTGGGGCTCGACCCCGAGTTCTTCAGATCCGGCCTCACGGCGGCCCCCACACCGCTGTTCCGGGTGTTCCGCTACCCGCCCCACCCGGCCGGCGACAGCGCCACCTGGGGCGTGGGCGAGCACACGGACTACGGCCTGCTCACCCTCCTCGCCACCGACGGCACTCCTGGCCTGGAGGTGAAGGCGCACGGCGAATGGGTCGCCGCGCCGGCCGACGCGGACCTGGTCATCTGCAACCTTGGCGACATGCTCGACCGCGTCACGGGAGGCCGCTACCGCAGCAACCCGCACAGGGTCCGCAACCACGCGGGGCGCGACCGGTACTCGCTGCCCTTCTTTCTCGACCCCGGCTGGCACGCGGTGGTGGAGCCGATCGATCTGCCGGATGCGTGGACGGTGCCGCTCGACGCGGCCGAGCGCTGGGACCGCGCCAACCTGCGCGACGTGGGTGGCACGTACGGCGAATGGCTCAGCGCCAAGGTGGCCAAGGTGTTCCCCGACCTCGCCGACGGCGTGAACCTGTCGGTGTACTGACCCCGGCCCGGCCGGAGGTCGGCGTCAGAGGTAGTAGCCGGTGATGTCGACCACGACGTTGGCCGAGGTGCCGGAACCACCGGCCACGATGGTCAGTTGTCGGGAGCCGTTCAGCGCACAGACGATGCCGTTGGCGACGTTCTCGCCCGTCGTCCAGTTCAGGCTCGACGCACCCACCGTCGAGTCGCCGCCGGGGTTGACGACGAAGAAGCCGTTGCCCACCGGGTTGACGGCCGTGACGTTCAACGACACCGCCCGTGCGCCGGCCGGCACGAAGTTGTTCTGCACGACCGCGCCACCCAGCGGGTTGATGCGATCCGCCACCGAGACGGTGATGTTGTTGCCGCTGGCCAGCGGGCCGGGCCCGCCCTGCGCCGGCCGGGAGTCGTACACCCGCCCAGGGGTGACCGTGCGGTACGCAAGCGCTGCCGGAATCACGCCGAGCCGAACCGCCTTGATGTGCATGCCCGGTTGGCAGATCGCGGTGAGGAAGAACTGGCCCTCGGCGTCGATGACCTGCGTGCCGGTCGAGGTGAGCGGATTGGCCAACAACTGACCGTTGGGGATGTCGACGCTGACACCGAAGCTGTAGAACTCGGTGTTGACGTCGTGGGTGAAGCGGCCGAGGTCGAGGTAGTTGTCGTTGCCGCTAGCGTTGTTGGCCCACACCGTCATCTCCCGCACCACGGTACCGACCGGCAGCGTCACCGCGGCCTGAAGGTCGTCGGTGCTCACGACCGTTGCGCCGAGCCCACCGATGATGCGGCTGTTGCCAAGGTTCTTCGGAAAGAACGCCGCCGCGCCGAAGGTGTAGTACTCGTACGCGGGGTTGGTGGCCGGAATGGTGAGGAGGCCACCGTCGGTGGCTTCCTGGCGTCGCCGGCCCAAGAGCGTCGAGCCGGTGTCGCCCTCGGCAGCCACGGACGTAGCGCCGGCGAGCGACACGGCGGCGGCAGAGCCGGCAGCGCCGAGCAGGCGCCGGCGGGTGAAAAAGCGATCGGGCATCTCGGGCATCGCGGTTCCTTCCTGAATCGAATCGTGCGGACCCTACCGGCCCAGCGTGTAGGTGCGCTCGTGACGATCCACAGCGATCACACGCCAGCCGACGGCCAAGTGCGGCTCCATCGCATCGCGCACCGCCAAGCGGGCGTGCAGGGCTTCCGGCGCGCTCGACGCGATCTCCTCCGGCGACACCGCCGGCACGTCCAGCACGAACGTCTCGGCGAACGCCGGGCGGGGCCGTTCAAGCTCCCACTGCACGGTCAGCCGATCGCTGGGCAGCGACCCGTTGATCCCGCCCAGCGCGCCGTAGTGGTTCACGTGGTACGTGACCCCCAGCGCCCCGAGCTTGTTGAGGTTGAGGTGGGCGTTGGTGAGCTGCAACGGGTCGTAGGTCCAGCGCATTGCCGTGACGCCGTTGTCCACGCACCACGCCGCCTGGCGACGCTTCAACGCCTCGCCCAGCCCATGCTGGCGATAGGCGGTGTCCACCGCCATGTAGTGCGAATGCAGCACCCGCTCCTCGAAGGTGCGGAAGCCGAACACGGAGCCGATGATCGTGTCGCCGTCGAATGCGCCGATGGCCATCCCGCCCTCGGTGATGCAGGCCACGAGCATGTTCACCGAGACCCGGTCGTCGTCGCCGCCCCAGATACGGCCCTCGAACTCGGGCAGCACGGCCAACTCTTCGGCATGACGCAGCACGCGAAACTCGATCTGAGGGGCCCTCGGGCTCACGGGTGCAGGGTCTCCACGTGCTCGGTGACCGCGTGGAGATAGGCGTGGTCCAGGGTGACCCCGATGCCGGGGCCGGCGGGCACGGGCATCACCCCGTTGGTCGCCTCCAGCTGCTGCTCTGTGATGTCCCGCTCGTAGGTGCGGCTGGCGGAGGCGGTGTCGCCGGGGTAGACGAAGCCGGGCATCGTCGCGAGGTGGATGTTGTGCGCTCGGCCGATGCCGGTCTCCAACATGCCGCCACACCACATCGGCACGTCGCGCTCCATGCACAGGGCGTGGATCTCCCGGGTGGCCTGCAGCCCACCGACGCGCCCCACCTTCAGGTTCACCACCGTGCACGCCTGGAGGTCGAGCGCGGCCTTCACTCGTGCCGGGGAGGTGAGCGTCTCGTCCAGGCAGATCGGGGTGCGGATCATCGTGGCCAGCCGCGCGTGTTCGACCATGTCGTCCCAGTGGAGTGGCTGCTCGATGTAGTGCAGGTCGAACTCGTCGATCTGGCGCAGGGTGTCGATCATGTCGAGCGTGTACGCGCTGTTGGCGTCCACCGTCAGCTCGATGTCGGGGTGCACCGCACGCACGGCAGCCAGCAGCTCGACGTCCCAGCCCGGCTCGATCTTCAGCTTGACTCGCCGGTAGCCCTGCTCGACGTGGCGGGTGACGTTGTCCACCGACTGTTGCACCGTCTTGGTCATTCCCAGGCTGGCACCTACGGGGATCTCGGTGCGCTCACCGCCGAGCAGGGTGCGCAGCGGCACGCCCTGCTGCCGGGCGTAGCAGTCCCACACCGCCAACTCCAGCGCCGTCTTGGCCATCGGGTTGCCGCGCCAGCGGGCCCAACGCGCCGTCAGTTCCGATGGGTGCTCACAGCCATGGGCCAGCAGGTCGGGCGCGAAAGCGCTGCGGAGCAGGTGCATCGCGCCGGGGATGGTCTCCTCCCGGTACATCGGGAACGGGTCCATGACCCCTTCGCCGAAGCCCTCCACCCCCTCGGAGCGGACGGTGACGATGATCGCGTGCTTTTCCGCCTCTTCACCGAAGGACGTCTTGAAGGGCGAGCGGTACGGGAGGCGGATGATCCGCAGCTCCACTTCGTCGATGCGCATCCCCCGGTTCTACCAGGTGTCGATGTGGGCGCGCTTCTTGCCGTCGCGGCGCGGCGTCGGGGGTGCGGCGCCGAGGATGGCGCTGATCCAGCGGCGGCTGTCCGCAGGGTCGATGACATCGTCGATCTCGAAGTGGCTGGCGACGTTGACGGCCTTGCCGACCTCGTACATCCGGTCGACCATCGTCTGGAAGGTCGCCTCCCGCTCCTCCGGGTCGTCGATGGCGGCCAGTTCGTTGCGGTAGCCCAGGCGCACCGCCCCCTCCAGCCCCATGCCGCCGAACTCACCTGTGGGCCAGGCCACGCACGCCGCCGGCGCCTTCGTGCTGCCCCCCATCATCGCCTGTGCACCCAGCCCGTAGCTCTTGCGCAGCACGATGCTCACCAGTGGCACGGAAATGTTCGCGCCCACCACGAACAGGCGGCTGCAGTGCCGCACCAACGCCGTCTTCTCGACCTCCGGCCCGACCATCATCCCGGGCGTGTCCACCAGGGTGACCACGGGGATGTCGTAGGCATCGCACAGCTGCAGGAAGCGCGCCGCCTTGTCGGCTCCGTCGCTGTCGATGGCGCCGGCGAGGTGACCCGGGTTGTTGGCCACCACACCAACGGGGCGGCCCTCCACGCGGGCGAAGGCGGTGACCATGCCGAGGCCGAAGTCCCGGCGGAGCTCCAACACGCTGCCGGTGTCGAACATGCCACGGATGACGGCATGCACGTCGTACGCCCGCTTGCGGTCCTCGGGAATCACATGGCGCAGCTCGCGCTGGTCGCCGCACTCCCAGCTCTCGGAGGACCCCTGGAAGTAGCCGAGGTACTGCTTGGCGACGGCGATCGCCTCGGCCTCGTCCTGCACCACGACGTCCACCACACCGTTGCGGCGCTGCACGTCGATCGGGCCGATCTCCGTCGGCGCGAACACGCCGAGGCCACCGCCTTCGATCATCGCCGGGCCGCCCATGCCGATGTTGCTGTCCTCGGTGGCGATGACGACATCGCAGCAACCGAGGATGGCGGCGTTGCCGGCGAAGCAGTAGCCGGCGTTCACGCCCACCAGCGGCACCCGCCCGGACAGCTGGGCCCAGTACATGAACGCCAGGCAGTCCAGGCCGCTGACACCCGACTGATCGGTGTCGCCCGGGCGGCCACCGCCCCCTTCTGTGAGGAAGACCACCGGCGTCTGCAACTGCTCCGCCAGCTCGAACAGCCGGTCCTTCTTGTAGTGGTTCTTCGTGCCCTGGGTGCCGGCCAACACCGTGTAGTCGTAACTCATGGCGATCACCGGCCTGCCGTTCACCGTGCCCAGCCCACCGATCATGCCGTCGGCCGGGGTACGGGCGATGAGATCGTCGAGCGCGCGTCGGCGGCGCTGGGCAGCGATCACCACCGGCCCGTACTCGACGAACGAGCCCGGGTCGACGAGGTCGGTCACGTTCTCGCGGGCGGTCCGCCGGCCGACCTTCCGCCGACGCTCGACGGCATCCGGGCGCGCCCCGTCGAGGCCGAAGCCGTGGCGCTCCACGACCTCGGCCAGGTCCGGACGGATGTGATCGGGGTCCTCCGCCACTTCCTCCTGCACCGCGGCCACCGTCACTGCACCGGGCTGGAGGCGCGCCACCCACGCGCCCTCCATCACCGTGAGCCCGGCGTGCACCAACAACTCGGCCACCAGCCCGTCCTCGCTGGCGTCGATGGAGTGATGCATCTTCATCGACTCGATCAGCATCAGCTGCTGGCCGGCACGAACCTGCTGACCGACGGTGACGTCGATGGTGACGATGGTGCCCTGCATGGGCGCAGCGATGGCGACGAGATGATCCCCCATAGACCGCCGACCGTACCCCCTCGGGCACGGGACGACGAGTGTCAGAGAAGGCCGCGCAATGCGGCCTTGTCGATCTTGCCGATCGGCAGCATCGGCAGCTCGGATCGGACGTGGAACCGCTTCGGCACCTTGTAGTTCGCCAGATGGGCGCGGCAGTGCCGATCCAGCTCCTCCACGTCCGGCGAGACCTCGCTCAGCACCCAGGCCACGCCCACCTCGCCGAACACATCGTCCGGTGTGGCCACCACCGCGGCCATCGCCACGTCCGCATGGGCTTCGAGCACGGCTTCGACCTCACGCGGGTAGACGTTGTACCCACCCGACTTGTACATGTCCTTCAGGCGGCCGACGATGCGATAGGCGCCGTCCGCCGTCCGTTCGGCGAGGTCGCCGGTGCGCAGCCAGCCGTCAGCGGTGAAGGCCGTGACCGTGGCGTCGGGCTGGCCGAGGTAGCCGAGCATCACGGTCGGCCCGCGCACCTGCAGTTCACCGACGCTGCCGTCGGAGAGCCGTACCTCGATCCGTGGGTCCGCGACGCCGACCGACGTCGCCAGGTCGGCGTCGGTCGCCCCCGCAGGGGTGTACAGCACTTCCCCACCGGTCTCGGTCTGGCCGAAGCTGGTGAACAGGTTCGGGCACAGGGCACGAAGTTCCCCCACCAGCCCGATCGACGCCGCGGCACCGCTCCAGACCAGCACCTGCAGCCCGGCGAACTGTGCCGGCGCCGCCGTACCGGTGTCGAGCAGCAGCCGATACATCGTCGGCACCTGGTGCAGCACGGTGACGTTGCAGTCGGACACGACAGCGGGGATCATCGCCGGTTCGAACCGCGGCATCAGCACGTTGGCCCCGCCGGCCACCAGCGCGTGGCAGGCGATCTGTACGGCACCACCGATGTGGTTGATCGGCACATTGTTGAGGATGCGGAACGGCTCGGCCCACCAGTGCTCGCACTGCACCCGTGCGGTCGTGACCACGGCCCGATGGGTAAGCAGTGCGCCCTTCGGCGTACCGCTGGTACCGGACGTGTAGAC
>JBPOIX010000078.1:0-28117 GCA_052034175.1 Actinomycetota bacterium
GAACAGCTCCAGGAACCTGGCCTGGTTGCCGGCAGCTTCTGCGTCGGCCTTCTGCATGTTCTGCAGCACGAAGTCGTGGTACTCGCTCGGATGGCGTCCGTTGTGCGGCAGCGACTCGGTGTTCCAGGCACCGCCCAAAGTGAGACCGTACCTACCCGCTATCGCTGCCATCGCCGGCGTGTACGTCGAATTCTTGTCGGTCGCGAAGTGGTGGATCTGGTACGGCAAGTTGTTTGTGGCGGCGCACCCGCCGCCGCTGCGGGCGCCGGCACCGTCCGTCGCGAGTTCTGGGGCGGCCGGATCATCCCACGAGGTTACGTCACCATTCGCGTCCAACGGGATGTTCGTACGCGCCTGCTGCACAACCTCGCTCTGCGCTTCCAACTCCGCCAGATACACATCCGCAGCCCGCGCCTCCATCTCGGTCTCCACGATCAACTCCGCCAACGAAACGGCAAGCTCCCCCTCACCAACCAGCATCGAGAAGAAGAACCCCTCCTCGCTGACCTTGAAACCCCAACGAAGCCATCCCGGCGTACCGCCACCGGTGGACTTCCCCTGGCCCTGATCGCAACGCTCACCCTGAACGATCTCCCAGAACTTCTTGTCGATCTCCTCCTGCGACATCGTCGAGTACGACAACAAACACGACTTCCTGAGACAGCGGTGGAGCGGGAGGCGTACAGACCGCAACGCGCCTGCCGAACCGGCAAGCCGCGCCGCCGTAGCCTGGGGCGGGTGTCCTCCCGCCGCGCCGCCTTCGCCACGGCCCGGCTTCTGGTGTTCGCGGCCATCGGCGGGGCGCTCACCGGGCTGATCTCCTACGCCTTCCTGTGGTCACTGGACTGGGCGACGCGCACCCGGCTGGCACACGGGTGGCTGGTCTGGCTGTTGCCGGCGTGTGGGCTGGCGGTGAGCGCGGCGTACTTCTACAGAGGCGGCCGGGCCAAGGGCGGCACGCCGGCCGTGATCGAGCAGGCCAACGTGTTCACCCACGGGGTACCCGCGCGGATGGCACCGATGATCTTCGGCGGTTCGATCGCCGGGCACCTGGTGGGCGCGTCGGTGGGCCGTGAGGGCGCGGCCCTGCAGATGGCGGGCTCGGTCACGGACACCGCCGCGGCGCTGGCCAGGCTCCGCCACGACGACCGGCGCACGCTCATCGCCGCCTCACTCGCGGGTGGCTGGGGCGCAGTGTTCGGTGTGCCGATCACCGGCATCGTCTTCACCCTGCAGATGACCCGCCGCCACCGCTGGCGGGCGCTCGCCCCGGCCGTGGTGAGCGCGTTCGTCGGCAAGCTCGTCGTCGTCGACGGGTTCGGCTACGACATGGGCGCGCGACCCCAGCTTCCCGTGCCGGACTGGACCGTGGGGTTACCGCTCAAGCTGTTGGCGGCCGGGGTCGCCTTCGGGCTGATCGGCCGCCTGTTCGTGGCCATCCTGAAGGTGATCCGGTTCCGCATGGGGCATCACGTGCACTGGCCGCCCGCCCGGGCGGTGATCGGCGGGCTGGCCACGCTCGGCCTGATGGGCCTGGTCGGTCGCGATTACCTGGGCCTCTCGATGCCGCTCTTGGGTCACGCGTTCGCCGGTCAGCAAGTGGACTGGTGGGTGCCACTGCTGAAGCTGCTGTTCACCGCGGTGGCACTGGGCACCGGCTTCGTGGGCGGCGAGGTGGCTCCCCTGTTCGTGATGGGCGGCACGCTGGGCGGGGCAATCGCGCCCGGGCTCCATGCGCCGCCCCTGCTGCTGGCCACCACCGGCTCGTGTGCGGCGTTCGCCTCCGCGGCCTCGGTGGCGCTCACCGGCGTGGTGCTCACCGTCGAGCAGTTCGGCTGGAACACACTGCTCCCGGCGCTGCTGGTGGGTGCTGCCGCTCGCCTCGCCGCCGGCCGACCCGGCCTCTACGTGGCCCACTGACCGCGTCGCCGACGACGCCGCCGTACGATCTGCGCATGGCTGCCCCGGCGATCGACCTGCACGCTCTCGACCTCTCCACCGAGGGCGTCACCGACCGGATAGTGCAGGTCGAGTCCGCCAACCCGCGCAACTTCCACGCGGCGATCTCCGACCCAGGCAGCTGCCCGCCGGTGGCGATCGAGGCAAGGCTTGCCGTTCGCCCCGGCGCCCCCACCGTGATCATCGTGCCCGGGAGCGCCGGGGTCGGCCCGAACCATGTCGAGCACGCACGCACGCTCATCGCCGCCGGTTACTCCGTGTGCCTCGTCGACCCGTTCGGCGGGCGTGCGGTCACCTCCACCGTCGCCAACCAGGCGCAGTACTCCTTCGCGGCCAGCGCGTTCGATGTCGTGGCCACGCTGCGCACGATCGCCGACCTCCCGGGCATCGACCCCGAGCGGGTGTCGGCGCAGGGCCACAGCCGCGGCGGCGCCGCGGTGGCCGCTGCGGCGTGCCGGCAGTTCGCCGACGTCATCGGCGGGCCGGGCCTCGCCTTGGCCGGCGCGTACCTCGCCTACCCGTGGTGCGGCCAGCAGTTCACCCCTCCGCGCGTGGGCCGCACCCGGGTGCGCGCCATCATCGGCGACCGGGACGACTGGGGCTCCGTCGTGCAAGCCCAAGGCCTCATCCACGCCATGGCCGGCACGGGAGCGGATGCGACCATCCGCCTCGTCGCCGGTGCCGGGCACAGCTTCGACCGCGACGAGGCGTTCCACGAGATCCCCGAAGCGCGTGTGTCCCCGCACGCGCCCATCGAGTACCTCGCCGAGGACGGATCGATGATCGACCCGTACACCGGCAGCCCGGACCCTGCACGCACCGACCTCGAGCAGTTTCGAGCGGCGGTGGCCAACGGATTCGGGCAGCGTGGCGCCCACATGGGGAGCAGCCACCCCGAGCAACCCGCGCTGTTCCGCGCCGACATGCTGGCGTTCCACGCCGCCACCTTCGCCTGACGTGCCGCCGACCGTCGCCGACCGCCAGCCGCCGCCGACCGCCGCCGGAGCTTCCACGGTACGGTGAGCCTGCCATGACGACGACCAGCCCATCGGACGCCGCCAAGCGGGCCGGACTGCGGAAGATGAAGCGCCTCGCGCTCGCCTTCCTGCTGGGTGCGCTGGCGCTCTATGTGGTGGCGAAGTGGCGCGAGGACGGGCATGCGGCGTGGGGCTACCTGCGGGCGTTCGCCGAGGCGGCGATGGTCGGTGCGCTGGCGGACTGGTTCGCCGTCACCGCTCTCTTCCGCCATCCGCTGGGCATCCCGATCCCGCACACGGCGATCATCCCCCACCGCAAGGACCAGATCGGCGAGTCCCTCGGCGAGTTCGTCCAGGAGAACTTCCTCACCCGCGAGGTGCTGCACGAACGGCTCGACCAGGCACAGGTGGGCCGGCGCCTGGGCGAGTGGTTGCAGCGGCCGGAGAACGCGGTGCGTGCCGGCGAGGGTGTGGCCGACGCCCTGCGCGGCAGCCTGGAGGTCCTGGACGACCGCGATGTGAGCGCCGCCCTGGAGCACATGATCGAGCAGAAGGTGCGCACCACGCCGGTGGCCCCGCTGTTGGGCCGGGCCATCGACCTGGCGATGGAAGGCGGGCACCACCAACGGCTGCTGGACGCCGTGCTCACCGGCCTGGCCGGCTTCCTCGACGACAACCGTGGCACGTTCCGCGAGCGCCTGGCCAGCGAGTCCCCGTGGTGGATTCCCGAGCCGATCGACGACCGCATCTTCGACAAGATCTACACCGCGGTGCACCGCTTCCTCGGCGACGTGGGCGCTGCGCCGGACCATGAGGTGCGGCGCTCGATCGACGCTCGCGTGGCCGCCTTCGCCGTCCGCCTGCGCGCCGACCCCGACCTGCTGGCCAAGGGCGAGGAGCTGAAGCAGGAGCTGCTTGCGCATCAAGACGTGCGAGCATGGCTGGAGAGCCTGTGGGGCGAGGTGAAGCGCACCACCCTGGCCGCCACCGCCGACCCGGACAGCGAGTTGCGTGCCCGCCTGGACGCATCCCTGGCCCGCCTCGGCGGCCGCCTGGCCAGCGAACCCGAGCTCCAGGCGAAGGTGGACGACTGGGTGCGCCGGGCCGCCGGCTACGTGGTGGACCACTACCGCGGCGAGGTCGCCGAGATCATCTCCTCCACCGTCGCCAAGTGGGACGGCAAGGCCACCGCCGAACGGCTGGAGCTGCAAGTCGGCCGCGACCTGCAATTCATTCGCATCAATGGCACCCTCGTCGGCGGCCTGGCAGGCCTCCTGATCCACACCATCACCCAGCTCTTCTAGAAGCGGGTCAGAGCGAGCCAGAGCGGGTCAAGGCGGGGCAGCCGCGCCAGTCGGCGTCAGCGGGCGACGGTGCGCAGGCGGGCAGCGGCGTCCGAGGCCAGCAGGTCCAGCACCACCGCCACAGGGTGCTTCGGGCCTGTCACTGCAGCCAGCGCCTTCCCGCCCGCGGCAGCGGTCGGCAGGCCCACCGTCAGCACGCCGTAGCGCGCCTTGGGGTCGGCGGCCTGCACCACCGCGCCCTTGGCGATGGCCCGCCACAGCAGTTCCACACGCTGCGCGCCGGGCCGGTTCGATGTACGCCCACCGGCCACCTCGAACCACCAGCGGCGCCCCTTGGCGTCCACCGCCGACAACGTCGGCTGCACGCCCGTCACCACGACGGCCTTGTCGTTGATGGCGGTGAACCCGGCCTCGGCCAGCACCGCTTTCGCCAGCTCCTTCGACGACCACCCGGTGGCCACCGGGTCGCCATCGCGACGGGCGATCGCCGGCAACTTCACCTGCGGCACCACCCGCTCGCCCGCCACCCGCCGCAGCGCGGCCGCGGCGTACCCGGCGTCGGTGTCGTAGCCGGCGAAGTGGCGGCCGGTGCGCACGGCCGCCACCGCAGTGCTGCCCGAGCCCATGAACGGGTCGAGCACGAGCTCACCCTCGTAGGTGTTCATGTGGATCAGGCGCTCGGGGAGCGCGATCGGGAACGGCGCCGGATGCCCCACCCGCGCGGCGCTCTCCGGCGGGATCTCCCAGACGTCGACCGTCACTTCCATGAACTCGTCGCGCGACATCGTGCTCACCGCGGGCAGCCCGCCCGCGGCGCGCTTCTTCACCTCGACCGCACGGTCGAAACGGCCCTTGGAGGCGATGATCACCCTCTCCGTCAGGTCGCGCAGCACGGGGTTGGCAGGGCGCTGGAACGAGCCCCACGCACAGTTGCCCGCGGCGCCCCGCTGCTTCACCCACACCACTTCGCCGCGCAACAGCAAGCGCAGGTCGTCCTGCAGGATGGTGGTGACGTCGGCCGCCAGCGAGCGGTACGGGCGGCGCCCGAGGTTGGCCACGTTCACCGCGATCCGGCCGCCCGGCTGCAGCACGCGCACGCATTCGGCGAACACGTCGCGCAGCATCTGCAGGTACTCGACATAGTTGGCCGGGATGTGGCCGTGCCCCATGGCCTCCTCGTAGGCCTTGCCGGCGAAGTAGGGCGGCGAGGTGACCACCAGCGCCACCGAGGCATCGGCGACGCGGTGCATGTCCCGCGCATCGCCCACCACGATGTCGTCCACGAACGCCGGCGGGTTGATGGCTTCGTCGTCGCTGATGGCCGGCGCGTGGAAACGTTCGTAGAACGCCGAGGAGTCGTGCCCCTCACGCTTGCCCACCCCGAACGCCGACGTCTTGGTGCCCCGGCGAGACCGCCCGGCCTGCCCACGCTCCGTCATGTTGTCCGCTCCCCGCGGTCGTCCTGACGAGAACGTGCGACGAACTCGACGATCTCTCCCTGGCACCTGATCGTCAGCACGCGGCAAGGTTACTGGCGAGGTCGCGCGATGCCGGGCACCGCATGAACGGGGGGCCTCTACCGCTCAGGAAGGAACCACATGACCCGATTCCGCCGCTCCCTCGCACGAGCCCTCTCGACCACACTGGCGGCCGGAGGACTTGTCGTGATCGCCCCGGTGACGTCCATTCCCACCGTGTCCGCGGCCAACGGCTGCGGCGCGGAAGGTGGTGTCAGCGCGGCGCTCGTGCCGAACAGCATCTCCGGCGTGTTCAACTTCACGAACGCGTGCAACAACCACGACAACTGCTACGCCAGCTACGGCAACGGCCAACAGTTCTGCGACACCAACTTCCGCAACGACATGTACGCCGAGTGCTCCGGCCGCACCCTGCGCAGCGTCTGCGAATCGATGGCCGACCTGTACGCCTGGGCGGTGGAGACGTTCGGTGCGGACGCCTACCAGAGCGCGCAGGAACAGGCCATGCTCCAGTTCTCCATCGAGCAGATCGTCAGCGACCTCTTGGAGACCGGCCAGATCGACGCCACCCGCGCCGCGGAGATCCTGCAGAGCTACGGCATCACCTCCGGTGAGGCGTGGGAGAACGTGTGGGGTTGGTACAACTACGACGACTACTGGTACTACGACGACTACGGCTACGACTACTGGGTGGACTACTCGGTGATCGACGACGAGTGGAGCTACGCACCGAATGACTACGAGTTCAACGACGACTGGGTGGCCGACGGTGGGGCCGAGGGCGACGGTGGCTCGGAGGGCGAAGAAGGCTTCAGCGACTACTCCGCCGGCAGCATCAACTACACCGACCCGTGCAGTTGGCAGCTGATCGTGTGCGACCCGTATCAGGACCAGGACTGGTTCTACGGCGGCGGCATCGAGTCGTCGTGGGACTTCGCCTACGACATCGGCTGGGAGACGTCGTCGTGGGGCGGCGGCGGTGGGGGCGGCGGTTACGACCCCTACGAGCACTACCACTACTGATCGCCACAGTGGCCGGTGCCGCATGGCGCGCCGTCAGCCCGGGTTCTCCTGGGCGGCGGCGCGCTGCATGCGCTCCACCGGGCGGAAGGACTCCTCCGGGTGGGTGAGGATCCAGAACTGCTCGGCCTTGATCGCGGCCACCACCTGGGTGGCCACCTCCGCCGGGTCGATGCCGCCATCGACACCATCCTTCAGCAGCTGGTCGATCATCTGCCCGACCGGCGTGGCGTTGGCGCCCGGTTCCGCACCGAGGCGCTCCTGCCACTGCTGGCCGTCCACCAGGTTCGTCTTCACGAACGACGGGCACAGGGCGCTGACGCGGACGGGCGAGCCGGACGACTTGAGCTCCAGGTAGAGGCCCTCGCTGAGCGCCACCACGCCGTGCTTGGTGACGTTGTACGGCGCGGCCGCCGGAAGGGCGATGAGGCCCGCCATCGACGCCGTGTTGACGATGTGGCCCTCGCCTTGCTCCTGCATGATCGGCAGGAAGGCGCGGATGCCGTGGATGACGCCGTAGAGGTTGATGCCGACCACCCACTCCCACGAGCTCATGGGCGCAGTCCACGGGTCGCCCTTGCCGATGACGCCGGCGTTGTTGCACAACACGTGCGCCGCACCGAAGCGTTCGAGCGTGGCGGCTGCCAGCGCCTGCACGCTGGCTTCGAGCGAGGTGTCGCACACCACCGGCAGCACCTCGGTGCCACCCTCGGCGAGCTCTGCCTCGACGGCGCGCATGCGCACCTCGTCGACATCGGCGAGCACCACCTTCATGCCCTCGGCCGCGAACGCGTGGGCGAGCGCCCGGCCGATGCCGCTGGCGCCCCCGGTGACCACGGCGACTTTTTCTCGGAGTTCCTGCATGGGCCAACGTTAGGCGTGCGAGCGCGCGTGCGGCGTGGCGGAGTCCGGTGTGGTCTGCGCACTCGCTGCGCTGGGCTGCGCGAGGATGGCCCATGGAACTGAAGCCGATCGCTCAGCAGGCCAGCCGGTTCAGCAACCCGGACAAGCCGGGCGAGCCGATGCAAGTCGTGTTGCGCCACGCACCGGATGCCGCGAGCGAGTGCTGGTTCATGGAGGAACGCATCGCCTACGACGACCGTCACCTCGGCGTCATCACGGTGCCACGCGACCGCGAGAAGTTCACCACGGACCTCACCTCCGTGCCCGATCTGCTGACCTGGCTGGTGCCGCGCACCGGCAGTCACCTCGCGGCGGCGCTGGTGCACGATGCGCTCACCCCACCGTTCAGCGAGCCGCCGCAACCCGACTGGGAGCCCTCCGCCCTCACGGTCACCCAACTCGAGGCCGACCGCGTCTTCCGCGATGCGATGGCGGACCTCGGCACGCCGTGGCTTCGCCGTTGGATGGTGTGGAGCGCAGTCACCGTCCCCACCGCGTGGAAGGCCGCGCGGTGGAAGGCCGTGCCCGGCTACGCCGGCCTCCTTGCCGTTCTCGTGCTCGGCTGGTTCGCCACGCTGGACCTCTTCGACCAGGGCAACTGGCTGCCGTGGATGTGGGAGCGCGACTGGAAGTGGGAGCTGCTGTACGGCGGCCTGATGGCCGTGGCCATCCCCCTCGTGCTTGCGCCACTCTGGCCGAAAGGCACCCGAACGGCCGGCGCCGTCGTCGGGGTCGCCCTCGCCGCGCTGCTCCATGTGACGGTGCTCGTCGCCGCAGTCACCTTCGCCTACCAGTTCCTCGAGTACCGGCTGAAGGTGTGGGCCGCGAAGCACCCGGGAGGCACGCTGATCAAGGTCGGGCTGACCCTGTTGGCCGCGGACGCGCTGTTGCTGACCTACCTGATGTTCCGCTGCTACGAGTCCTGACCCGTGGGGCGCCCTGCGTAGATTGGGCACATGGCGTACCGGTACCTGTGGACTCCCCTGCAGTTGGGGCCCGTGGCCACGCGCAACCGCATCGTCTTCTCCGCCCACCTCACGAACTACGCCCGCGACGGCAAACCCACCGAGCAGCACGCCGCCTACTACGCGGCCCGGGCACAGGGTGGCGCCGGGCTGATCATCACCGAGGAGCACAGCACCCACCCGACGGACTGGCCGTACGAGAAGCTGATCCACGGCTTCCACCGCGACGTCATCCCGGGCTACAAGGCCATGACACAGGCCGTCCACCGCCACGGGGTGCCGATCTTCGCCCAGATCAACCACAACGGCGGCCAGGCCTCGAGCATGTTCTCCCGCCTCCCGGTGTGGGCGCCGTCGGCCGTCGCCGACCCACTGTTCCGCGAGGTACCAAAAGCCGTCACCCACGCCGAGATCGACGAGATCGTCGCCGGCTACGCCCTCGTGGCCGAGCACTGCGCCGAGGGCGGCTTCGACGGCATCGAACTGCAGTGCTCGCACTCGTCGATCGTGCGTGGCTTCCTCTCCCCCGCCACCAACCACCGCACCGACGAGTACGGCGGCAGCATCGAGAACCGTGCCCGCCTGCTGGTGGAGATCGTGGCCGCGGTGCGAGAGGTGATCGGCAACCGGATGGCCCTCGGCGTGCGCATCTGCGGCGACGAACTGATCGACGGCGGCACCACCATCGACGACGCGGTGCGCATCGCCGAGATCGCCGAGGCCACCGGGCAAGTGGACTATGTGAACACCTCGATCGGCGTGGCCACCGCCAGCCTGTTCATGATCGAAGCCAGCATGCACATCCCGCCCGGGTACGCGCTGTTCATCCCCTCCGCCTTCCGCAAGGCCATCGACCTGCCGGTCATCGGGGTCGGCCGCTTCAAGGACCCCCTGCAGGCCGAGCGCGCCCTGGCCGAGGGCCACTGCGACCTGGTGGGTGTGGTGCGCGGCCAGATCGCCGACCCGGACTTCGCGGCCAAGGCACGCCTCGGCCTCACCGACGACATCCGTCTCTGCCTGTCGTGCAACCAGGAGTGCGTCGGCCGGATGGGCCTCAACCGCTGGCTGGGCTGCATCGAGAACCCACGCACCGGGCGCGAAGCCGGCTCGGTGGGCACTGTGCGCATGGCGCCGAAACCGAAGCAGGTGATGGTGGTCGGCGCCGGGCCGGCAGGGCTGCAGGCGGCCATCGCCGCGGCACGCAACGGCCATCGGGTCACCGTGTGCGAGAAGGACAGCGAGCCCGGCGGCCAGGTGCGCATCGCCGCCAGCGTGCCCAACCGGGCCGAGTTCGGCGACATGATCCGCAACCAGGTGAACGAGTGCCGTCGCCTCGGTGTGGCGATCGAGTACGGCGTAGGCGTGTGGCCGGGCCTGGTGGAAGAACGCCGGCCGGACCATGTGATCGTCGCCATGGGCGCCGAACCCTCCCGCCCCTGGTGGGTGGGTGGCGACGTGGTTCGCGTGGCCGACGTTCGCCAGGTGCTCGACGGGTCGGCGGCGGAGGGTGGGCCGCAGCCCGGGCAGTCCGTCGTGGTGGTGGACGAGATCGGCTTCCACCACGCAACGTCCGTCGCCGAGGTGCTGGCCGACCGCGGGTGCACCGTGGAGATCGTCACGCCCGGCATGGTCGTGGGGCAGGACCTCGGCATCACCCTGGACATGGAGAACTGGTGGATGCGCGCCCACGCCAAGGGCATCGTGCAGTCCACCGACCTCGTGCCGATGGGCCTCAACGCCGAGGGCGAGTTGACCCTGCTGCACCACCCCACCGGCGTCAACCAGACCCGTCAGGCGGACTGGGTGGTGCTGGCCGTACCGCCGAGCCCGGTGGAGTGGCTGTACCGCGACCTCAAGGCCGCCGGCGTCAGCGTCAGCCGCGCAGGGGACTGCGTGGCGCCGCGGCGTGCGCACGCGGCCATCGTCGACGGCGAACGCGCCGGCGCCACCGTCTGACGCCGCCCTCCCCCTACCCACCAAGTTGGCGGTAGCACCGCGCCACACCCGGCCGCAGCGCCAACATCGACTTGGCACCGACCCGGCACACCCCAAGTTGGCGGTAGGACGGTGCCACAGCCGGCCCGAGCGCCAACTTTGACGTCGCACCGACCCGGCACACTCCAAGTTGGCGGTAGGACGGTGCCGCACCCGGCCCGAGCGCCAACTTGGAGAGACGGGTGGAGCGGCGGCGTGGCCCGGATATGTTCCCGAATGGCTTCCCCCACGCACATCCGAATCCTCAGGGGGAAGCCCATGTCCTTCTTCGACCGTTCCGTGGCCGACTGGTTTCACGACCATCACGGCATTGCCAGCGGCAGCGAGCTCCACGAACTCGGAATCTCTGCCGACCAACGCGCCTACCTCGTACGGCGCAAGTTGCTGATTCCTCACTTCGAGTCCGTCTACCAACTCGCCTCCACGCCGCTCGACTTTCATGGCCGCTGCCGCGCCGTCTGCGCGGCCGACGCCAGCTTGGCGATGAGCTGCCTCACCGCCGGCACGCTGATGTCGTGGCGCCGTTGCGGGTCGGCGTTCCTCCACGTCGTCACGGGGCGTACGGCGAAGCCGGTTGGGCCGTCGGTGAAGGTGCACCGCACCCGCCTCGACCTCACCGACCACATCGTCGACCGCGACGATGGCATTCGCCACACCGACGCCGTGCAGACCTGGTTCGACCTTGCCCGTCACCTCAACGACGTGGCGCTCCGCTCGGTCGCCGAGCAGATCATCGCCGACGGCATGGCCACCCACGAAGAACTGGTGGAACGCACGCAGGAGATCGCCCATCGAGGTCGCCCCGGAAGCTGGAAGGCGTTGCGGGTGATCGGCGCCCGGTCGACGGTCGGCAAGGCCGCCGACTCGGATGAGGAGGTCGTCCTCCTCGAGGCGTTGCACCGGGCCGGCCTCACCCAGTTCGTCCGCCATCCACCCGTGCGGCTGTCGAGGGGAGGGCCGGTCCATCCCGACCTCGGCGTACCGGAGTGGGCGTTCTACGTCGAGGTCGACCATCCCACCTGGCACGCACCCGTCGAGCGGAGCAACTACGACAAGGCCCGCGACCTGGAGATCCGCCTCCGCGGCGGCGAGGTCCTCCGCATTGCGACAGCTCAGATCCGCGACGACCTGGCGCAGGTTGTCGCCACCATCGTCGAACTGGCGCGACGGCGGCAACGAACCCTCGCCCAACTTGGCGCTGGCGCCGTGCCACACGCGGCGCTACCGCCAACTTGAGCAGGAGACCGGGCACGTTGGCGCTCGGGCCGCGTCCAGTGCCGCCCCAACGCCAACTTGGGAGGACTTGGGAGGACTTGGGAGGACTTGGGAGGGGTGGGGCAGGGCGGCAGTACGGCAGACTGGGGGGATGAGTGCTCCCCTGGTCGCCGTCGTGATGGGGTCGGCCAGCGATTGGCCGACGATGAAGCCGGCGGTGGACGTCCTGCAACAGTTCGGCGTGCCGCATCACACCCAGGTGCTCAGCGCGCACCGCATGCCGGACGAGATGTTCGCCTTCGCCGAGGCCGCTGCGGCCAGCGGCTACCGGGCCATCATTGCCGGCGCCGGCGGCGCAGCGCATCTCCCCGGCATGCTGGCGGCGAAGACCACGGTGCCCGTGCTGGGGGTGCCGGTGCCCAGCCGCCACCTCAGCGGCCAGGACAGCCTGTACAGCATCGTGCAGATGCCCGCCGGCGTGCCGGTGGCCACGTTCGCCATCGGCGAGGCCGGCGCCACCAATGCCGCGTTGTTCGCCGTGGCGCTGCTGGCCGCGGGCGACGCCACCCTGGCCGCCGCACTCGCCGAGTACCGCAGCCGCCGTCACCACGACGCCGCGACCAGCACCCTGCCCCCGGCATGACAGAGCCGGCCCACGCCCTGATGATCACCCCACCGGCGATGCTCGGCATCCTCGGTGGCGGCCAGCTCGGCCGCTACTTCGTGATGGCCGCACGCACGATGGGCTACCGCACCACCGTGCTCGAACCCGACCCTCACGCGCCCGCGGGTGCGCTCGCGGATGTGCACCTCGTGGCCGCCTACGACGACCCCGCGGCACTGGCCCAGATGGCCGCCACCTGCGCTGTCATCACCACCGAGTTCGAGAACGCGCCGGCCGAGGCGTTGCGGGCCATCGAACCCAGCGTGCCGCTGCGACCGTCCCCCCATGCCATCGGCATCTGCCAGGACCGCATCGCGGAGAAGGCCTTCCTCGACGACATCGGGGTCGGTGTCTGCCCGTACCTGCCGATTCGTTCCGCCGCGGACGTGGCCGCGGCCGCCACCGACCTCACCTTCCCGGCCGTCCTCAAGACCGCGCGCCTGGGGTACGACGGCAAGGGTCAGGTGCGGGTCACCACCCACGCCGACCTCGCCGCCGCCTGGGCACAGCTGGGTGAGGTGCCCTGCGTGCTGGAGCAGCGCCTGTTCCTCACCCGTGAGCTGTCGATGGTGCTGGCGCGAACGGCGGACGGCCGCACTGCCTGCTACCCGCTGGCACAGAACCAGCATGTGCACGGCATCCTCGACACCACGAGCGTGCCCGCACATGTACCCAAAGAGGCCAACGATGACGCCGCCGAGCTGTGCACCTACATCGCCGAGGAGCTCGGCTTCGTCGGGGTGATGGGTGTGGAGATGTTCGTCGTCGGCAACGACGTGCTGGTGAACGAGCTGGCACCGCGCCCGCACAACACCGGCCACTACACACTGGACGCCTGCCTCACCAGCCAGTTCGAGCAGCAGGTGCGAGCCGTGTGCGGGTTGGCCCTCGGGCCCACCAAGCTGCAGGTGCCCGGGGTGGCCATGGTGAACCTGCTCGGCGACCTGTGGGCAGATGGAGAGCCGCGCTGGGCCGAAGCGCTGGCGGAACCCTCCGCCCACCTCCATCTGTACGGCAAGGCGGAGGCCCGGCCCGGCCGCAAGATGGGCCACCTCACCGTCACCACCGGCACGGCGATGGGCGCCACGAGCCTGGCGCGGCGCCTGCGTAAACGGCTCACCGGTTAGCCTCGGCCCATGCCCGCCCTCGCCGCGTTCGTGGCCGCCGCGCCCGCCCCCACGGGCATCATCAGCGACATCACCGACAAGCTCGACGAATGGTCCAGCCACTGGTGGTTCCTTGGCGCCATCTTCCTCATCGCCTACCTGGACTCCGTCATCCCCGCCGTGCCGAGCGAGACGTCGGTCATCATCGGCGGCGTGGCCGTCGCCACCAACAGCGCTCCGTACGCGCTGTGGATGGTCATCGCGGTCGGCGCCGTGGGCGCCTTTCTCGGCGACAACACGGCATACGCCATCGGCCATCACTGGAGTGGCTGGTTCCACCGCCGGGCCGAACACAAACCGAAGCTGGCGCGCCGCCTGCGCTGGGCGGCGGACCAGATCCGCTCCCGCGGCGGCCCTTTGCTGATCACCGCCCGCTTCATCCCCGGCGGCCGCACGGCGCTGACGATCTCCAGCGGCATCACCCGGCAGCCGCGCTGGTGGTTCGTGCGCTGGGTGGCCATCGCCGGCACGATCTGGGCCACCTACGCCGCCGGCCTGGCGTTCATCGTCGGCCAGCCGTTCAAGGACGATCACCAGACGGCTTTCTGGGTGGCGTTCGGCACCGCCATCGGCATCAACCTGATCATCGAGCTCGTTCGCTGGCTGCGGCACCGCAAGGAGCCGAAGGAGAACGTGCTCCACGGCGCGTGAACCGAGCGCTGCCCAGGGTCCGACCAACCCGGCAGCCCGGCAGCCCGGTGTGTCAGTGAGGGCCGTCGGTCGCCGCGGACACTCCACGCAAGCGCACGCCAACCACCACGGCGCCCGCCACGGCCAGCGCAGCCGCAACGCGCAAGCCGACGTGCATGCCGTCGACGAACGCCTGACGCACGGCCTCGCGCAGCACGGCGGCGGCCTGCGGGTTCTCCTGCTGCAGCTGCCCGGCCACGGCGAACGCCTTGCCGACATTGTGCCGGGCCACCTCCTGCAGCTCCGCCGGCAGCCCGGCCAGCGCAGGCGCGGCGTGATCACGGTAGATGCTCGTGACCACCGACCCGACCACGGCCAGGCCGATGGCGCCACCCACCTCGCGGGTCGTGTCGTTCACGGCCGACCCCACGCCGGCCTTGTTCATCGGCACGCTGGCCATGATGCCCGTGCTCAGCGAGGGCATCACCGTGCCCATCCCGCCGGCGGTGACCACCAGGCACAGCGCCACCCACCAGTAGGGCGTGTCGCGCTCCGCCAGCGACAGCAGGGTGAGCCCCGTGGCCACCAGCAGCATGCCCAGCGGCACAGCCCGCGCCAGACCGATGCGCGCCACCAATCGCGGCGCCCGCGGCGACACGATCACCATCGTCACCGCGGACGGCAGGCCGCGGATGCCGGCGGCGAAGGGCGAGTAGCCCTTCACGTACTGCAGGTACTGGGTGAGCACGAAGAACATCGCGAACATCGCGAAGAACGTGATGCTGATGCCGAAGCACCCCATCGCGAACCGGGGGGCGCGGAAGAACTTCAGGTCGAGCATCGGTTCGGCGACCCGCTGCTCCACCGCGAAGAACCCGGTGAGGGCAGCCACCGCCACGGCGAAGCCGCCGACCACCAGCGTGTCGGTCCAGCCGCGCTCCGGCCCCTCGATGATGGCGAACAGCAGCGCGGCGAAGCCGAGCACCGACAGCGCGGCGCCGCCGAAGTCCAGCCGGTGCGCGGTGGTCTCGCGCGACGCCGGTGCCAGCACCGCCGAGGCGATGAACGCCACCGCGGCGATCGGGGCGGACACGAGGAAGACCGCGCCGTACCAGTAGTGCTCCAGCAGCGCGCCGCCGAGCACCGGGCCGATGGCGGCACCGGCGCCGGCGAACCCGGCCCATGTGGCAATCGCCTTCGGCCGCTCGCGGCGCGGGAACGACGACTGCAGCAGGCTGAGCGTGCTCGGCATGATGAATGCCGCGCCGATGCCCATCACTGCCCGGCAGATGATCAGTGCCACCGCGCTGGTCATGAACGCGCTAGCCACTGAGGCCGCGGCGAACACCGCCAGCCCGCCGAGCAGCGCCCCCTTGCGGCCGAAGCGGTCGCCCAACGCGCCCGCCGGCAGGAGGAAGGCGGCGAACACCAGGGCGTAGGCGTCGATGATCCACAGGATCTGGGTGTCGGTGGGCGCCAGGGAGGACTTGGCGAGGAACGGGATGGCCACGTTCACCGAGCTGACGGTGGCCACGATCAGCACCAGGCTGAGGCACATCGTGGCGAGAATGCCCCACCGCCGGTGGTACACGTGCGGGTCGATGCCGTCCAGTTCCTCGGGTGTCGGCTCGTGGTGACCGGTCATGTGGACTGCTCCGTTCTCGTGCAGGCTCACGCTAGTGGCGGGCCCCTCAGCGGTACCCTGCCGGGTGTGCAGGCTCACCTTGCCCAGTTCAACACCGCCACCCTGCGCCACCCGCTGGATCACGACGACAACGTCTCGTTCATCGCTCTGCTGGACGGGGTGAACGCCGCCGCCGAGGCCAGCCCGGGGTTCGTGTGGCGCCACGGGATCGACTCGCGCGACGTCAACGACGCGCCGTACGTCGACCCGCTCGTGTTGGTGAACGCGTCCGTCTGGGCGAGCCCCGCGCACCTGCGGGACTATGTCTACAAGGGCATCCATCTGGACACCTTCCGCCGTCGCGCCGACTGGTTCGTGGAGTCCGCACAGGTGATGTGGTGGGTGCCGGCGGGCGAGATCCCGACGATGGACGAGTGCATGACCCGGTTGGCGTTCCTGCAGGAGTTCGGCCCGTCGCCGTACGCGTTCCGCACCTCCACCAGCCAGCCCCAGTTGCTGCTGCGCCGCCACGAGCTGGACGACCCCGTGGTGCAGGCGATGCTGCAGCGGCTGAACGACGAGCTGCGCGCCGCCACCCCCGACGGTGGCACGAACTTCTTCCATGTCGCCGCGGAGCATGTCAGCGAGGACAACGGCGCGTTCGTGGTGGCGTGGCTGGACGGCCAGCCGCGGGCGTGCGGCGCATGGCGGCGCATCGACGACGTCGCCCAGCGCCCGGGCACCGCCGAGGTGAAGCGGATGTGGGCCGACCCCGAGGCGCGGGGGTTACGCCTCGGGGCCGCCGTACTTGCCTCCCTGGAGGCCGGCGCCCGGCACCACGGCATCACCGAGCTGCGCCTGGAGACCGGCGAGTACCTCACCGCCGCAGTGGGCCTGTACCGCCGCTTCGGGTTCCAGCCGTGCGAACCCTGGGGCGAGTACGTCGGTGTGCCGCACAGCTACACGATGAGCAAGCCGCTGCTGCCGCGCTGAGTCGTCGCCGGGGTGCCGAGCCGACCACGCGGGAGGCGGCCGCCACAACCGCGGTGCTCAGTCGAAGTCGGCTCCCGCGGTGCGCACCGCCACCCGCTGCGCCCCGACCAGCCAGCCGCCGATCCAGACGGCGGCCGTCAGCAGGAGGGGGATCCCTGCCAGGCCCACGACCACGACGGTCGGGAAGCGCACCACATCACGCACGGCGTGGCCAACCACCCGCACGACCAGCCAACCGAGCGCCACGCCCGCGGCCACGCCCAAGGCCGACAGCACGCCGGCCCGCACCGCGTCGAGCGCAGCCAGCCGGCGCGGCCCGGCACCGGCGGCGATCAGCTGGTCGCGTTCGGTCCTCCCCTCGGCGGCCCACAGTGCGAGCCCGATGACGAGCACCAGTGACACGAGCAGCAGCACCCCGTTGATCACCAGCCAACGCACCGTGCCCCCGGAGATATGCCGGCCGCCGTCCGGTGACTCGATATCGAGCTGGATTGCCGCCCCTGCGTCACCGACCCAGGAGGAACCCCACCAGCCGGCGGCAGCCGTCAGTTCCGCGACCTCCTCGGCCGTCAGCGGGTGCAGGTAGACGGCCAAGGCGCCCTTCGCCCTCACCCGCCCGGGCTCCTCGAGCGAGGCCGGGGACAGCAGGGTGATCTGCGCCATCGGCAGCGCCGGGTTGTCCATCACGTTCCCACCATCGTGGTTGCGCTCCACCCAGACCTCTGGTGTCGCCGCAAAGCGTTGGGCCAGTTCGGCCCGTTGGTCCGCGGTGAACGCCAGCGCGTCCAGCACCTCGTCGGTGGCGACGATGCCGAAGTCGCCCATGGTCACCTCCACCCATTCGGCCGGGCGGAGGGCGGCATCCACATCGCGGCGCACCTCGGCCGGCAGGTCCACCGGCTGCCCCGCCGTCTCGTAGGTGTACCCGTCCTGGGTGACGGCCACCGTGTCGTAAGCCGAGAACAGCACCACCTGCCGCTGCGGCCGCGCCACGGGCGCCCAATCGTCCGCGAAGGCATCCTCCGTCGCCACTCCCGCTACCACGCCGGCGGCCACCACCACCGTGACGGCCGCCAGCAGCGCGGCACTTCGGGTGCGATGACGGCCGAGGCCGCGCAACGCCATCCGCGCCGTGCCCGGCAGAAGGCTGCCGGCTGCCGCAGTGGCTGCGATCGCTGCCGGGGCGACCATGCAGATCCCGGCCAGCATCGCCAGCGCGCTGGCCATCACCAGAAGGGTGCGCTCCGTGCCACCCTGCCCCCTCGACCACGAGTTGTTCAACACCACGTAGATGACTGCAAGGCCGACGGCGAACACACCGACGCCCTTCACCACGCTGCTCGCCTTCGCCTGCGGCACCGGTGCCCGCCCGGCCAACGAGTCCAGCACCGGGGCGGTGGCCAACGCGCGCACCGGCAGCAAGGATGCGCCGGCGGCAACCCCCACCGCGGTCAGCAGCAGGACGGCGGCGTCGCCCACCCGAAATGCCTCCCATGGCGCGGCGCGCAGGTGCCGGCGGATGACGACGGCCACTCCGTACCCCGCGCCGACACCCAGCAGACCGCCGATCAGCCCGGTGACCGCGCCCTGCAGCGCCAGCAGGGCGCGCAACGTGGCCGCTCGTGCCCCATTGGCGGACAACAGGCCGATCGTCACCAGCTGGCGCCGGCCGGTGACGGCGAACGCTGCCGCCACGACGATGCCGGTGACGCCGAGCACCAGGACCAGCCCCAACCACCCGAGCAGCAGCTCTTGCGGGTCGGCGGGCCGAGGTGGTGCGCCAGACTCGGTCCACATCGACCTCCAGCCGCCCTCGTCGACTTCGATCCGCGCGGCGCTGTACACCGACGCGGTCAGCCCCGATCGCTCCACCAGCGACACATCCAGCCCAGGCCACCACATCACGTCGGCGTCGCGGCCGTCGATGGCCCCCACACCGGCCACGGTCAATTCGACAGCAGGGACTTCGAAGCGGACCACGTCGCCCGTGGTCACGCCAAGGTGAGCGGCCAGATCGCGGCCGAGGAACACCTCGCTCGCGCCCTGCGGCGCGCCGCCGGAGTCGAAACGCACCGCGGAGCGGAGCAACGAAGACGCCCAGTCCACCGTCGTGACCGACGCCTGCACCCGCCCACCACCTTCGCGGCGGAACGGCAGCTGGGCGTCCCAGCCGCTCTCGGCTGCGCCATCGGCCTGCACCACGTCGCCCGGTTCCAGCCCCGGCGCCAGGGCGCTGACGTGGACAGCGAAGGTGGCGTTGCCGACACGGAACGGGTGCTCCGCGTGATCCGCCCGGTAGGCGATCGCTGCCAGCATGCCGGCGGCCACCGGCACGGCCACCAGAGCCACGACCAGCAGGGTGCGCACGGGCCGGCGGCGTACCTCGCGCCGGGCCAGGCGGGCCGCGACGAGCAGGCTCATGCCGTGGCCTCCAGGCGGGCCGTGTCGTCCACCACCACGCCGTCGCGCAGGAAGACCGTCCGCTGTGCCCAACTGGCCAGCCGCGGGTCGTGGGTGACCAGGACGACCGTCGTTCCCGAGGACGCCGGCAGTGAGGCGAGCAGCTCGACGATGTCGTCCGCAGAGCGGGTGTCCAGCGCGGCGGTGGGCTCGTCGGCGAGCAGCACCGACCTCGACCCGACCAAGGCCCTGGCGACGGCGATGCGCTGCTGCTGACCACCCGAGAAGTGGTCCGGGTAGCGATCCAGTGAATCCCGCAGGCCGACACGTGCCAGCGCGTCCGCAGCGGCGGCACGCGCCACCTTCGGCCGCACCCCGTCCAGCTCCAACGGGAGGGCCACGTTCTCCTTGGCGGTGAGCGAGGCGATGAGGTTGAGGCGCTGGAACACCAGACCCACCGTGTCCCGGCGGACCTGCGCCCGGCCCTCCATCGACAGGCCGGCGAGCTCCCGGCCGCCCACTCGAACGGACCCTGCCGTCGGGTCGTCCAGCGCCGCTGCCAGGTGCAGGAGTGTGCTCTTGCCACAGCCGCTCGGGCCCATCACCGCCAGGAAGCTCGCCGTCTCCACACGCAGGTCCACCCCGGCGAGCGCGGTCACAGCCGTCGGGCCACTGCCGAACTGCTTCACCACCTGCTGGAACTCCACCGCTGCCGCCGTCATGCGTCCTCCTTTGCGGCGAGCACCAGGCGCTCGCACGTCTCGAGCCATCTGAGATCTGCCTCCGCGCGGGCGGCCACCGCCTCCGCCACCAGCCGAGCCGACAGCCCCTCGGCCACCGGCTGGCGCCGTGCCCTGGCCAGCATGGCCAGCAGCACGGTGCGCTGATGGGTGACGACGGCCAGGCCGTGGGCATGCCCACGGCCGATGGCCATCAACACCTTGAGCAGCAGTTCATCCCGCGGGGGTGGCTCGTCGACAGGGACCGCCTGCCACCACGCGCCCAACTCGGCCACACCGTCCAGCGTGAGCTCGTAGCGCTTCTGGCCGGAACTCTCGGCCACTTCCAGCGCCCGCACCATGCCGTCCCGCTCCAGGCGATCCAGCGTGGTGTACACCTGGCCGACGTTGAGCGGCCAGACACCACCGGTGGCGGCCTCGAACTCGGCCTTGAGCTGATAGCCGTGGCGCGGCCCGCCTTCCAGCAGGGACAGGAGACCTTCTCGGACAGCCATACATACCAAGTATGTACCTACTCGGTATGTACTGTCAAGACCCTACTTGCAGGAAGCGGCGTACTCGGCCTGGAGCTCCTCGATCTGCCGGCTCATGTCCGCATGGCGCTGACGCAGGATCTCGTGGCGCTGCTGGGCGTCGGCCAGGTTGCTGTTGAGGCGGTTCACCTCGGCGGTCGTGGACCGCACCAGGCTCTCCGCCCGTGCCTCCACCGCCATCGCCGCCAGCAGGACGCTGCCACCAGGCAGGTCGGCGTCCACCTCGCCGACGCTGATCCGCCGCTGCACGAGCACCTCGTTGCCGTTGCGCATGATGACCTCGCTGTACTCGTCGACGTCGTTGGCCGAGGCGTACTCGAGCTGGCGCTGATCCGTCACCTCGATCGCCCCCCTCAACGCGTCGCGGGCGGCCTGCTGGCGCCGCTGCGCCGACGGCAGCGCATTCTGCGCCGCGGCGACGTCCTCCTCCGCCCACCGCATCCCCTGGCTCACCTGCTCGAGCTGGGTCTTCAGATCCTCCAGTTGGGTCAGCACCGCCTCGCAGTACTCCTCCCGGCTGGCGAAGTCCTTCGGGTTCGGCGCGGCCCCCTTGGGCAGCTCCGCTTCACCATCCTTGGGTTCGCCACTCGACGAGTCGCCGATGCCGCCCTCGTCCCACAGCTTGCAGTACGCCGTGATCACCCACACCGCCCCGTATTCCGGGTCGATCACCTCCTCGCGGTCCTCACCCCACACCAGGCACTGGGCCTCTTGGGCGTGGGCGGTCGGGGCCGGGGTGGCGGGCAGGAGGAACAGGCCGGCGCCAAGGGCCGTCCCGGTGAGCAGTGCAGTCGTGCGTGTCGTCATGCATCGATCGTGCACCGAGCCCCGCTCGCCGGGCATCGGGAGAACCCCCGAAGGTGGGGCCCCGACACCCCGAACGCCTGCCACATCGCGTCAAAACGACGAAACCCGCCCGGCGAGGGCGGGTTTCGTTCACTTCGGTGAGCCGGGCCGCAGCGCCCGACGGCACTACCAGCGGTAGTGGGCGAAGGCGCGGTTGCTGTCGGCCATCTTCTGCATGTCGTCGCGCTTCTTGATGCTGGCGCCGAGGCCATTGGCGGCGTCGAGCAGCTCGCCGGCCAGGCACTCGGCCATCGTCTTCTCGCGGCGGGCACGGCTGAAGTCCACCAGCCAGCGGACGGCCAGGGTGTTGGCGCGACGGGGGCGCACCTCGACCGGCACCTGGTAGGTGGCGCCACCGCCGCGACGGCTGCGCACTTCCAGCGGCGGCTTGATGTTGTCGATGGCCCGCTTCAGCGGGGCCACCGGCTCCGAGCCGGACTTCGTCTCGACGATCTTCAGCGCGTCGTACACGATGCGCTCGGCGAGCGAACGCTTGCCGTGCAGCATGACCTTGTTGACGACCTGAGTAACCAGCAGCGAACGGTAGATGGGGTCCGGAGTGAGCTCACGGCGCTGGGCGGGACCTTTGCGGGGCATCTTGGTGCTTCCTTGCTGCTCTTACTTCGCGGCCTTCGCGCCATAACGGCTGCGGGCCTGCTTACGGTTCTTCACGCCGGCGGCATCGAGCGCGCCACGGATGATCTTGTAGCGCACACCGGGAAGGTCGCGCACGCGACCACCGCGCACGAGCACGATCGAGTGCTCCTGCAGGTTGTGCCCCTCACCCGGGATGTAGGCCGTGACCTCGACACCGCTGCTGAGGCGGACACGAGCCACCTTGCGCAGGGCCGAGTTCGGCTTCTTCGGGGTGTTGGTGTACACGCGGGTGCACACGCCACGACGCTGCGGCGACCCCTTCAGGGCCGGCGTCTTCGTCTTCGAGAACTTGGTGCTGCGCCCTTGACGGACGAGCTGCTGAATAGTGGGCACGCGTCTACCTCTACGACTCTGCTGCGGGCCCCATGCACACCTGGCACACAGGACCCTGCAATGTTAGAGGCGCGCGACCGGGGGCGGCAACCTCACCTCGCCTCGGACCGCGGCTGCGCCACGAAACCCTCCACCACCTGGGGTGATGCAACAGCACGGCACGTGAGAATCCTCAAGGAAGTATTAAGCGTGCCGATCATCTCCACGTGCCGATTGCTGTGATCTGCGGGTACGTCGTCTGCGGCGCGCTCCTCGCCCGCTGGGTGCTGGAGTCCGTTCGCCATCGCCGACGGGTGGATCGGCTGGCATACCGCATCCATGTGAACGGCATTCGCGGCAAGAGCACCGTCACGCGCATCGTCGCCGGGCTGCTGCGCGAAGGCGGGTTCGTCACCATCGGCAAGTCCACCGGGACCGCCGCCTGCGTGATCAACCGCCTCGGAGTCGACGAGCCGATCGAGCGCAAGGCAGCGCCGACCATCCTCGAGCAGCTCGAAGTGACCCGCCGCTACGTCGACCGCTCCGTGGATGCGATGGTGATCGAGTGCATGGCGCTCAAGCCCCAGTACCAGGACGTCAGCGAGCGGATGATCGTGCGCTCCAACATCGGCGTGTTGACCAATGTGCGCGAGGACCACCAGGACGTGATGGGCGAGACGCTGCCCGAGATCGCCCGCTCCCTCCTGAACACCTGCCCCTGGCGCGGCGTGCTGGTGACCGCCGAACGCAACCCGGCCATCACCCCGATCATCGAGGAGGTCGCCGCCGCCCGCCAGACCAGGGTCGTCTACGCCGACCCGGACGACGTCAGCGACACCGACCTCGGCCGCTTCGACTACATCGCCTTCAAGGAGAACGTGGCCATCGGCCTTGCCGTCGCCGACCTGGTGGGCATCCCACGCTCGACGGCCATGGACGGCATGGTGGGCGCCGCCCCGGACCCCGGCGTGTTGCGCACCAGAGAGCTGTCGATCCTCGGCAAGCACGTCACCTGGGCCAACCTGTTCGCCGTCAACGACCGCGAGTCGATGGTGGTGGCGATGGACAAGCTGGAGCCGTTCATCACCGAGCACACCACCACGGTCGGCATCCTCAACAACCGCGCCGACCGTGAGCGACGCGCCGTGCAGTTCGCCGAAGTCGCCGTGCGCGACCTCAGCTTCGATCGCCTGGTGACGTTCGGCGCGTTCGAGGGCCTGGTGACGGACCTTCTCGTCGAGCACGGCTTCGCGCTGGACCGGGTGCTCAACCTCGGCGACACCCACAGCCCGCCGGTGGACACCATCGTGCGGCGCATGGTCGGCGAGATGCCGACGCCGCATGTGCTGGTCGTCGGCTTCGTCAACATCCACACCCACCAGGCCGAGATGATGCTCGACTACTTCGAGCACGTGGCCGCGCCTCTCCATCCGCAACAGGGCACCGTGACCGATGCATGACTACCTGTTCTCGGCGGAGATCGTGCGGTTCGCGTTCGTCCTCGGCATCGCGGTCTCGATGCTGATGTACGAGCGCTTCCACCTCACCACCGGGTCGATCGTCGTGCCCGGCTACATCGCCATCTTCATCGTCTACCCGCTCGTGGTGGCCGTCACCTTCCTCAACGCGCTCGCCAGCTATGCGCTCGTCAACCACGTCCTGCGGCGCAGGTTCCTGCTGTACGGGCGGACGAAGTTCACGGTGATGGCGCTGCTCTCGATCACCATCCAAGCCGCGGCGCTGAAGCTCAGCCCACAGGGCGCATGGCTGTGGGAGGCGGAGATCCCGCTGTTCGTCGGGGCCGGCTATGTGGTGCCGGCGCTGATCGCCCACGACATGGGCCGGCAGGGAGTGAAGCGAACGGCCTCTGCCGTGCTGCTGGCCGGGCTGGTGGTGGCCGCACCGATCGGCCTGGCACTCCTGGCCGATCTGCCGGGCGTGAACGACCTGGCCCCCCTGGCAGGCTTCGGCGAGATGAGCGTGGTCACCCGCTGGGTGCCGCTGGCGGTGCTGCTGTCCGCCGCGGCCTCCTGGGCGGTCACCACGAACTTCGGGCTCAAGGCCGGTGGGTTCATCGGCGCGGCCTACATCGGCATGTTCATGGGCGACCCGTATCAGGTTGCGGTTGCCTTCATCGTCGCCTTCGTCTCCTACATCATCGTTCGCGGCGTGCTGATGCCACGGCTGATCCTGTTCGGCCGGCGCAAGTTCGCGGCCATGCTGCTGACCTCGTCGATGATTTCCTGGAGCCTGCTCTGGACCGGCACCGAGCTCTTCAGCGCCAGGTTCACCGACCACATGGACCTGGCGTCGCTGGCCCTGACCCCCCTGTTCGTGCCCGGCCTGCTGGCCAACGACATGGACCGCACCAGCCCGCCCAAGGTGGTGCTCGGCGTGGCGATGGCCGCGTCCTTCGTCGTTCCCACCACATGGTGGGTCCAGTCCGCGGTGGAAGGCACGCCGATGCACCCCGGCTGGAAGCTCACGGCGGCGGCGATGCTCCTGGTCATCTTCGGGCCACAGCTCGCTGTCGCTGCCCGATGGGCCGGCGCCCGCACGGTCGGCCGGCTGGTTCGGCCGCTCGCACAGCGGGTGTACCCCACCCCGGCCGACAGCGGCCCCGCCCTGCAGCCAGCGGTCGACCCGATCCACGCCGCCATCGAGCGCGCCCATCAGGACGCGCTCGACCTGATCACATGGTCGCGGGCCGGGCTGGCCCACTGGCTGGCCACCAACCCGGAGCTGCTCTCCGAGGCCCGCACCTGGCTGGACGAACAGCTCGGGGCGGCGGACGCCCACCCGCACACCGCCCTCGCCGCCGGCGACTGACCATCTACGCGCCACGGCCCGGAGGCGAACCTCCGGGCCGTGGTGTGCCGTACGTGTTGGCGGACTGGGCTCAGCCCTCGGCCACGGGCTCCTCGGCATCCGACGAGTACGTGCCGTGGATGTTGCTCAGCCATGCGGCCGGGTCTTCCTCGGCGTCGCTGGAGAAGTACGCCATCGGCTGGTAGTCCGGCGCCTCGACCTCGAAGTCGCGGTAGCGGAACATGCCCGTACCGGCCGGGATCAGCTTGCCGATGAGGATGTTCTCCTTGAGGCCCAGCAGGTTGTCGCCGCGGCCGTCGATGGCAGCCTCGGTGAGCACCCGGGTGGTCTCCTGGAACGACGCCGCCGACAGCCAGCTCTCGGTGGCCAGCGAGGCCTTGGTGATGCCCATGATCTCCGGGCGACCCTCGGCCGGCTTCTTGCCTTCCTCCACCATGCGGCGGTTGGTGTCGCGGAACACCTTCGCGTCGGCACGCTCGCCGGGCAGGAAACCGGTGTCGCCGGGCTCCTGGACGCCGATGCGGCGGGTCATCTGGCGAACGATCAGCTCGATGTGCTTGTCGCTGATCGACACACCCTGGTCGCGGTACACCTTCTGCACCTCTTCCACGAGGTACAGCTGGGTCTCGCGGATGCCCTTGATCTCCATGATCTCCTTCGGATCGAAGGGACCGTCGGTGATCGGGTCGCCGGCCTTGACCTCCTGGCCGTCCACCACCAGCGGGCGGCTGCCCGTCGGCAGGACCACCAGGTGCTCTTCGCCCTGGTCGTCGATGACGGTGACCGGGATGCCCTTGCCCTCGTCGTCGCCGATGCGGACCACGCCGGTGGCGCGAGCCAGGCGAGCCGAACCACGAGGCGTGCGGGCCTCAAACAGCTCGACCACGCGAGGCAGACCGCCGGCGATGTCCTTACCGGCCACACCACCGGTGTGGAAGGTACGCATCGTCAGCTGGGTACCGGGCTCGCCGATGGACTGGGCGGCGATGACGCCCACCGCCTCGCCGAGCTCGATCTCCTTGCCGGTGGCCAGCGAACGGCCGTAGCACAGGGCGCACACGCCCAGCTCGGCGTCGCAGGTGACGACCGAGCGCACGCGCACCCGGTTCACGCCGGGATCGTCGCGCAGGGCTTCCATCTCGATGTCGCCGACCAGCATGTTGCGCGGGTAGACCGTGCCGTCGCTGAGGGTGACATCCTGGCTGAGCGCCCGGCCGAACAGCTTGGTCTCGAGGTACGCACGCTTGTTGGCCGTGTCCGGCCCGACGTTCTCGATCCACAGGCCGAGGTTCGACCCGCAGTCCGGCTCCCGCACGATGAGCTCCTGCGCCACGTCCACCAGACGGCGGGTGAGGTAGCCGGAGTCCGCGGTACGGAGCGCGGTGTCCACGAGGCCCTTACGGGCACCAGGAGTGGCGATGAAGTACTCCAGGGTCTCCAGACCCTCACGGAAGTTCTTCTTGATCGGGCGCGGGATCATGTCGCCACGAGGGTTGGCCACGAGGCCACGCATGCCGGCGATCTGACGCATCTGCGTCATGTTCCCTCGGGCGCCCGAGCCGACCATCATGTCGATCGGGTTGAAGCGCGCCGCCTTGAACTCGTCCTCCATCGCCTTCTGCACCTTCGCCGTGGCGTCGGTCCAGATGCGCACTTCCTGCTGACGGCGCTCGCCGTCGGTGATGATGCCGCGACGGAACTGGTTCTCGACCTTCTCCGCCTGGATCTCGTGGTCCTCCAGGATGGAGGCCTTGAGCTTGGGCGTCTTCACGTCGTCGATTGACACGGTGAGGCCGCTCTGTGCCGCGTAGCGGTAGCAGAGGTTCTTGATCGCGTCGAGCGCCGCCGCGACGGTGCTCTTGTTGTAGTGGTCGGACAGGCGCTCCACGATGACGCCCATCTCCTTCTTCTTGATCACGCCGTCCACGTGACCGAAGCGAGCGGGGTAGTCCTCGGGGAGGGCTTCCTCGAACAGCATCCGGCCGGCCGTGGTCGGGTAACCCTCCTGGCCGGGGCGGCGGATCATGATCGGGGCGTGCAGGTGCAGGCCGCCTTCGTCGATGGCCCGCAGGACCTCCCAGTTGTGGCGGAAGGTACGGCCGGCGCCCTTGGCGTCGTCCACCTTCTCCGAGAGGTAGTAGCCGCCGATGATGAGGTCCTGGCTGGGCGTCACGATCGGGCGACCGCTGGCCGGCGACAGGATGTTGTTCGCCGACAGCATCAGCACCCGGGCCTCGGCCTGGGCCTCGGCGGACAGGGGCACATGGATGGCCATCTGGTCGCCGTCGAAGTCGGCGTTGAAGGCGGTGCACACCAGCGGATGGATCTGCAGGGCCTTGCCCTCCACGAGCACCGGCTCGAAGGCCTGGATGCCGAGGCGGTGCAGGGTTGGCGCACGGTTGAGGAGCACCGGGTGCTCCTTGATGACGTCTTCGAGCACGTCCCACACCTGCGGGCGACGACGCTCCACCATCCGCTTGGCGCTCTTGATGTTCTGCGCCAGCTCGAGGTCGACGAGGCGCTTCATCACGAACGGCTTGAACAGCTCCAGGGCCATCAGCTTCGGCAGACCGCACTGGTGCAGCTTCAGCGTCGGGCCGGCCACGATGACCGAACGGCCCGAGTAGTCGACGCGCTTGCCGAGCAGGTTCTGGCGGAACCGGCCCTGCTTGCCCTTCAGCATGTCGGACAGCGACTTCAGCGGGCGGTTGCCCGGGCCGGTGACCGGCCGGCCGCGGCGGCCGTTGTCGAACAGCGCGTCGACGGCCTCCTGCAGCATGCGCTTCTCGTTGTTGACGATGATCTCGGGCGCGCCGAGGTCGAGCAGACGCTTCAACCGGTTGTTGCGGTTGATGACGCGGCGGTAGAGGTCGTTCAGGTCGGAGGTCGCGAAGCGGCCACCGTCGA
>JBPOIX010000317.1:0-3859 GCA_052034175.1 Actinomycetota bacterium
GCACCCCCCGCCACCACCCCACCCCCGACGACCACGACACCAGCGACCACCCCGACACCACCGACCACCACGACCCCGCCGCCGACCACCACCGCACCACCGACCACCACCGCACCGCCGACCACCACCGCACCACCGACCACCACCGCACCGCCCACCGGCAGCTTCCCCACTCCGGAGACGACGGGGGTGCCGGCGGGCACGGTGCTCACCACCTGGACCGGCCTGCTGCGGACCTCCGAGGTGAACCCGACGTCGACGACAACGCGTCACGGCATGTCCTGCCGTGTCTACGACCGATTCTCGATCACGACCGTCGGCATGCAGACGATGTACGTCGACTCGCCGTGCGTCATCTTCAGCCGGTCCCGGTTCACGGCCACGGGTGACTGGTTCGCCATCGTCAACACCTCCTCCACCGTCCAGTACCTCGAGATCAGCGACTCCGAATTCGACGGTGGCCCGTACCACGTACGTGGTGTACAGGCCGACAACGGTGACCTCACCGTGTTGCGTTCCGAGTTCACGCGCTTCGGCAACGCGGCCGTCGAGATGACCGACCGGAGCACCACCCGAACGCTGTCGGTCAGCGACAGCTACTTCTTCGAGCCCGGCGGCTGGCCCCACGACCAGCATGTCGACGGGATCCAGATGAACGCCGGCGGCAGCGCCGTGATCCGCAACAACACGGTGATCATCACCCCCTACGGCGGCACTGCCGGCGACACCAGCTATGTGTCCAACGCGACCATCGGGATCGGCACTGCACTCGGCGACATCGGCTCGGTCACCATCGACCACAACCTTCTCGCCGGCGGCGGCTTCCTGATCTACGTTCAGGACAAGGCCTACACATGGCGCGGTAGCGCCACGGTCTCGGGCAACGTCTTCGACCGACGGTTCGGCCCGAACGGCGCCATCTGGGGGCCGCTGTACCCCACGGACGTTGCACCGCAGCTCGTCTGGAACGCCAACTTCTGGGATGCCGCCAGCGAATGCCCGCTGGCCGAAGCGCTGCCATGACTGGCGCCCGCTGGCGAAGGCACGCTGGCTAGAGTCGCGTCGTGACGACCACGGCGATCTCCCCGACGGTCGCTGCCACGCCGAGCCCCACAGGCCGCTCCACTCCGCTCACCCTGCTGCAGGTCTTCATCTGGTTGCTCGCCGGCCTCCCGGCCCGTTTGGTGATCGGCTCGATCGGCTCGTTCGGGTCGCCGGCGTCGATCGCCGGGATCCTCGCCTTCGGCCTGTGGGCGGTCTCGGCGGCGAAGGAAGGCGCGCTCGCACGCACCGTCTGGCCGGTCCGCTTCGGTCTCCTCGCTCTGTGGATCCCCACCTTGTTGAGCTACGCGGTGATGCACCTGCACTCCAACCCGGCCGACGAGGTGAACGGCGCCGACCGCGCCGTGCTGTTCCTCCTCGTCTGGACCGGTGCGGCGCTCCTCGCCGCAGAAGGCCTCCGGGGGCTGGACGAGTTGCTCCGCCTGTTCCGCACGCTCGCGGCCGCAGCCGCCTACGTCTCGGCCGTGGCGATCGCCCAGACGCGCCTCGGGTTCGACCTCACCGTGTGGCTCGCCAAGATCCCCGGGTTGTCGGTGGCGGGCGAGCTGGACTCCGTGCTCAGCAGGAGCGGCTTTGCCCGGCCTGCCGGCACTGCGACTCACCCCATCGAGCTCAGCTGCGTGCTGGCGACGATGCTCGGCATCGCCATCGTGCTCGCGGTCTTCGACCACGGCTGGAGCCCGCGCCTGCGTTGGGGAACCCTGGCGGTGATGGGCATCGGAATCCCGCTCGCCCTGTCGCGCTCCGGCATCATCGGCGCCGTCGTCGTGCTGGTCGTCTGGCTGGCCGGAGCGAAGCGCGTGCACGTCGTACGCACGCTGTGGGTGAGCAGCGGCTTCGTCGTGCTGCTGTTCCTCAGCTCCCCCGGCCTGCTCGGCACCTTGCGCAACTGGTTCGCCGGGTGGAACGAGGACTCCAGCATCTCGACACGCACCGACGACTACCCCGCTGTGGCCCGGTACATCCGCGCCTCGCCGATCATCGGCCGCGGCCCCTCCACGTTCCTGCCGAAGTTCCGGATCCTCGACAACCAGTGGCTCCTGCAGCTCATCGAAGTCGGCATCGTCGGCGCACTCGGGTTCGCCGCCTACCTGCTGCTGCCGGCGTTCCTCGGCCGGTCGGCGCGGCACCATCGCACCGACGACCTCTGGAGGTCGATGGGCCAGGCACTCGCCGGGGCCAGTGTGGTGGCCATGGTGTCCTCGGCATCGTTCGACTCGTTCACCTTCCCGATGTTCCCGGGCCTGTGGGCGGTGCTGCTCGGCGGCGCCGGCCTGCTGTGGCGCGAGTCCACACCGGCGCGCCCTCAACCCCTGCGGCGTCGCCCACCGCGCCGCTCCCAGCACGGCGGCTTCTCGCGGAGCCACGCCTCCACGCTCGCTGCGGCGACACCGGAGGACGGGCACTCCCCCGCCGCCGCTCCGGTGAATGCACGGGCCCACCACGCCCTGAAGTGGAGCTTCGTCGCCCAGCTCGTGACCCGGGGTGGCGCGTTCGCCATCGGGCTGATCCTGGCCCGATTGCTCGTGCCGGAGGAGTACGGCACGTACACGGTGGCGCTCGGCCTCTTCACGATCCTGCTCACCATCGACGATCTCGGCCTGCGACAGGGCCTGGTCCGCCATGTCGGCAACAGCGCACTTGCCGACCGGACGGCTGCCACGATCGCTGCCGGCACCGGCGTGGTCAGCTACGGCGTGGCGTTCGTGCTGGCGCCGCTCGTCGCGGAGGTCACCCACACGCCGCGGGCCACCGACATCATTCGCGTCCTCTGCCTCGGCTTGCTGATCGACACGCTGTTCCACATCGTGCCCAGCGCGGCCTTGCAGAGGGCGTTGCGCCAGGACCTCTTCGCCGTCACCGAGGTCGGCGGCCTGGCCATCGACTTCCTGCTCACGATCGTCCTCGCACGGCAGGGCTTCGGTGCCTGGTCGCTGGTGTGGGGTTCCCTGGCCGGTCAGGCCGTGCGCGCCGTCCTGTGCATGGTGCTCACCCGGTCGCGCCCGGCGTGGGGCTTCGACCGCGAGGTCGCCCGGGCGCTGCTGTCGGTCTCGGCGCCGTTCGCACTGGCCTCCCTGGTCGGCGCAGCCCTGCTCAACGTCGACTACCTCATCGTCGGCCACATCCTCGGGCCGGCAGCGGTCGGCGCCTACCTCATCGCCTTCAACGTCTCGAGCTGGCCGATCTCCCTCGTCGGCACGGCAGTCCGCGCGGTCGCCGTGCCCGGCTTTGCACAGATGCGCGCCGGTGGCGCGAACCTCGTCGGCGCCTTCTGGCGGGGCCAGCTGCTCTTGGCTGCCGCCGGGCTGCCCTTCGCTGTGCTGCTGGCCACCGCTCCGGAGGCCGTGATCACGGGCCTGTACGGCAGCCAGTGGGCCGCCGGCGCCGACGCCCTGCGCCTCATGGGTGGGCTGGCCATCGTCCGCCTTCTCGGCGGCCTGGTCGAGGACCTGCTCCTCGCGGTCGGGCGCTCGCATTGGATCCTGTGGAAGAACGTCGTCTGGATCCTCGTCCTCATCCCGGCGCTGATGATCGGTGCGTGGAGCAACGACCTCGCCGGCGTGGGCTTGGCGCAGACACTCGTCGCCGCCGTGGTCGTAGCGCCGCTCCTGGTGATGATTCTCCGGCACCTGGATGTGCTGCACGGAAGCTGGATGCGCACGATCCCCGCGCTGCTCCCGGGTGCCGCACTGGCCGGGGCGGCAGGGCTGCTGGCGAACGACATCGTTCACGCCCCCGCGCTGGTGAAGGCTGCCGTGGTGGCAGCGGTCGTGTTCGTGGCCTACGGGTTGTCGCT
>JBPOIX010000222.1:0-4049 GCA_052034175.1 Actinomycetota bacterium
CCAACGCGAGGGGACGCGGGCCCGCGCCGCGCACCGCCACCACTCCCGGGTCGGCCGCATTGGCCGCATCGATGGCGGCGACAGCCGAGGCGAACTCCGCCGCAGCGCTCAGACCGCACACTCCGACTCGCCGACCTCGGCCACGAACGGGCCGGTCTCGCCGTAGTCCACGTAGAACTCGGGTGCCACGTCCGGCGCTGGGAACACGTCGAGGTCCTTGAGGCCGTCGGCGATGGCGGACGCGCCACCCACCCGGTCCATCCACGAGCGGAACGGCTCACCGGCCGACCGCTCGTCGTTGAAGCGGCGGATCACCCGGGCGGCAGCCTGCGGCGCGGCCTTCGCCGGCAGGCGCAACGCCTTGTCGCCGAAGTGGATCTGTTCCTGCCCCACATAGCCGCCGAGCAGCATCTGGTAGCCGGGGGCGGACTGGCCGTGCGCCCGCCGCTCGGCACCGAAGAACCCGATGTCGGCGATGTGGTGCTGCCCGCACGAGTTGGTGCAGCCGGAGATGTTGATCCGCACGCCACCCACCTCGGCCAGGCCCTCGGCCTCGAGCTCCTCTCCGATGGCCGCAGCCAGACCGCGGGACTGGGTGACCGCAATGTTGCAGGTGTCCGCCCCCGGGCAGGCCACGACGTCGCGGGACAGCTCGGCGCCGGGACGGGCCATGCCGATGGCCTCCAGGCGCTCGAACAGCACGGGCAGCTGGGCCTCGGTGAGACCGCGGAACACGACGTTCTGCCGGTTCGAGAGGCGCACGTCGGCGCCGAGCTCGCGCTGAATGGAGGCCAGCGCGCGGAACTGGGCGGACGTGACGTCGCCGAGCGCGGCGTAGGCCACCGCGGACACGCTGCCGTTCGCCGAACCGCGGATGACCGACGTGGCCACCCACCGACCGTACGGGTCGCGCGGCGTCAAGGCGACAGCCACGCCCTGGCCAACCGCGGTGACCTCGCCGCTGGAGGCCCGACCCGCGGGCGCGTCGCCCATCTTCTGGACGTACTCGGGGATGCCGCCGGGCCAGCTCGACGACGCCGGCAGGGTGTGACGCACCTTCAGCACGCGGCGACGGACTTCGTCGATGCCCAGCTGGTCCACCACCCACTTCATCCGGGCGCGCAGCTTGTTGTCCCGGTTACCGGTCTGGTCGAACACGCGCAGGATGGCTTCGATCGTCGGCAGGAGCTCCTCGCGGGTGGTGAACTCCTCCAGCGCCAGCGCCGGGTGCGGGGTGGCGCCCAGGCCGCCGGCCAGAAACACACGGAAACCGGTCTCCACCGTGCCGTCGTCCAGCGTGCGGGTGACGGCGATGACGCCGGCGTCGTTGAACATCGCCTGGCCGCAGTCGGTGCTGCAGCCGGAGAAGTTGATCTTGAACTTGCGCGGCAGGCGCTGGCCGAGCGGGTTGCGCACGAAGTGCTCGAACGCGGCCTCCGCCCACGGGGTGACGTCGAGGTGCTCGTGCGGGCAGGCACCGGCGAGGTGGCACGCCATCACGTTGCGCACGGTGTCGCCGCACGCCTCGCGGGAGGTGAGGCCGACGCCGGCGATCTGGCGCATCACGTCCGGCAGGCGGCGCAGTTCGACATAGTGGAACTGCACGTTCTGGCGGGTGGTGATGTGGCCCCACCCGCGGGAGAACTCGTCGCCGATGCGGGCCATCACGTCCAGCTGCTCGGGCGTGATCGTGCCCGCCGGCAGCTTGATGCGGATCATCTGGTTGGTGCCGCCCTGGCGCTGGCCGTACACCCCGTTGTTGAGGCGCATCACGCGGAACACGTCCTCGCTGATCTCACCCGCCAGGTACTGGGCGATGGCGCGCTCGAAGCGCTCGATGTCGCGCTGCTGCTCGGCGTCGAGGTCGCGCGGTGCGGGGATGATCGGCGTGACGGCCACGGCAGCTCCTGTCGAATTCCGACTTACTCAATCAACAATAGGGGGAATTCGGCCCGAGGGCAACGGCGAGTCATCCCCCACCCCCTCCTCTTGTTGGCGTTGGAACCGGACTGGACACAGCGCGAGCGCCAACATCCGTGGGACCGGGGCGAAGTTGGCGTTGGGACCGGACTGGACGCAGCGCGAGCGCCAACATTCGTGGGACCGGGGCGATGTTGGCGTTGGGACCGGACTGGACGCAGCGCGAGCGCCAACAATCGGGGGGTGGGTCCCCTCAGGCGCCGGGGGCTTCGCCGATCTCGCGCAGGGCGTCGTGCAGGGCGGCCCGCAGGCGGCGGGTCATCTCGGGGGTGAAGTGGCCCACCAGGCCGGCGCCCGGCCGCCCGACCTCCTCCACCGTCAGCACCACACGCGGCTCCGCATCGTCGTAGTCGTCGCTGACGGCGACGGCCCACGAGAGCCGGGTGGCGTCCTCCGCCCCCTCGGGCAGGTCGCCCTCGGCGAAGGGGTAGTCGTCGATCGAGCGGCGCATCAGCGGTGCACCTTGGCAGTGGCGCCGGCGAGGCGTTGTGCCGCCTGCTCGTGGGTGCCGGCGTAGCGCTGCACGAGCGCCACCGACACCAGCACCGACGACACGGCAATGACGATCACGACCGCGACCCGCCCCTGGCTGGAGACCGGGTGGTTCACCAGCAGCAGCACCATCGCCGCCAGGCTGACCGCGTGGGCAACGAACCCGACGCGGGCGGTGATGGTGTCGAGCCGGGTGAGCTCGGGGTCGCGCTGCATGCCGGTGCGTTCGGCACCCTCGCTCCGCAGGACGGACTGCAGCCAGCGGACGGGAGAGGACACCACGATCAGCACGATCGGTGCCCACAGCACCATCGTCCCGGCGATCCAGCGCTCGTCGGCGGCGGTGAGCGAGGGCCGCCCGTCCACCGCCGCCGCGGCGGCGAACGCGGCGATGGCCGTGATCACGATGACCAGCAGGGCCTTCACATAACGCAGCACGATGACCTGCAGGCGCAGCATGTGGCGAACCATCCCGTATTCGATCTTCGCCACTTCCTCCACGAGCGGGCGGCGGCTGGACGCGGCCAGGCCGAACATCGCCTGCGAGCGCGCGGCATCGGGCTCGATGTCCGGGTTCACCAGGCCCGGGTACGCGTTCAGTTGGCGGTCGATGCGGGCCCGGGCACGATCATTGCCCGGCACCAGCAGGCGCAGCTGGCCTTCCTCGGCGTGCACAGCCTCGTACGCGGCGTTGCTGGCCGAGCCGAGCTCGTCGCTGGAGATGCGCAGACCGGTGAGCGTGAAGCGCGGCGTGAACACCTCCCGGTCGCCCTCCACCACATGGTTGGCGTGGAAGTAGAAGCGGGTCATCTCGATGATCAGGATCCAGAGCACGGCCAGCGCCAGGAAGATGGCCAAACCCATCGAGACGGCCAGCAGCCCGCGGGACCATGTGACCGGGCCCACCAGGAGGGCCCTCAGCACCTGCAGGATGGAGTCCCGCTCCACGGCCGGCAGCAGCACGAGGATGCCCGCGCCGGACAACAACGCCGTGGCCACACGGTGCATGGTGGACAGCCGCACCTCGCAGCGCTGCAGGAACCCGCGCATCGCGGCCCGTTCGTCGACGGTGGTGGTTTGGAACACAGGCTCGTCAGCGGCGGCGGCGGGGTCGGACATCGACTCCGACGCTACCCCCAGCGCTCCGCATTGATCCGGACCGCCCGCGGCGGCGAGACTGCCGCCATGAGCGATACCGACCGCGTCAATGCAGCCATCGACCGCCTTCTCGCGGAGCACCCACCGACGGAGTGCAGCAACATCGAGTTCCGTGGCCATCGCTACGACGCCGGCTTGGCATGGGTGCACTTCCCCGAGGGCTTCGGCGGCATGGGCCTGCGCCCCGACCTCAACCGCATCGTGGAGGACCGGCTGCGCAAGGCGGGCGCCGCCCCGCAGGACCCGAGCACGTTCTTCATCGCGCTCGCCGGCCCCACCATCGTCACCCACGGGAACGACGAGCAGCGCCGCCGTTTCCTGCGCCCGATGTTCACGGGTGAGGAGAAGTGGTGCCAGCTGTTCAGCGAGCCGGGCGCCGGCAGCGACTTCGCCGGCCTCGGCACCCGCGCCGTCAAGGA
>JBPOIX010000064.1:0-3574 GCA_052034175.1 Actinomycetota bacterium
GTTGAGCTCCAGGCGCACCTGCTCCGGGAGCACCAGCGGCGGCACGTGCGCCACCAATGCGGAACCAACGATCTCACCCATGTGCAGGCCTCCCCGAAACTTCGTTAGGACCCAAACAATCTAGCTCATCCTGCGAGCAGGGCGTTCACCGTCTCGACCAGCGGCTCGCGGAAGTCCCGCAGGGGCGCGAAACCGGCCATCCGCAGCACCGCGTTGTCCAGCACGCTGTTCGCCGGCCGCGGCGCGGGCCGGGGCGGGTCCAGCTCGGCGGTGGCGATCGGACGCACCATCTCGGGGTCCTTCCCCATCGCCTGCACGACCAACTGGGCGAACTGGAACCACGAGCACGAGGTGGCGTTCGTGGCATGGATGACGCCGCTGATGCGGTCCAGCGCGATGCGCCGCAGCACCACCGCCAGATCGTGGGTGAACGTTGGGTGCCCCACCTGATCGTGCACGAACGCCAACTCCGGCCGGTCGGCGGCCAGGCGCATGATCGTCTTCACCATGTTCGCGCCGTGCACCCCGCACACCCACGAGGTGCGCACCACGCTGGCCTGCGGGCCGAGTACCAGTGCCTCCTGCTCGCCGATCAGCTTCGTCAGGCCGTACACGCTCTGCGGGTCGGTGTCGTCCCACTCGTGGTACGGCCGGTCCATCGTGCCGTCGAACACATAGTCGGTGCTCAGCTGCACGAGGTGGCTGCCGGCCCGCCCGCATGCCTCGGCAAGCCAGCGGACGGCGACACCGTTGGCAGCCAGGGCCCGGTCGGGGTCGCCCTCGCATGCGTCCACGGCCGTCCAGGCGGCACAGTTCACGACCACGTCCGGGCGCACGGTAGTAACCGCACCGAGCACATCGCTGCGCGAGCAGACATCGAGGTCCGCGCGGCCGAAGGCATGCACCTCGTCGCCCACGGCCGCACAGTGCGCCGCGAGATCGAGGCCAAGCTGCCCGCCCGCGCCGGTGATCAGTACGCGCATCAGAATGCCGCCTTTGCCTTCAGCGGTTCCCACCAGGCTCGGTTGTCCGCGTACCACTGCACGGTCGCCGCCAAGCCGTCCTCCAAGGTGTGCTCAGTCCGCCAGCCGAGGGCACTGACCTTGTCGTGGGTGATGGAGTATCGGCGGTCGTGCCCCTTGCGGTCCTCCACTGGCAGGATCGCGGACTCGTCGCGGCCGGTGAGCTCCAGCAGCCGGTAGGTGAGCTCGCGGTTGGTGATCTCGTTGCCGGCGCCGATGTTGTAGATCTCTCCCGCGGTGCCACGCTGCAGGACCAGGTGCGCCGCGGTGTTGTGGTCGTGCACATGGATCCAGTCCCGAACGTTTCCCCCGTCGCCGTACAGGGGAACCTGCTTGCCGTCCAGCAGGTTCGTGGTGAACAGGGGGATCACCTTCTCGGGGAACTGGTATGGCCCGAAGTTGTTGCTGCACCGCGTGACCACCACCGGGAGGCCGTGGGTGGTGAAGTAGCTGAGCGCGATCAGGTCGCTGCCCGCCTTCGCTGCCGAGTATGGCGAGCGCGGCGAGAGGATGTCCGCTTCAGTGAACGAGCCCTCCTCGATGCTGCCGTAGACCTCGTCCGTGCTGATGTGAACGAACTTGCCGATGCCGACGCGCATGGCCACGTCGCACAACACGTTGGTACCGAAGCAATTCGTGCGCACGAACGAGTGGCCGTCCTTGATGCTGCGGTCGACGTGCGTTTCGGCGGCGAAGTGAACGACGGCGTCGTGCCCGTCCATCGAGCGCACGACGACGTCCTCGTCGCAAATGTCGCCGTGCACGAAGTGGCAGCGACGGTCGTCGACGAGATCGCGGATGGTGGCCATGTTGCCGGCGTAGGTGAGCGCATCGAGGATGGTGACCTCGTCGTCGCTGTTGGCAAGCACCCAGCGGACGTAGTTGGAACCGATGAACCCGGCGGCGCCGGTGACGAACAGCTTCATGATGGGTCCTTTCGTGCACCCGTCAGGTGCGCATCGGCCAGTAGGGACGGCGGCCGGTGGGAAGGTCCGCCCGCAGCGGGTTGGCGTCGTCCCGGGCCGACAGGATGGGGTCGGTGATGCCCCAGTCGGCACCGATGGCGGGGTCGTCCCACTTCACGCCCAACTCGTCGGCGGGGTTGTAGTACCCGTCCACCAGGTAGGTCATCACCACGTCGGTGAGCGCGGCGAAGCCGTGCGCCACGCCGGGCGGGATGTACACCCCGAGGTGGTTCTCGCCACTGATGTTGAAGCACTCGGTTCCGCCATCGGTGGGGCCGCCTTCGCGCAGGTCGTGCAGCACCACACGGATCGTGCCCACCGGGCAGTACCAGTAGTCCGCCTGATGCAGGTGGTAGTGCAGACCGACCAGTGCGCCGGCCTGCTTGTTGCTGCGGTTGCCCTGCACCATCTCGCGGGCGTTGGGAAACCACTCGCGGCGGAAGGTCTCGATGAACAGGCCGCGCTGGTCGCCATGGAGGGTCGGCTCCACGATGTAGACCCCGGCGATGTGGGAGCTCTCTCGTACGTTCGGCATGCGCCGTCCAGTATGGCCGTCAGGCGGCTACTGCGGGCGGAGGGCCGTCGCCGCGGAAGTACGCCAGCACCGCCGCGGCGCCGTCGTCCAGCTGGAGCACGGCGGCACCGTCGATGGTCTCGTTGTAGACCGGAAGGGAGTACGTGCCGAGGCCTGCATCCACCGCACTGCGCAGGCTGCCGGCGGCGTCGATCGGGTCGAGCCCGGTGTCGATGCGGATGGCCGACATCATCGCCCGCGCGAGGTCGCCCGCCCGGAATGGGTCCGCCTTGATCGTCTCCAGCGCCGACTGCAGGCAGCGGTTGACGAAGTCCCGCTGGCGGGTGGACCGGCCGAGGTCGCTGGTGGGGTCCTCGTGCCACTGGCCGTCCTCCTTCAGCTGCTCGTAGTGCCGGCTGCGGGCGTACGCCAGGCCCTGGGTGCCGTTGAGCTCCCAGCAACCCGGGTATGGGACGTCCAGGCCGGTGTTGAAGTCCCGCGCCGGGTAGGGGAAACAGACCGTCACCCCGCCGAGCGCGTCGACGAGGTCCTTGAACCCGAAGAAGTCGATCTCGACATAGTGATGGATCGGGATGTCGAGCGACAGCTTGATCACCCGCACGAGCTCCGCCGGGCCGTCGTTGTACGCCCCGTTGATCCTCCCTCGGTGGCCGGCCACGTCCGCGTACAGGTCGCGGGGGATGGAGAGCAACGCCGCGATGCCGGCGGCCTTGTCGTAGCGCAGCACCATCATCGTGTCGCTGCGGTTGCCGATGTCGCCACCCCCCTCGCCGGTGTTCGGGTCGCCCGCGGCGCGGCTGTCGCTGCCCACCAAGAGATAGTTGTCCACCGTGTCGTCGGCGGGGCTGAGCTCGGCCGCCACCCCTTCCACCCGCGGCACCTCGTCCACCACCGCCCGGGCGGCGATGAACATCCCGGCGCTGGCCGCCACAGAGGTGACCAGTGCGATCCCGAGCATCGCTGGCGCGCGGCGCGGGCGCCGCAGCGGTGTGGTGTCGATTGCCAGCACCGAGTGCGAGGGTAGTGCCCGAGGAGCCTCCGCCCCCGGCACC
>JBPOIX010000325.1:0-13310 GCA_052034175.1 Actinomycetota bacterium
CCACCGTCGAGCGGTCAGGATTCCGGCCGTGAGCTTGGTGCTACTCGGCGCCCATCTTGATCGTCTCGAGGCGGCGGGGTTGGCCCGCGCCGCCGCAACGGGGCTGGCCGCGCGAGGCCACCGGGCGTACATGCCGCCGGAGGACGCCGCGGCCCTGCACCTGGAGGAACTGACGGCGGAACTGCCCCCGAGCGCCGCCGACCTGGCGCTGTCGTTGGGCGGTGACGGCACCATGTTGCGCACCGTTCACCTGCTGGAGGGTGCGGGCACCCCAATCATCGGCGTCAACGTCGGGCTGCTCGGCTACTTGACCGAGGTCGAGCCCCCGGCGTTGGAGACGGCGCTCGGGCGCTGGTTCGCCGGGCCGGAGGACGGCGAGTGGCAGTTGGACGAACGAATGCTGCTGGACATCACGATCGACCGTCTCGGCGAGGGGCCCGGGGCGACGTTCACCGCGCTCAACGAGGGAGTGGTCGAGAAGCAGGAGTCCGGCCACACCGTGCGCCTGTTGGTCACGATCGATGGCGCACCGTTCACCTCCTATGCCGCCGACGGCTTGATCCTGGCCACCCCAACGGGGTCGACCGCGTACTCGATGTCTGCCCGTGGGCCCGTGGTGTCGCCGCGGCTGCGTGCCGTGCTGCTGACCCCGGTGTCGCCGCACATGCTCTTCGACCGAACCCTCGTGCTCGACCCCGGCGAGCGGGTGGAGGTCACGGTGTTGGGGCACCGGGCCGTCACCCTCTCGGTGGACGGTCAGCCCGCCGCGACGCTGGGGGAGGGGGATAGGGTGGCGGTGGCACCGTCCGAGCAGGTTGCTCGGTTCGTCCGCTTCGGGGAGCGGCGGTTCCACCAGATCTTGAAGACGAAATTCGGGTTGGCGGATCGCTGAATGCTGCATGAACTGCATATCGAGTCGCTCGGCGTCATCGACCGGCTGGACCTCGTACTCGGGCGCGGCCTGACGGCGTTGACGGGCGAGACCGGTGCCGGCAAGACGATGCTGGTCGAAGCGATCAGCTTGCTGGTCGGGGGGCGCGCCGACGCGTCAATGGTCCGCACAGGCGCCACCGAAGCGCGGGTGGAGGGCCGTTTCGTCAGCGGCGACGACGAGGTCGTGGTCGCCCGTGTCATCCCTGCCGACGGCCGCTCCCGTGCCTATGTCCACGGGCGCCTTGCCACCGTGGCCAACCTGGCAGAGCTGGGGGAACGGTTCGTCGATCTCCACGGTCAGCACGCCCATCAACGGCTGCTGACCACCGCCGAGCAGCGGGACGCACTCGATCGGTGGTGCCGAACAGACCTTGCCCCGCTGAGGGCGGCGCGGGCTCGTCTCACCGAGATCGATGCGGCGTTGGCTGCACTCGGCGGGGATACCCGGGCCAGGGCCAGGGAGATCGATCTGCTGCGGTTCCAAGCGGCCGAATTGGCGGCGGTCGCCATCTGCGGGCCGGACGAGGACGTCACCCTGGACGCCGAGCACGACCTGCTGGCAGGCGCCGTCGAGCATCGTGCGGCCGGCGACCTGGCGGTGGCGGCGCTCGCCGACGACGCCGGGGCGGGTGATGCGATGGCGGCCGCGGTGAAGGCCATCGCCGGCCGCTCGCCCTTCGCCGAGCTGGAGCGACGCCTGAGAGATCTGGCCGCCGAGAGTGCCGATGTCGCGTCCGAGCTGCGTCGTCGGGTGGAGGGCATCGACGACGACCCTGCGCGCCTGGCCGAAGTGCGCGAACGGTTGCAGGCGCTGCGCGATGTCCGGCGCAAGTACGGCGACACGCTCGCCGACGTGCTCGACTTCCAGCGGGAGGTGGAGCAGCGGCTGGCCGAGCTGGAGGGGTACGAAGGCCGGGTTGCTGCCCTCGAAACGGAGCGCCAGGTGGCAGAGGCCGAGCTGGCGGCGGCGGCCGCAGAGGTGGGCCGGGTGCGGCGTCAGGGTGCGGGCGCGCTCGCCGCCGAGGTGCAGGTCCACCTCCGCCAGTTGGCGATGCCGCACGCCGAGGTGGCCGTGCGGGTCGGCGACGACGATCCGGGCGACGAGGTGGCGTTCCTGTTGGCCGCCAACCCCGGTACACCACTGTTGCCGCTCGCCCGCGTGGCCAGCGGCGGCGAACTGGCACGGACGATGCTGGCACTCCGGCTCGTCCTCACCGAAGCCCCCGACACCCTGGTGTTCGACGAGGTGGACGCGGGAATCGGCGGTGCCGCGGCAGTGGCGGTCGGCCGGAGCTTGGCGGAACTGGGCGAGCGCCACCAGGTCCTGGTGGTCACCCATCTGGCCCAGGTGGCCGCGCTCGCGGCGACCCAGGTCGTGGTCAGCAAGGCGGTCAGCGGTGGCGTCACGGTCGCTGCGGCCGAGGTGGTCACCGGGCAGACCCGCGTGGCCGAAGTGGCTCGAATGCTCTCGGGCGACGTCGGCGGCGACGCGGCACTGCGTCACGCCGCGGATCTTCTCGGGCAGACGGCGAAACGACCGGCGCGATGAGCGACCAGACACCGGGGGCCGTGGCACTCGGTGGTTTGCGGCGTGATACGGCGATCGTGACGGTGTGCACCCTGCTCTCACGCATCACCGGGTTCGGTCGAGTGCTGGCGACCATGGCGGTGCTCGGCGGCGGGGTGCTCGGCGACGTGTACCAGACGGCGAACATGATTCCGAACCTGCTGTTCGAACTGGTTGCCGGTGGGGTGCTGCAAGCCGCGCTGCTTCCGTCCTATGTGGCGGCTCGCCGAGCCGGCGGCGACGCAGAGCTGAGCGCGGCCGTGCGGGCGAGCGGTGGAGTGATCGTCCTTGGCCTCGGGGCGGTGTCCGCGCTCGGGATGGTGGCCGCGCCGCTCCTGGCGCGAGCGATGCTGGCGCTCGAACCGTCCTCCGGGCTGGCCGCCGAGAAGCTCGACCTGATGGTGCCGATGGTGTTGGTGTTCGTGCCGCAGTTGTTCTTCTACGGCCTTGCCACCGCCACGAGCGCCGCGCTCAACGCGCGGGGCAACTATGTGGCAGCTGCGCTCGCCCCGGCCGTGAACAATGTGGTGGTCATCGTCGCCTGCATCCTGTTCCGCGAAGCTCGCGACGGCGCCGTCGCCGATCTCGACCTCACGTCGCTGCAGTTCGCGCTGATCGCCGTCGGAACAACGGCGGGTGTCATTGCCTTCAGCCTCACCCCGGCGATCGCCCTGCGCCGCCTCGGCGTCTCGTGGCTGCCCCGCTGGGCGCCATCGCACCCCTCCGTTCGGTTGATGCGCACCCAGTTCGGGTGGGCAACCCTCTCGGTGGTCGGGACGCTCGTGCCCACGGCCAGCACCCTGGCGCTCGGCAACGGTGCGTCCGGCGGCGTGGCCGTGTTCGTCTACGCCTTCGCGTTCTTCGTGCTGCCGCACGCGCTGATCGCTGTTCCGTTTGCGACCACGCTGGCACCACGTGTCGCGGATCGCTGGCAGGACGGCGATGTTGCTGCTGCGCAGGAGGCCATCGACGACTCCATGCGCCTGGCGGTGCCACTGCTGGTTCTCGGTGGTGCGGGCCTGGTCGGGTTGGCGTGGCCGCTGGCGACGTCCTTCGCCTTCGGACAGACTGCCAGCCAGGGCTTGGGTCCGATCGCACACACGCTGGCGGCCTTCGGCCCGGGCCTGCTGGGCTATGGCGTGGCGTTCGTCCTGATGCGGGTGCTCTTCGCGCTCGGCGATACCCGGCGCGCCTCGCTCCTGGTCATCGGTGCAGCGGTGGCGGGGGTGGTGGTGATGATCGCGGTGTCGGCGCTGTTGGCCGCCTCCGAGCGCGCCGCTGCTCTGGCCATCGGCTATGGGGCGTCGCAGCTCGTCGCGGCCGTTCTGCTGACATTGCGCGTCCACCGGCTGACGGGCTCGATGGGGCCGCGGGTGGTGGCCAAGCTGCTGGGGGAGTCCGTGGCGGCAGGTGCCGCGGCAGTGGCGACGATGTTGGGAATCACGGCGCTCATCCCGGACACCCGCTGGTGGTCGGTGGTGGCGCTGGTGGCCGCGGGTGTCGGCGGTGTGGCGACCTTTGCCGCGGTGATGGCGCTACTGCGCCGGGACCAGATCGTGCGGCGCCTCCAGCGGCGACCCTCCTGACCGTCGCTCGAAGAGCGCCGAGATCCGGATGGCGAACAACGCCACGATCAGCCCGCCCACGGCATCCAGCAGGTAGTGATTTGCCGTCACCACGATGACGAACACCGTCAGCAGGACGTGGGTGATGGCCAACACTCGCAGGATCTTCCGGCGGCCGAACCACCACAGCATCAGGCCACACCACAGCGACCAGCCGAAGTGCAGGCTCGGCATCGCGGCGTACGGGTTGGCCACCGCCTTGGCAACGGGCGACTGGTAGGAGAACGCCCCACCCGCCTCGTGCAGGGTGTCCTTGAAGCACTTCCCGATGGTCGGCCCGTGCGGGCTGGTGGCCGGGATGCCGTCGTTGCAGCTGAGCAGGCGCGGCGGCGCCAGCGGGAAGGCGATGAACACCACCATCGCCGTCAGCGTCATCACGGCCAAGATGTTCCGGGCCCGACGGTATTCGCCATGGCGGAAGAAGAACAGCCAGGCGAGGATGCCACCGGTGGCGAAGAAGTGCAGAGTGCCGTAGTAGGTGTTGCTGACGGTGATCAGCCAGTCGTAGTGCAGGAGCGCCTGCTGGAACGGCTGCTCCACGAACATGTGCAGCGCCTTCTCCATGTTGACGATCAAGTTGGCGTTGCGGAAGGCACGATTGCGGGCCCCGAGATCGGCGAGCCCGCGGACGAACTGGTAGACGAAGTAGAACGCGGCGATCAGCAGCACCTCGCGCAGCCATGCGTAGCTGGGCCGGCCAGCGCGCACCGCCGGCTCCGGGGCGGATTGCGCGGCGAGCTGCTCGAGTCCGTCCGGCGCGTCCACCACGACGAGCGAGTCTAGCCCTGGGCCAACTTCAGGGCGGGTGCGGCGCGGGGCACGGCGGCCGCAACCTACGGCTGTTGCCCCCGGGCCCAGCGCGTGCGTTCCACGCCGGCCGGTGCACCGCGCGGGCGGAACACCCAGGAACGGAGCAGTGCGAAGCGCAGGACGGCGAGCGGCACCCACACGCCGACCAATGCCAGGGCCTCCCGCCAGCGGGGGCCGCTGGCGACGGCGGCGGTGGCGATCGACACACCGAGGCCCAGCAAGAAGGTGAGGAGCAGGCGGGAGACGTGAACGCTGCGGTCGCCGCGGGTTCGGTGGCCGAAGGTGTAGCGCCGATTGGCCCAGGAGTTGACCGCCGCCGTGGCGCTGAAGGCCGCTGCCGCGGCCCACGGCGCGGAAAGCTCTGCCCGGGCCAGCAGGTACGCCGCCAGGCAGGCTGCGGTGCTGGCGATACCGACCAACGCGAAACTGACGAGCTGGCGCCCCATGTCGTCGGTGAGTCCGGGGCGGCCATCGCCCCCGAGGTCGGCGCGGGCCTTGCCGCGGATGAAGGTCGAGGCGACACGTCCGACGCCCTTGAGGTCCTCCTTGGCGGTCGACACGACATGGACACGGCTGTCCGGGTCGTCCACCCAGTCCACCGGCACCTCGAACACCCGCAGGCCGTTGTGCTCGGCGACCAGCAGCAGTTCGGTATCGAAGAACCACGCGTTGTCCTGCACCAAGGGCAGGAGTTGGCGTGCGACGTCCGTGCGGATGGCCTTGAAGCCGCACTGGGCGTCGCGGAAGCGATTGAGGAAGACGACCCGCAACAGCCGGTTGTACGCACGGGAGATGAACTCGCGTCGCGGGCCCCTGGCAACCATGGCCCCCGGGGCCAGCCGGGAGCCGATGCCGACTTCGCTGTGCCCGGAACGGATCGCGGCGACCATCGGCTGGAGCGCGTTGAGGCCGGTGGACAGGTCCACGTCCATGTAGGCGACGATCTCGGCGTCGGAAGACTCCCACGCAGTCCGGAGTGCCAGCCCGCGGCCCTTGCGATCGAGCTCGACCAGGCGGATGGAGGGCAGTTCCTCGGCCAGCGCGCGGGCAACGTCTCGAGTGCCGTCGGTGGACGCGTTGTCGGCGATCGTGATCCGCCATGTCCAGGGCAGATCGCCGCTGAGGAAGGCGTGCAAGCGCTCGATGCTGGTGCGCAGGACGTGCGCCTCGTTGTACACCGGCACCGTGACGTCCAGCACGAGGCCCGCCGCGCCTGCCGGGCCGGCCGTGGTGGCGGTGGGCGGGTGATCGGACGTCGGCACGGCGCCCGATGGTACTGGCCCGACGGAGCCGACACCCGGCCCGTCGACGACAGCGGGGGCTGCAACGTGGGAGGCGCAGGTGGCGGCGACGCAGCGCTGGTGCGTTCCCCTATCCTTCGCAGGCACATGAACGGCGTCGTCCTCCTCACCACCCGCAACGAAGCCGCCTGCCTCGGCCCGGTGCTCGCCGAGATCGACGAGGCGGCATCCATGCTCGGGCGGGCCGGCATCCGGTTGCGGGTGCTGATGGTGGATGCCGAGTCCCGCGACGCCTCGGTGGCGGTGGCGACGGAAGCGGCTGCCACGCTCGGTCTTCCCCTCGTTGTCCACGAGGGCGAGCACCCCGGAATGGGGGCGGCCGCGCTGCACGGGTTGCGCATCGCGATCGCCGAACCCGATGTGGACTTCATCGTCACGATGGACGCCGACGGCCAGCACGACGCGCGGCAGATCCCCGACCTCGTGCGCGCCCACCTCAGCCGGCGGTCCGGGATCACCATCGGCTCCCGTTGGACGCGTGGCGGGCGATCCCCGGGCACGGGCGCCTTGAGGTCGCTGATGAGCCTGACGGGCAATCTGCTCGCTCGCCGTGTGGCCGGAATTCGTGGGGTCGCGGATGCGACGACCGCCTTCCGGGTCATCGATCCCAAGGCCTTGCGGGTCTTCCTCGACGAGGGCTACGAAGTCGCCGGCTACGGGTTTCACCCAGCGCTGGTGGCCATCGTCCAGGCCCATGGCTTTCCCGTGGACGAGGTGCCGATCTGCTTCCGGCCGAGGTACTCGGGTGTCAGCACCGTCTCGTTGCAGGAACAGCGGGATTTTCTGCGGGTGCTGATGCCGTTGCGTGAGGTGAACCGGCGGATTCGGGCGGCGCACAAGGCCGACCAGACGTCGTGGGCGCAACGCCGGCCCGATTTCCGCGGCCAGGACGTCAGCGCCGCGGCCGACTACGGCGCCCACGACGAACTGCACTCCTTGGCGCACGCCCGCCGCTTTCATCGTTGGCTGGTGGATCTCCTGCGGCCGATGTTGTCCGGCGCGGTGCTGGAGGTCGGCGCGGGAATCGGCACCGTCACCAAGGAGCTCTCGACCATTCCCGGCCTTCAGGTCACCAGCCTCGAACCCGACCCTGTCCTGTACGACGAACTGCGGGAACGCACGGCCGGGTTGCCGCGAGTCACCATCAGCAACGCCTCCACGCTGGACCTGCGCGACCAGCAGTTCGACGCCGTGATCTACGTCAACGTGATGGAACACATCGAGGACCACCTCGCGGAGCTGCGTCGTGGGCGCGAGCTGCTGCGGCCTGGGGGGATGCTGGGCATCATCGTGCCGGCGATGCCCTCCCTGTACGGCTCCCTCGATCTGAAGTCGGGGCATTTCCGCCGTTACCGCAAGGCGAGCCTGGTGCAGCTGCTGGAGGCAGCCGGCTTCGAAGTGGTGACGATTCGCCACTTCGACACCGCGGGTGTGCTGCCCTACTGGCTGAGCATTCGCCTCGGGGCGATGAGGGCGTTGTCGCCGGCGAGCGCCAAGCTGTTCGACACGGTGCTCGTTCCGGCCAGCATGCTCGCCGACCGGGTGGCACCCAACCTGCCGTTCGGGAAGAACCTGCTGGTGCACGCCCGCCGAACGGGCTGAGCCCTCCGGCGTCGCGGGTCAGCCCCCGCGGACTTCCCAGATGGTCCACCCGTCGCCACGGAAGACTTCGCGCAGGGCGTCCGGTGGGTCGCGGAGCACGTCGGCCTCGGCCCGCCCCGCGGCATCGACCTCCAGGGTGCTGAGGGCGACGTATTGCACGTGCTGGGTGTGCAACCACTCCAGATACGCCTCGGCGGTGATCGGGTCTCCGCTGTAGAAGAGCGCCCCGCGGTCGATGTCCGCCTGGCGTTCCCACCCGCGGGCGATGGGGACCTGGGCCGCGACATGCCACGTCTCCCAGTGCAGGGCGGTGGGCACCACCTCCACCACCATTCCGGGCTGCAACGGGGGAAGGTCGTCGAGGGCCTGGACCAGCGGCACGAATGCGGCCCCGGTTCGTTCTGCGTGGCCTCCCTCGACGATCCCGGTGCGAATGGACAGCACGTTCCAGCCGCCCATCGCCACCACCAGCACGGCCGCCCATCGGCGCCCATTGACCGCCGCGGTGGCCCCACCGAAGGTCTCGGGAAGCCGCTTGACGATGTAGGTGACCTGGGTGTCCACGGCCGTGACCGCAGCGGTCGCGAGCACTCCGAGTGCGGCGGTGAGGCGAATGGTCCGGCTCCGCGTCCCGAACACGAACGCCGCGTACAGGCCGGCAATGGCCAGGCCCGCTTGCCACCCGAGGGCCAAACCCCCGTCCGCGGCATAGATCATGTTCACCACCCCCGCGGGGCCGAGGGTGAGGGCGCCGAGCCCGGCCGCCAGCGCCCACCGTCGCTGCGGCAGGAGGTGGGCGGCGATGATCATCGCCAGGAAGAGCGCAGCGACCGGGCTCGACAACCCAGTCAGCAGGGCCAGCACCGCCGCGCCGGCCACACGGCGGTGGTGGGACGGCGTGTGCCGCTCCGTCGTGGTCAGCAGCACCACCGCCCAGACCCCGAACCCGGTGCCGGTGGAGTACGTGATCCGGCCGACGCACACCGTGGCCAGCGCCGCGAGGGTGGCCGCGCCGATGGCCGCCCAGCGGCGAGCCGGCGGGGCCGCCATGGACAGGCGGGTGACCCCGGCGACGGTGGACCCGGCGGACAGCGCTGCCAGCGCCGCGACCCCGAACACGGCGCCGAGCGGCGCAAGGAGAACGCTGTAGGTCAGGTTGGGAACGCCACCGAACCACTGGGGCAGGCGAACATAGTGGCCCCGGCGGAAGGCCTCCACCCGCAGCAGCACACCCGGCAGGTCGCCGCCGAGCCAGCCCTGGTGAGCGAAGAGGGCGACGACGACCGTGGTGGCGAGCCCGGCGCCGAGCGGCAGCTGCCACCGTGCCCGCCTGCTGGAGGGCGCGCCGGCCGGAGAAGGGGCCGACCCGGGGTGCGAAGGCGATTCGGAAGGCATCACGGCGGCGCAACTGTACCGATCCCTGCCCGTGCGCACCGATGCGCGGGCCCGACCGGCGGGGTATCCACGATCGACGCTCCGAGCGCGGTATGCTGCGCTCCCGTTATCAGTTCGCCCGCCGGGGTCGCCGGTGGCAACGAGACGGAGGTCCGCACGCCATGCCGAAGCACATTTTCGTGACCGGAGGCGTTGCCAGCTCTCTCGGCAAAGGTCTCACCGCGTCGTCGCTCGGACGCCTGCTGAAGCTGCGTGGCCTCAAGGTCACGATGCAGAAGCTCGACCCGTACATCAACGTCGACCCGGGGACGATGAACCCGTTCGAGCACGGCGAAGTGTTCGTCACCGACGACGGCGGCGAGACCGACCTCGACCTCGGCCACTACGAGCGGTTCATCGACGAGAACCTGACGCGCAACTCCAACGCCACCACGGGCAGCATCTATCAGGCCGTGCTCGCGGCCGAGCGTCGTGGGGACTACCTCGGCAAGACCGTGCAGGTCATCCCGCACATCACCGACGAGATCAAGCGGCGCATCCACCGCATCGCCACCGACGACGTGGACGTCGTGATCACCGAGGTCGGCGGCACGGTGGGCGACATCGAGATCCTGCCGTTCCTGGAGGCCATTCGCCAGTTCGGCCGCGAGGCCGGCCGGGGCAACGTCTGCTACATCCACGTCACTCTGGTGCCGGCGATCGGGCCGATGGCCGAGCCGAAGACGAAGCCCACCCAGCACTCGGTCACGGAGCTCACCAGCCGTGGCATCCAGCCGGACGTCATCGTCTGCCGCAGCACCGACCCCGTGCCGCTGCCACTGAAGCGCAAGATCAGCAACCTCTGCAACGTCGAGGACCGCGCGGTCATCAACGCCGCTGACGCGCGCAATATCTACGCCCTGCCGATCATCCTCCACGGTGAGGGTCTGGACACCGTGGTCTGCGACACCTTGCGCCTCGAGGCCCCGATCGACCTCACGCCGTGGCAGCAGTTCGTGGACAAGGTCGAGGCCGCGGTGAAGCCGGTGAAGATCGGCCTGATCGGCAAGTACGTGGACTACCAGGACGCGTACCTCAGTGTGGTCGAGAGCCTGAAGCACGCCGGCTTCGCCCACGGAGCCAAGGTGGAGATCGACTGGATCCAGGCGGAAGATGTGGAGGGCCTGTTGGCCACCGCCCGCCTGGCCGACCTCGATGGCATCGTGATTCCCGGCGGCTTCGGCGACCGCGGCTTCGAGGGCAAGATCGCCGCGGCTGCAGCGGCCCGCGAACAGGACATCCCGTGCCTCGGCCTGTGCCTCGGCCTGCAGGCCATGACGATCGATTTCGCCCGCAACGTGATGGGCCTGGTCGGCGCCAACAGCACGGAGATGGACCCCAATACCCCGTACCCCGTGATCGACCTGATGCACGATCAGCGCGACGTCGCCGACAAGGGCGGCACCCAACGACTGGGCGCGTACTACGCCATCCTCGAGCCTGGAACCCGCGTTCACGCGGCGTACGGCGAGCCCGTGGTCAGCGAACGGCACCGTCATCGCTGGGAGCTCAATGCCCAGTGGAAGCCGCGTCTGGAGGCCGCAGGGCTGCGCTGCACCGGCCTGTCGCCCGACCGCCGTCTGGTGGAGTTCATCGAGTTGGACGACCATCCGTTCTGGGTTGCCACCCAGGCCCACCCCGAGTTCAAGAGCCGTCCGGACCGGCCGCACCCGCTGTTCCGCGAGCTGGTGTCGCACTCGCTGGCCCGCCGCGAGGCGCGGACGCCCGGCCTGCGCGTGGTGGACGACACCGCGCCGCCGTCGGTGGCCTGAACGCATGGCCGGCGGTTTCCGTCACCTGGGCGACCGGCTGGTCCACCAGGGGTACATCTGGCATGTCGCGGTCGCCGAGTTCGAGTCGCCTGATGGCGAGCGCTTTCAGCGGGACATCGTCCGCTCGCCCGGGGCCGTGGCGGCGGTGCCCCTGTGGCAGGCGGACGACGGGACGCCGATGGTCACCTTGGTGCGACAGTACCGCCCGCCGTTCGACGACCTGGTGGTCGAGGTGCCCGCCGGCATGCGCGACGTGCCGGGTGAACCGACCGAGTTGACCGCGGCCCGCGAGTTGGTCGAGGAAGTCGGCCTGGAAGCGGGGCGCCTGGACCACCTGGTGGACATGTACCCGTCTGCGGGGATGACGGACTCCGTGCTCACCCTGTACCTGGCCACCGAACTGACCCGCGTGCCGCGCCAGACCCACGGCCCGGAGGAAGCGCACATGGACGTGCTGGAGATTCCACTGGCGGACGCAGTGGCAATGGTGCTGCGTGGCGAGGTGCACGATGCCAAGACGGTGATCGGCCTGCTGCTGGCGGAGCGCCGGCTGCGGGAGGGCACCGCAGGGTGACCCGAGTGGCGACGGCTGACGCCGGCCAGCTTCCCCCCGAGGCGGAGCACTTCCTGGTCTGGATGGCGTCCGAGCGGGGTCGATCGGTCAACACGTTGTCCGCCTACCGCCGCGACCTGACCGGCTATGCCGAATGGCTGCATGCCGCCGGTGGCTCACTGGCGACCGTGGACCGAACGGCGCTCGACCGATTCGTGCAGGCGCGGCGGGGGAGCGGCGCCGCGCCCTCCAGCGTCGCCCGACAGTTGGCCGCCATCCGCATGCTGCACCGCTTCCTCACCGAGGAAGGCCTGCGCGCGGACAACCCCACCGCCGACGTGGAAGGTGTGCGCGTGCCGGCCGGTATTCCGCACCCGTTGAGCGAGGTGGAGGTCACCCAGCTGATCGACGCCGTCACCGGGGTGGACGCCGCGGCGCTGCGCGATCGGGCGCTGCTGGAGTTCCTGTATGCGACGGGTGCCCGCATCTCCGAGGCGTGTGGGCTGTCGCTGGGGGACCTCGACCGCGACCATCGCCTCGTGCGCCTGTTCGGCAAGGGCGCCAAGGAACGCATCGTGCCATTCGGGCGCACCGCCGCGACGGCGATGGAGGAGTGGCTCACCCGCGGCCGTCCGCAGCTCGAACCCGCCCGCTGGGCTCGCCGTGGCGACCAGGAGGCCGTGTTCCTCAACACGCGGGGCGGCCGGCTGACACGGCAGGCCGGGTATGCCGTGGTGCACAAGTACGGCGAGCGCACCGGCCTCGCGGACCGGCTCTCGCCGCACGTGCTGCGCCACTCGTGCGCCACCCACCTGCTGGACCACGGCGCCGACCTGCGCATCGTGCAGGAGATGCTCGGCCACGCCTCGATCAGCACCACCCAGGTGTATACCAAGGTCAGCCAGGAGCGTCTGTGGGCCGTCTACCGCCAGGCCCACCCACGGGCGGAGCAGAAGTGAACGGCGCACATCTGGCGCGACGGTTCTTCGGCTCGTTGTCGCGGCGCCGCCCCGACGCGGCCGCGGTGGCGTGGGCGCACGGGTTCCTCATCCCCGCCGAGGCTGCGCTGTGGGATCGGATGGCGGTGCAGGATCGGCGGCACTCGATCGAGGTGGCGCGACGGTTCGTCCGGCTGCGGCCCGATGCCGACCGGGCCGAGATGGCGGCAGCCCTGCTGCACGACGTGGGCAAGCTCGACGCGGCGCTCGGCACGCTGGGCAGGGTGGCCGCCACGCTGTTCGGGCCACGGACGGAACGGTGGCGGACGTACCACGACCACGAGGCCCGCGGGGCGGCCATGCTCGCGGCCATCGGTTCCGACGTGACCACGATCGGGTTGGTGCGGCGCCGTGGCGGTGCTGCTGCAGCCTTGGCCGAGGCCGATGATGTGTGACCGAGGGAGCGTCGCGGACGCTCTCACCCCGTGGTCGGCTGGCCGGAAGGCTGCCTGACTACCATTCGGTGGGTGAGCGTCATGCCGCCCTCCGCCCGTCGAACCGCATCCACCAGCGTGTGGCTGGCGGCGTTCGTCGCCGCCTCGCTTGCAGGGCCCGGGGTGGTTGCGGCGTTCCCCGCTCAGCCCGCCGAGCCGACGTTGGGGGATCTCGTCACCTCCGACGCGCCGCAGGGATACCAGCAAGCCACGCCGCCCGGCCTGCCAGTGGGCGACAGCACGATGGAAGAGTTCGGTCGTGCCGCCGGCATGGAGATTCC
>JBPOIX010000341.1:0-3347 GCA_052034175.1 Actinomycetota bacterium
TGCCGCTTCCGCGACTGCAAGCACGAGCAGGAGCCCGGCTGCGCGGTCACCGACGCCGTCAACTCGGGGGCGCTCGACCCGCGCCGGCTGGACAGCATGAAGCGTCTGGTGGCGGAGGAAGCGTCGATCGAGGACGAGCAGAAGGCGCGGGAGAAGGCGACGGACCGTCGTGGCTTCCGCAAACCCAAGCCCCCCAACCGCTGACCCCCGCCGCCGCGCCGTCGTCCGCCTCCGCGTTTCAGCGCGTCCGAGCTCGATGCCTTCGACGCTCAGGCGCTCGGTGTCATCCGATTTCTGCAGTTTCTGCCGGCTCGGCATGACGCCGAGACGAGTGCTGCTCGGGGCGGGGCGCGGGCGGGGCGGGCGGATGGGACGCCGGACGCGCACAAGGGGCGCCCCTCCCGTCGGGGCGCCCCTCGTGGCGGGGGGATCTGTGGATGGCTGCAGCTGGGGTCAGGCGTGGCGGCGGCGGCGCATTCCGAGGGTGGTGAGGCCGAGGCCGGCGCCGAAGAGCACCAGTGCCCCGCCGAGGACGATCACCGTGCTGTCGCTGCCGGTGCTCGGCAGGTCGCTGCCGGGAGTCTCCGGCGTCTCCGGGGTTTCGGGGGTCTCGGGGGTGTCGGGCGTCTCCGGGGTGTCGGGCGTTTCCGGGATCTCGGGGATCTCGGGGAGGCCGGGGAGGTCGGGGCCGGGCAGGTCCGGGACGAGCTCGCCGGGGATCTCGGGGATCAGCGGCTTGTCGCAGTCGTCGGTCTCGCGGATCTGGTCGGAGTAGCCGTCCCACGGGTGCTCGTAGCCGTCGATGTCGACCCAGGTGCTGTAGGCGCAGCTGGTGGTGAACTCGATCACGTAGTCCTCACCCAGGGCGTTGGCGGCGATGACATCCTCGAGCCACGGGTCGGCGCTCTGGTTGACGGCGTCGTCGCGCTGCATCACGGCGTGGAACTGAGCGGCGCACAGGTCGGTGACATCACCGTGGATGAAGAGGCGCCACTGCCAGTCGTACGGGCTGGTCTGCGCGGCCCGCACATCGATCTGGTCGGGGGCGAGGTACGTGCACTCGTCCTCGGCCGGCGGGATGAGCGGGAGGGTGGGGTAGAGGGCGATGTCGCTCCAGTCGATCCCGCTGAGGTCGATGGGGAACGTGGGGATGATGGGCTCCGGGGTGGTGGGCTCCTCGGGCTCGCAGAAGTCCACCCAGATGACGGTGCCGGTGCCGTCGCCGTTGTCGACGTAGATCGGGCCGCAGTCGGCGGGGTCGGCCGGCGTCTCGGCGTGGGCTGCCGTGGCACCGAAGAAGGTGAGAGAAGCGACCGCCGAGACTGACCCGGCGATGAGGCTCCGAACGAGGGTCGAGCTCATTGGTGGTTCCTTTCGTAGGCGGCGCCCCAGTGGCAACCGCTTCGTACGTCCAGAACCCACCGCCGCGTCGGCCTCGCGCTTTTCGCGAAGAAATTCCGCACGGCGTACTTTGTTGACATGGACTTCGCTTACACCGACCGCTGCAACGACTACCGCGAGCGGCTGCTGGCCTTCATGGATGAGTGCATCTACCCGAACGAGCATGTGTACGAACAGCAGCTGGCGGCCAGCGGCAACATCCACAGCCAGCCGGCGATCATGGAGGAGCTGAAGGTGGAAGCCCGCCAGCGCGGCCTGTGGAACCTGTTCCACCCGCACGAGGAGTGGGGCCCCGGGCTGACCAACGCCGAGTACGCGCCGCTGGCGGAGATCATGGGCCGCAGCTGGATCGCCAGCGAGGCCTGCAACTGCTCCGCGCCGGACACGGGGAACATGGAAGTGCTCACGATGTTCGGCACGCCCGAACAGCAGGACATGTGGCTGCGCCCGCTGCTGGCCGGCGAGATCCGCTCCTCGTTCGCGATGACCGAGCCCGACGTGGCCTCCAGCGATGCCACCAACATCGCGCTGCGCATCGAGCGCGACGGCGACGACTATGTGCTCAACGGCAGCAAGTGGTGGATCACCAACGCGGCCCACCCGCACAACAAGATCTTCATCGTGATGGGCCAGACCGACCCGGATGGTCCGCCGCACCGCCGCCAGAGCCAGATCCTCGTGCCGCTCGGCACGCCCGGGTTCACCGTCGTGCGCGACCTTCCCGTGTTCGGTTACTGGCACCAGGACGGCCACTGCGAGCTGAAGTTCGAGAACTGTCGCGTGCCCGCCTCCAACCTGCTGGCCAACGAAGGCGACGGTTTCGCCATCAGTCAGGCCCGCCTCGGGCCCGGCCGCATCCATCACTGCATGCGGTCCATCGGTGCCGCCGAACGGGCGCTCGACCTGATGTGCACGCGGGCCCTGCAGCGCACCACGTTCGGCAAGCGTCTGGCTGAGCGGGCGAACATCATGGACTGGATCGCCGAGAGCCGGATCGAGCTGGAGATGGTGCGCTTGCTGACCCTGAAGACTGCGTGGCTGATGGACACGGTCGGCAACAAGGCCGCGGCGGTGGAGATCAGTGCGATCAAGGTGGCCGGCCCGAACGTGGCCGCGAAGATCATCGACCGGGCCATCCAGGTGCACGGCGCTGGTGGCATCAGCGACGACTTCCCGTTGGCTTCGATGTGGGCGTGGCAGCGCGCCCTGCGCTTCGCCGACGGCCCGGACGAGGTGCACAAGATGACCATCGCCCGCCGCGAGCTGCGCAAGCACGACCCGAGCTTCCGCGCCTGACGGCGACCCTTCGCGGTCAGCCGGTGAGGCCGAGTTGGACGCTCACGGCGCGGTCCAGCCCGGTGACGTGGAGGCGGTGGCGTAGGCGCTCGCCCGCGCAGACCACCACCATGTCGCCGCCCAGCTCGCGTGCCCTGCCGGCGGCGCCGAGCAGCATGCCGAGGCCGGCGTCGTCCAGCGCGTGCACACCGTCGATGTCCACGTACAGGGTGACGCCGGGGTGCTGGCCGATGGCCCGCGTGAGGTGGTCGCGGAAGAGGGGAAGGGTGCCGAGGTCGATCTCCCCGCTCACTTGCAACACCGGGATGGTGCCCAGCAGCGAGAGGCGACAAAGAAGGTCCATGACGTTGGCCACCCTACCGGCGCTGCGGCGGCCGGGCCGGTGGCGATCCACCGCGCTGGCCCTCCGCCGTGCTGGCCCTCCACCGTGCCGGAACTCCGCGCACGTGTCGGCAGACTCCGCGACTTCTCTGGTAGGAAACTGACAGGACAGTTGTTCACACGGCTCTCCACCACGACGGTCGCCATCGGGGCGGCCGCAACTCGATTGGATGAGAAGTGTCGACACGAATGAAGTGCAGTGTTGGGTCCGCGGTGCTGGCGATCGGGCTGTTGGGTGCGTGCAGCACCACCAGCTCCGCCCCGCAAGG
>JBPOIX010000184.1:0-17640 GCA_052034175.1 Actinomycetota bacterium
ATCGATCGCCTCATCCGGTGTGGGCTCCGCACGGGCAGGGGTCGATGCGGCAGGCACGGCGTTCCCGGAGTCCGCTTCCGGCTCCCGGCCATCGGAGCCATTCACCAACACGGCCACCACCACCCCGACCACGATCAAGCCGGCCACCACGAAACCGCCAATCTTCCACCAGGTCGAGCCCGATGGCGACTGTGGCGAAGCTACCTGCGGACTCCACTGCGGTCCGGGACCGTCGCTCGCCGGATGCTCGTCGTAGGTCGTGCCCCGAGCGGACACATGCGACGTCCATTGTCGGCCATCCCAGAATCGCCATTCGGCTCGACGATATGGGTCCGGGTACCAACCTGCTGCGGTCATACTGCCCTCACTTCGGTGCCTCAGGAACCGGGCCGGAGCGTACCCAACTCGTGGCGCGAATCAGGCCACCGGCGGGTCGGTGTACTGCTGGCCGGCGCGCGACACGTGCTCGGTCCATGTGCCGCCGTCCCAGTAGCGCATCTCGAAACGGCCGGCGGGGTCGGCGTACCACCCGGCGGGCACGGCCGGGGCCGCAGCCGCGGGCGCGGCGGCCGGCTGGTACGCCTGCGCCGGCTGGTACGCCGGGGCAGGCTCGTACACCGGGGTGGGCTCCACCGGGGCCACGGGGGCCGGGGCGGCAACGGGCTCCGGGCTGATAGCCCAGCCGGCCGGTTCGGCCGCCGGGGCCGCGGCCACGGGTACCGCCTCGACGAGCGGCGCAGGCTCCACCAGCGGGGCCGGTTCGGCGATGGCCGGGGCGGGCGCGGCGGCCGCCTCGACGGCGGGTGCGGCCTCTGCGGCGGCGGCGCCGGCACCACGCGAAAGGAAGGCGGTGACATCGCCGCCCGTGGGAACAATGGCCACGACCGACCAACCCTCGGCCGACTTCTCGGTGAGCTGGGCCGCGAGGGCGGTGGGGTCGTAGGACGAGGCGCTGACGGTGGCGAATTCCTGCATAACCGCGAACTTAGCGCGGTCGTCAAGCCACGAGGTCAGGAGGGCAGCACCAGGGCATGCACATCGGTGTCCGCGGGGGCACCGTCGTAGACCAGTTCGCCGTCGCGCAGGGCCAGCAGGCGGCCCACCCGTTCCACGAAACTCAGCTCGTGGGTGGCCACCAGCAGGGTTGCACCCGCAGCCGCGGCGTCGTCCAACAGGCCGAGGAGGGCGGCCTTGCCGGGGCTGTCCAGCCCCACGAACGGCTCGTCGACGAGCAGCACCTCGAACGGCCGGACCATGCCCAGGGCGATCGCCGCCTTCTGGCGCAAGCCGCGGCTGAACGTGGTGGGCACGTCGTCGCCGCGATGGGCCAGGCCGAGGCGGGTGAGCAGGTCCTCCGCCCTGTCCTCCCAACTGGCCACCCCATGCATGCCGGCCACGTACTCGAGGTGCTCCCGCAGCGAGAGGTCGTCGTAGAACGTCGGGGTGTCGCTCAGCCAGCTGATGGCGCGGCGCGCAGCCACCGAACCGGAGGCGTGCCCCAGCACCTCCACGCGCCCGTCGCTGGGGTCCAGCAGGCCGGCGGCCATCCGCAGCAGGGTGGTCTTGCCGCTGCCGTTGTGGCCCACGAGCGCCAGGTGCTGCCCCTGCGCCACCTCGAGGTCCAGGGGCAACAGGGCAGGGCGGTCGCCGTAGTCCTTCGTGAGGCCCACGGTCCGCAGGGCGGGAATGGCGCTCACGGAAGCTCCCTTCGTGCAACACGTTGTGTGGCGGTGTAGTCCCTGCCTTCGGACAGGAACGCGCGGACGCGGCGATGGACATGGTCGCGGACCTTGACCCAGTAGCCGACGACGATGACCAGCAGCACCGCGCCGAGCGCGCCGCGGACTGCCCCGGCCACGGTGGAACCGCCGTGCTCCCACGCCGACCGCGGGAACATCACCATTGCCGAGCCGACGGCGCTGACCACGAGTGGCCAGGCCAGGCGCACGCTGGTGGTGAGGCCGGCCACCTCCGGAGGAACGAACGTCTGCTGGGCGGCGCTGGCGGCAGGGTCGGGCGCGTCGCGCACGACGCTGACGATCGAGCCGGTGACCCCCGCCGCCAGCAGCGGCAGCGCCAGGATCGCGGCCGGCGCCAGCGCATCCGCCCCGAGCGAGGCCACGGCCGCGGCACCGGCCAGCACGGCGAACGGCACCAGCGCCACGAGTGGGGCCAGGAGATGGCGGGCCATCAGCTCACCGCGATCCACGGGGAGGCTGTCCGTGTGATCGGGCTGGTCGACCTCCTGCGAGAGCGGCTCCAGCAGCTCCAGCCCGAGCACGAACGACGCCAGCGCAGCGCCGACGAAGGCGGGTGTGGTGCCGCGCACGGCTGCGGCGTGCAGCAGGCCGATGCCGATGGACAACGCGGACATGCGGACGAGCCGGCCGGCGGGGAACCGCAGCAGCCCATGCCAACCGCGGCGCCACACGCCGCGGGTGAACGACGCCACCCCGCCTCGGCGCAGCGCCAGCCATGGGCGGGCGCGGGTGTACTCCTGGTTGAGCTGACGGCGCAGCAGGATGACCGTGCGCAGGTCCTGCATCGTGACCGCGAACCGCAGTTGCGCCACGAGCGTGCTGCGCCGGGCCAGCGCGTCGAGTGAGATGCGGCGCAACAACGCCAGGCCGGCCACCGTGGCGGCCACCGCCACGGCCGCGCCGACAAGGTCGATCGGGCGCTGATACCAGCCCCACAGCGCCAGGCGGCCGGTGGTGGAGGCCGGGCCGGGAACACCCCATGCCAGCGCCGCCCCCTGCCACAGGCAGAGGCCCACGCCTGCACCGGTGGCCAGCCAACGCGGGATGCGCAGGGTGTGGGCCAGCAGGGAGGCACCGAACCACAGCAGCGCGGCAGTGGCACCGAACAGGGCACCCGAGGCGAACCAGGCCAGCACCGTGCCCGGCAGGCGACGGCCGGCGAGCTGGCCGGCCACCCCGCCCACCCCGGCACCGGCGAACAGCGCGGCGCGCAGCCGCTGAACGGCCGGGCGCGCCAGCGCGGTCCGGCGGTCGATGGGGGCCAGCATCACATGGGCCACGTCCGCGCCCTCGAGGGCCAGTGGGCCGCCGTTGGCCCCGCCGCGCAGCCCGGCCAACACCACCAGGGTGACCACCAGGCCCACCACGCGTGGCCCGAACTCCACCACGTCCGCCAGTGCCGCGCCTTCCACCGGGGTGTCCTTCACGGTGTCGCTGACCATCAGCAACGCGCCACCACCGAGGAGGGCGAAGAGGTACACGCGGTACGCCACCTCGAACCAGTCCAGGCTGCCGAGGCGGTGCAGCTGGCGGGTGCGCCGGAGGCGGCGCAGGGCGACGACGGAGGGCTCGGTCATTCGCCGGCCGGCTGGTTCGCGACAGGCTCGTGCGAGACAGGTTGGTTCGAGACAGGTTGGTTCGGGGCGGGCTGGGCGAGGCCGAGCTCGGCCGGGCGATGAGGGTCCGCGGACCAGCCGGACCAGCTGGCCACGAACAGGCGGGCCGGAGCCAGCCCGGCGTGCTCCATGGCGAGCAGGTTGGCGCAGGTGCTGACGCCCGAGCCGCAGTAGGCCACCGCGTCGGCGCTGTTGTGTTCGCTGACGCCGAGCGTGGCGAAGTGGGCGCGGAGCTCCTGCGGCGAGCGCATCCTGAGGTCCGCCCCCAGCACGGCGGCCCACGGGGCGTTCCGTGCACCCGGCACATGGCCGGGGCGAGGGTCCACCAGGGCCACTTCCCCGGTGAACCGTTCGGCCACACGGGCGTCCAGCACGGCGCCACCGGCGGCAGCGTGCGCGCCCGCAGCGTCGGCGGAGGCCAGCCGGTCCGCAGGCCACGGCGTGGGGGTGAACACCGCAGGCGCCGGCGCACGGGCCGGGCCGGTCTCGGGCTGGTTGCCCGCGGCCAGCCACGCGCCGAGGCCACCGTCCAGCATGGCCGCCGAACGCCCGAGCATCCGCAGCATCACCACCAGGCGGCCGGCGGTGAGGCCACCGGTGTCGTCGTAGGCCACCACCACGCTGTGGTCGCCGATGCCCAAGTCACCCATCGCCGTGGCGAAGGCCTCCGGCGTGGGCAGCGGGTGGCGGCCCTCGGTGGCCGGCCGGCCGTGGGCTGCCAGCTGGTGGTCGAGGTCGGCCCACACCGCGCCGGGCAGGTGCCCCGCTTCGAACGCGGCCAGGCCATCGCGCCCGTCCAGGTACCAGCGCACGTCCACCACCACGGCACCGGCGGGCACGGCATCGACCACGGGTGGCACGACGGGGCGGTTCACGATTGGCCATCCTGCCAGCACTTTTCGGCGATCGCGCGCCAGAATGTGCGCCGTGTCCGTGACCGAGCTCCATGATCTCTTCGCTGCCCTGGCCATCGCGGCCATGGCCGGCACGGTGGCGCTGGTGGTGCTGAAGGTGGTCTCCTTCGCGGCGCCGAACACGTTCACGTTCCGCGCGCTCGACCTCGCCCACAAGGTCCAGTTGCCTCTGGCGGCGCTGGTGGCCACCGTCACCACGCTCGGAAGCCTCTACTTCAGTGAGTACGGCCTGATGTGGGAACCCTGCCGGTTCTGCTGGTTCCAGCGGATCTTCATGTACCCGTCCGCGGTCCTCCTCCTGGTCGCCACCTTTCGGCGCGACCGCAACGTGAAGTGGTACGTCGGCGCCTTGAGCGTCATCGGGCTGCTCATCAGTGGCTGGCACAACCTGCTGGAGCACCGCATCGTGGAGGAATCCGCTGCCTGCTCGGCATCCGGGCCTCCGTGCGCCAGCCCGAACTGGGTCTCGTTCGGCACGTTCGGCTACGACAAGAACGGCTTCTACACCACGGGTTTCCCGATCACGTTGGCGGTGATGGCGTTCACGGCGTTCGCCTTCATCCTGGCGCTCCTGTTTCTTCCCGAACCACTCGACACCCTCGACACCCTCGACACCAGCGACACCTTGGAGGACGGCAATGGCGAACCGGCAGCGGGCTGAGGCCCGGAAGAAGGCAGCGGCCAAGGCCGCACACGGCGGCAGCTCGAAGCTGTGGATGTGGGCCACGCTCGGCATCGTGGTCGTGGTGGCCATCGTCGGTGCGGTCATCGCCTTCGGCGGCGACGACGAGGCCGCAAGCCCCGGCACGACCGAGGCCCCCGGCACCACCGAGAGCACCGACACCACGGACAGCTCGGACAGCTCGGACACCTCCGTGGAGGAAGAGCTGACCCCGAACCCGCCCGTGGACGGCAAGGCCCCGGACAGCCAGCCGACGCGGATCGACGGCGACGCGCTCACGATCTACGACGCGCAGGCGCCGATCGACGACTCCGTCGGCGCGGCAGCCCCGATCATCACCGGCTTCAACTTCGACGGCGAGACGATGGTCATCGACGCCGCGACGGACGGCCCGACGATGGTCGTCTTCCTGGCCCACTGGTGCTCGCACTGCAACGCCGAGGTGCCGGTGCTGATCGACTGGAACACCCTCGGCGGCGTTCCGGACAACCTCAATGTCATCGGCGTGGCCACGGCCATCGACCCGAGCCAGCCGAACTATCCGCCCGCCGACTGGTTCGAGGCCAAGCGTTGGCCGTGGCCGGTGCTGGTGGACACCAAGGTCAGCAACAACCACGAGGCCGGCCTCGTGGCCCAGGCGTTCGGCGCGTCGGCGTGGCCGTACATGGTGATCATCGGCGAGGACGGCCTGGTGAAGCTGCGCATCTCCGGCGAGCACTCCGCCGCCGAGCTGAGCCAGATGGTCGACGCCGCGCTCAGCTCCTGAGCCGGCTCATTCCCCGCTGAGGCCGTCGCTGGTCGCTGCCTGTTCGGCGGCGGCCAGCACGGCCCGCAGGGGAAGCCCCAGCGCCGCGGCGACGGCCGCGGCGTCGTCGTATTCGGGCTTCACCCGCCCACCAGCCAGCTTCACCCGGACCGGGTGGCCGTGCACGTGCACGGTGGCGTGGTGGCGCTGCTGCGGCCACCGCTCCAGGGTGGTGCCACGCAACCCGAGCGAGCCCGTCTCGCGCACCAGCACCGCACCCACGGCCGCTGAGTCGGCCGGCTGGCACAGGGCGTGAACGGTGTGGGCCGGCCGACCCTTCTTCATCACGATCGGGGTTGCCCACGCGTCGTGCGCGCCCGCGGCCAGCAGGGCGGCGATGGTGTGCGCCAGCATCTCGCCGGTCACGTCGTCCACGTTCGCTTCCAGCAGTTGCACCGGTTGACCGGCTCCGGGCGTGCCGCTGGCCGCACTGGCCGCACCGCCCGCGGCGCCCATGGCGGTGCCGACCACGACCTGCACCACGTTGGGGCGGCCGGGGATGTCCGCGCTGCCGGCGCCGTACCCCACGCTGTGCACCGTGAGCGCCGGCATCGGCCCGAACTCGTCGGCCAACGCGGTCATCAGCGCCACGCCGGTGGGGGTGGCCAGCTCCTTGCGGTCGGCGATGCCGCGGCTCGGGGCACCGCGCCGGGCCAGCAGCTCCATCACGGCCGGGGCGGGGTTCGGGAGCTCGCCATGAGCGGCGCGCACAGTGCCCTGCCCGACCGTGATCGGGCTGCACACGATGCGGTCGATGCCCAGCACCTCCAGCGCCGCGCACGCGCCGACGATGTCCACGATCGCGTCCACGCCGCCCACCTCGTGGAACTCCACCTCGTCGGCAGGCATGCGGTGCATCGCCCCCTCGACCTCGGCCAGCAGACGGAACGTGCGCTGGGCGCGCTCGCGCACCCGCGGCGGTAGGTCGGCGGCGGCGAGCAGTTCGCGAATCACCCGATACGGCCGGTGCGGCGCGTGACCGTGACCGTGACCGTCGTGATCGTGACCGTGATGGTGGCCGTGGTCGTGGTCGTGACTGTGGTCGTCGCCGTGCACGGCCACATGGGCCTGGGTGGCGGCGATGCCACAGCGCAGCACGGGTTCGAAGGCGAGTGCATAGCCGTCCAGTGGCAGGCCGCCGACGATGGCCATCACCTGCATCGGGTCCGCCCCGGCGTGCACCAGCGCGGCCATCGTCATGTCCCCTGCGGTCCCCGCGAAGCAGTGGAACCAGGCGGTGCGGCCGGAAGTGGGCGAGCTCATCCGCACATCCTGGCGATCGCGCACGCGGCACCGAAACCGTTGTCGATGCCCACCACGGTGACCCCGCTGGCACAGGAAGCGTGCATGGCCAACAGCGCGGTGACGCCCTCCAGGCCCGCGCCGTACCCCACGCTGGTGGGCACGGCCACCACGGGCGCCGCGGTCAGCCCGGCCACCACACTGGCCAGGGCGCCTTCCATGCCGGCCACCACCACCAGCGCGTCGGCCGAGACCACTTCGTCGTGGTGCGCCAACAGGCGGTGCAGCCCGGCCACGCCCACGTCGGTGAGGCGGTGGGCGCTGAAGCCGTGGGCGCGCAGGGTGACCGCGCATTCGTCCACCACGGGCAGGTCGCTGGTGCCGGCGCTGAGCACGAGCACCTTGGACTGCCGGTGCGGCAAAGGGGCCCGCCACAACACGCACCCGGCGTGGGCCTCGCCACCCGGGTGGGCGGCCAGCACCGCAGCTTCGACCTCGGCGCCGACGCGGGTGAGCAGCACCGGCCCGCTGCCATGGGCCAGCAGCTCGCCGACGATGGCGACGCACTGGGCCTCCGTCTTGCCCTGGCCGTACACGGCTTCGGGCATGCCCTGGCGCAGGGCGCGATGATGGTCCACCAGCGCGTCGCCGATGTCGGCGAAGGGAAGGCGGCGCAGGCGGGCGACGGCATCGTCGGGGGCCACCGTGCCGGTGCGCACACCGTCCAGCAGCGCGCGCAGTTCCCCCTCGTCCATCCGACAAGTGTGCCGGAAAGACCCCGAGGGTGGCACCAGCGGGGCAATAGCCTGGCGGCATGAACGCCACCCGCCCCGCAGACCCCGCACCCGCCCGCCCCCCGCGGGTGGGGTTTCTCGGGCCGCTGGGCACGTTCACCGAGCAGGCGTTGAAGACCCAGGCCGACCTGGCGACGGCGGAGCACGTGCTCTACCGCACGATGCCGGACGTGCTGGATGCGGTGGAGAGCGGCGAGGTGGACCTCGGCTTCGTCGCCATCGAGAACTCGATCGAGGGCACGGTGAACCTCACCCAGGACGAGTTGGCGTTCAGCCACGACCTGCTCATCCAACGCGAGGTCGTGCTGGACATCGAGCACTGCCTGATGGCCAAGCCCGGCACCTCGATGGCCGACGTGAAGGTGGTGCTGAGCATCCCGGTGGCCAGCGCCCAGTGCCACGCCTTTCTGCGCGCCAACGTCGGCCAGGCGGACCTGAGGGCCACCAACTCCACCGCCGAGGCTGCCCGCCTGGTGGCCGAGGAAGCTGGTTCCGGCTCCGCCGCGGTTGCGCCGCGGGCAAGCGCCGAGCTGTACGGCCTGGAGATCCTGGCGGCGGACATCGCCGACCACAAGGGCGACCAGACGCGCTTCGTGCTGGTGGCCCGTGAAGGCGTGCCGGCACCCACCGGGCACGATCGCACGGCGCTGGTGATCTACCAGCGGGCGGACGAACCGGGCAGCCTGATCTCGATCCTGCAGGAGTTCGCCGCGCGGCGGATCAACCTGTCCAACCTGCTGTCGCGCCCCACCAAGGACGGCGGGCTCGGTGACTACTGTTTTGTCATCTACGCCGACGGCCATCTGGCGGACGAACTGGTCGCCGACGCGATGCGCGCCCTGCACGCCAAGCAGGGGCGGGTGAAGTTCCTCGGCAGCTACCCGGCCGCGGGCGAGCACGCCACCACCGCCCGGGTGCACGCCGACGCCCGCTGGCGCACGGCGGACGCCTGGGTGCAGCGTCTGCGCAATGCCATCCACTAGCGCGGGCCATCCGCTAGACCTGCGCCCGGAAAGGACGATCACATGACGCGTCGAATGCTCCCCCTGATGATCACACTGGCCACGGCCGCGGCGCCGGCGGTGCTGGCGGCGTGCGGCAGCGACGCGGCCACCTCGGGCGACACCACCACCACAGCGGTCGCCAGCAGCACCACGACCTCCGTGGTTGCCGGCAGCACCACCGTGCTCCAGACCCCCGCCACCGAAGCGCCCACCACGGCCGCACCCGCAACGGCGGCACCCACCACGACCGCGGCGCCCACCACCACGGTGCCGGCCGGGCCGGCGCTGTACACCAAGGTGGACGCGCCTCACCTGCCCACCGGCCACTCCACGGCCGTTCCGGCCTCGGGCCCGCTGCCCGACGGTGTGTACTGGGCCACCTACGAGGGTGGGGAGCCGGACATGCCGGCGATCACCGTCTACCAGGTGTTCTTCGGCGACGAGTGCATCGCCAAGGCGGCCGAGGTCGGCGACGAGTGCAACAACGACTACTTCGTCTGGGGGGATTCCGCCCGCAGCATCGACGACCTGCCGTTCGCCACCGACGTCTACCTCACGGTCAGCGATGTCTCGACGATGTTCAGCCACTGGATCACGCCGGCCGAGCTGGTGCAGATCCGGGCCTCCAGCCCGTCGGACGGCGCCCCGGGCGGGTACGGCTACGTTCCGTTCGCCTACCTGCTCACCGTCAGCGGCGGCGAGATCGTCGGCTTCGAGCAGATCTGGACGCCGTAGTGGGGCGCCTCCACGTGGTCCACGCCGGTGCCGGGTCGCCGCCGATCCTGTTCATCCACGGCATGGGGTCCACCTCGTCCACCTGGGACGCCTGCATGCAGCTCCTGGCGCCGCGCCATCATGTCGCGGCGGTGGATCTCCTCGGCCACGGCCAGTCGCCCGTGCCGGACGACCCGGCGGAGTACACCCGCGACGCGGCCCTCGCCGACCTGGACGTCGTGCTGGGCGAGCTCGGCGAACCTGCAGTGCTGGTGGGCCACTCCCTCGGCGGCTACCTGTCGCTGGCGCATGCCGCCACCCGCCCCGGAGTGGCGCGTGGCGTGGTGGTGCTGAACACCGGCCCCGGCTTCCGCGACCCGGAGAAGCGGGAAGCGTGGAACGAGCGCTCGCGGCGCAACGCCCACCGCTTCGGCGTGCCGGTGCAGGCGGCGAACCTCAACCTCCAGGAGGACTCCGTGGTGATGGACCGGCTGGCGGAGATGACGGTGCCCACCCTGGTGCTGGCGGGCTCGGCCGACCGGCCGGAGTACACGGGCGCCGGCCAGGTGATGGAACGCAAGATGCCCCACTGCCGGCTGGCGGTGGTGGAAGGTGGCGAACACTCGATGCACGAGGCCACCCACGCGGCCGAGGTGGCCGCGCTGATCGAGGCGTTCATCGCCGAGCTGTGACGCGGGCCGTCCACCCGCCCGTTCGCCATCGGCAAGACTGGGCCGCATGACCGTCGTCCTGCTCCATGGCAACCCCGAGACCCCGGTGATCTGGGGGCCGCTCGTCGCCGAACTGGCGGCGCGCGGCCGCGTCGATGTGGTCACCCCACAGCTCCCCGGCTTCGGGTGCCCCGTTCCGGAGGGCTTCGGGGCCACCAAGGAGGAGTACGTCGACTGGTTCACCGGTGTGCTGGAGGATCTTGTTGCCGAGCACGGCCCGGTCGACCTCGTGGGCCACGACTGGGGCGGCGGCATCGGCATGAGGGTGGTGGCGCTGCGGCCCGACCTGGTGCGCACCTGGGCGTGCGACGTGCTCGGCCTGTTCCACCCCGAGTATGTGTGGCACGACTTCGCCCAGATCTGGCAGACCCCTGGCGCCGGCGAGCAGTACTTCGAGCAGAACGCCGCCACCCCGATGGCCGACCGCGTGGCGCTGTTCGAGGCCATCGGCATTCCCCGCGCCACCGGCGAGCAACTGTTGGCCCAGACCGACGGCGAGGCCGGCGAGCTGATGGCCCGCTGCATCCTGTCGCTCTACCGTTCGGCGGCGCAGCCGGCCATGGTCGAGTGGGGCGAACACCTCGGCACCACCGGGCTCAAGCCGGGGCTGGCGATCATCGCCCCCAACGACCCGTTCGTGCGGGGTGAGGACTACGGCCGCGAGGTGGCCGTCCGCCTCGGGGCCACCATCCGCGAGCTGCCGGGCCAGGGGCACTGGTGGATGCTCGGCGACCCGGCGGCGGGCGCGGCCGCGCTCACCGAGTTCTGGGCCGAGGCCTACTGACGGCGCCGGGCCGTCAGCGCGTGCCGCCCTTGGGGCTCTTGCCGCCCTTGCCGTTGCCACCTCGGTTGCGTGGGTGCTGTGCGGCCAGCCGCTCGTTGCCGCGCTTGTAGTTACCAGTGACGCGAGCCATCAGCTCCTGGTCGCCAGGCGGCCCGCCCACGTCCGCCAGGAACTCGAGCGCACGCGCACCGCGCAGGGTGGTGGCAGCGCGGCCGCGGTGCAGGATCACGACGTCGCCGTTGGCGCGCTGTTGGTAGGTGAACCCGTCCGGACCCGGCATGCCGGAGAGTCTGCCCCGGGTCGGCATGGTCTGGCAGACTCCTTTTCGCCATGGATCTGCTGACCCCCGCTCTCGTCTGCCCCCGTTGCGCCGGCTCGATCGACGAGGAGCGCTTCTACGGCCCGTGCGGCTCCTGCCGCGACGAGCTGCGCGCCAAGTACCTCAGCGAGGGCCGCAACGTAGAGGTGGCCGAGTACGTGCCGAAGATGAACGTCACCCCCAACGCGGTGGCGCTGAAGGACGACTGACCCGCTGGGCCGGGTGGCTCAGGGCTGGGCGGTCGGGAGGCCGCCGCCCGGGCGGAACACGGGGTCGTTCTCCTTGCCGGCCATCCGGTCGGCCATCTGCTGCATGGTGACACCCATCGCGGCCGCCGCCTTCTCGTCACTCATGATCTTGCTCATCACTGCGGCGGACGCCCCCGCCATCAGCTCGGCCTTGCGCGAGCCGACATAGGCGGCGCTGGCCATCTGCGGGCGGATCGTGCCGTTCACCGCGGGGATCACGTAGCGAGCCACGAGGTCCCACGAGCGCAGGGTGGCTTCGCGGTTGGCCCAGTCGTGGGCGAAGCCGAGCACCACACCGAACCCGCCCGTGATCTGCTGCAGGTGGAGGATGGCCTCGATCAGGTCGTCCGGGGTGCCCACCACGGCTGCGCCCGCGCCCTCGGCACCGCCGGCGGTGGACTGGTCGAGCAGGGCCCACTTGTCGTCCACGCGCTGGGCACCGGGCCGGCCGAGCACGTCCACGTTGTACTCGTTGTGCCAGCGCTGCAGGCCGTCCACGGCCTCGTTGCGCGCCTGCTCCCGGGTCTCGGCGATGTGCCACGCCATCATCACGCGCCAGTCCGCCCGGTTGACGGTCTGGCCGTGCTTGGCGGCGCTCTCCTCGGCGAAGCCCCACTGGGTGGGCAGCGCCTGGATGCCGGCCGTCGAGTTGCTGGCGATGCTGAGCACGCCCATGCCGTACTTGCCGGCGAGCTGCATGCCGCTGGGCGAGATGCTGCTGGCCGCGGCCATCGGCATGGGGTCCTGCAGCGGCAGGATCTGCAGCGCAGCCTCGCGCAGGGTGAACCAGTCGCTGTCGTAGTCGAAGCGCTCCTCGCCCTTCAGCAGGCGGACGATCACCCCGAGCGCTTCGTCCTGCCGGTCGCGCTGGGTCATGGGGTCGATGTTCAGGGTGCGGGCATCGCTGGGCAGGGCGCCGGGGCCGGTGCCGAAGATCGCCCGGCCCATGCTCAGGTGGTCGAGCTGCACCATCCGCTGCGCCACGTTGAACGGGTGGTGGTACGGCAGGCTGACCACGCCGGTGCCGAGCTTGATGCGGTTCGTGCGCATGGCTGCCGACGCGAGGAACAGCTCCGGGCTGGCGATCATCTCCCAGCCGCTGGAGTGGTGTTCGCCCACCCAGAACTCGTCGTACCCGAGCCGGTCGAGGTGGGAGGCCAGGTCGATGTCGCGCTGGAACTGGAGGGTGGGGCTCTCGCCGAGCGGGTGGTGCGGGGCGAGGAACGTGCCGAACTGGATGCGAGCCATGCGGGGACTGTAGGAAACCACGACCCCGATACCAGAGTCGTAGGGCGCACCGACCCGCTAGCCTGGTTGCCACCTTCGGGGACGTAGCTCAGTTGGCTAGAGCACTTGCTTTGCATGCAAGAAGTCGTGGGTTCGAGTCCCATCGTCTCCACTGTGTGGCGCATGCGTCGACACGTCGGCCAACCGGCCACGAACTCCGCGTGAACGGAGCAGTACGGGGTGGTGTGGCCGGTTCGCAACCCTCGCCGGCTGTGGAACAATGGTTCCAACTGCACATGTCCGCCCATGCGCAGCCGGAGGGTCGTCATGAAGCGTGCCGTTGTCGTCGGTTCAGTCCTCAGTCTCGTGGGGGTGGTCGGCCTTGTCGGTACAGCCGCCCCGCTGGCGTATGCCGCGGGCAGCACCAGCCTCACCACGCTCGGCACCGCGAGCACCGAGAACTTCGACACCCTGGCCACCACCACGGCCGCCAGTGCGGTGCCGAACGGATGGCACTTCCTCGAGGGTGGCACCAACGCCAACACCACCTACGACGGGGGGACGGGTTCCGGCACCGCCGGCAACACCTACTCCTTCGGGGCCGCCTCGGTCGCCGAGAGGGCGTTCGGCACCCTGCTGAGCGGGTCGCTGAACTCCACCATCGGGGCCAGCTTCACCAACGACACCGGGCAGACCATCAGCCAGTTGGAGGTCAGCTACGTCGGCGAGATGTGGCGCGCAGGGGTGGCGAACCGCAACGCCGCGGACCGGCTGGACTTCCAGTTCAGCCTCGACGCAACCGCGTTGAACGACGGCACCTGGGTGGACCACGACGCGCTCGACTACCAGAGCAGCTCGATCAACACCACGCTCGGCGCCAAGGACGGCAACTCGGCGGCGTTCCGCACCGACATCGCCGCCACCATCGGAGGCCTGAACGTCGCCCCCGGCGCCACCATCTGGATCCGCTGGACGGACTTCAACATCTCCAGCAGCGACGACGGGCTGGGCATCGACGACTTCGAGCTCACCCCGCTGGCCGCCCCGGACGCCGCCCCGGCGGTCACCCAGACCGTGCCGGCGAACGGCTCCACCGACGTGCCGCTGGATCAGAGCATCACGGTCACCTTCAGCGAAGCGGTCACGACCGCGGCCACCTGGTTCACCCTCGAGTGCGCCTCCAGCGGCGCCCACACCGCCACCGTCTCCGGTGGGCCGACGGTGTTCACGATCAACCCCGACACGGACTTCACGACCGGTGAGGCGTGCACCCTGACAGTGCTGGCGGGCAGCGTCACCGACCAGGACGGCAACGACCCGCCCGACCTGATGGAGCTGGACTTCACGGCCGGCTTCACCACCGAGACCGACCTCTGCCTGGCAGCGGCCACCCCGATCAGCGCGGTGCAGGGCAGCGGGCCGGCAGCCGCCATCACGGGTGTCGTCACGGTGCAGGGCGTCGTGGTCGGCGACTACGAGTACGCCGGCTCGGGCAGCACCGCCAACAACGTCCGCGGCTACTTCGTGCAAGACCTCAACCCGGACGCCGACCCCGCCACCTCCGAGGGCATCTTCGTCTTCAACGGCAACCTCAACAGCGCCGGCCTCGGCGACGTGGTGCGCATCACGGGCACCGCCAGCGAGTTCCAGGGCCAGACCCAGATCGGCAACGTCACCTTCTTCCGCAACTGCGGCACGGCCAGCGTGGACCCGGTGGACGTGACCCTGCCGCTGCCGGACGCCGACCACCTGGAGCGCTACGAAGGCATGCTCGTACGCCTGCCCCAGACCCTGTCCGTCACGGAGCACTTTCAGCTCGGCCGCTTCGGCCAGGTGGTGGTGTCGTCCGGTGGCCGGCTGCAGCAACCCACCAACATGGTGGCGCCCGGCGCGGCCGCCCTCGCGATGCAGGCGCAGAACAACCTCAACCGGATCATCATCGACGACGCCTTGCAGCAGCAGAACCCCGACCCCATCGCCTTCGGCCGGGGCGGCACCCCGCTCAGCGCGAGCAACACGTTGCGCGGTGGCGACACGGCCACGGGCACCGTCGGCGTGCTCAGCTACACGTGGGGCGGGAACGCCGCCAGCCCGAACGCCTACCGCGTCCGCCCGATCGGCGCCCTCGGTGGAGCGGTGAACTTCCAGGCCGTCAACGAGCGGCCCGTGGCCGCGCCCGCGGTGGGCGGCACCGTGAAGGTGGTGGGCATGAACCTGCTCAACTTCTTCAACACCTTCGACGGCCTCCCGGACAACGTGGACAACTGCACGAACGGCACCGCCGGCCCCGCCACGGACTGCCGTGGTGCGGACACCGCGGCCGAGTTCGACCGGCAGTGGCCCAAGACCGTGGCGGCCATCCTGGCGATGGACCCCGACGTGCTCGGCGTGAACGAGATCGAGAACGACGGCTACGGCCCCACCAGCTCGATCCAGTTCCTGGTGGACCAGCTCAACGCGGCCACGGCACCGGGGACCTACGCCTTCGTGGACATCGACGCCCTCACCGGCCAGACCGACGCCATGGGCACCGATGCCATCCGCGTCGGCCTGATCTACCAGCCGGCTGTGGTGTCGCTCACCGGCGCCACCGCGGTGCTCAACTCGGTGGACTTCGTCAACGGCGGCGACAGCGCACCACGCAACCGGGCCACCGTGGCCCAGGCCTTCTCGGTGAACGACACCGGTGCCGTGTTCGTGGTGAACGTCAACCACCTGAAGAGCAAGGGTTCGGCCTGCGACCTGCCCGACCAGGGCGACGGCCAGGGCAACTGTGCCGCCGTGCGCACCTACTCGGCCGGCCTGCTGGCCGCGTGGCTGGGCAGCGACCCCACGGGCACCGGCGACCCGGACGTGTTGATGGTCGGCGACTACAACTCGTACGCGCTGGAGGACCCCATCACCACGCTTCAGACGGCGGGGTTCACCAACCTGATCTCCACCTTCCTCGGGCCGGATGCGTACTCCTACGTGTTCGACGGCCAGTGGGGCTACCTCGACCACGCACTCGGTTCGGCCAGCGTGGTGCCGCAGGTGCAGGGCGTGGGCGACTACCACATCAACAGCGACGAGCCGTCGGTCATCGACTACAACACCGACTTCAAGACGCCAGGGCTGCAAGCCTCGCTGTACGCGCCGGACCAGTTCCGGGTCAGCGACCACGACCCGGTGGTCATCGGTCTCGTCCCGAACGCCGACCCGACCGTCAGCGCCGGCCCGTTCACCGTGGCGGAAGGCTCCACGCTGGCCCTGTCGGCCACCGCCGCCGACCCGAACGGTGATGCCCTCACCTACGCCTGGGACCTCGACGGCGACTCGGTGGTGGACAGCACGTCGGCCACCCCCACGTTCGACGCCACCGAGTTGGACGGCCCCACCACGGTGACGGTTACCGTTACCGTCACCGACCCGCTCGGCCTCTCGGCCACGGCGTCGGCCGTGGTGACGGTCACCAACGTCGCACCCACGGCAGGGGCGGCCTTCGCTGCTCCGGCTGCGGCGTGCGGCGCCGGGAACGGTGGGCTCACCGTCACCTTCACCGACCCGGCCGCGGCCGACACCCATCAGATGGTCGTGAACTGGGGTGACGGCTCGGCCGACACGGTGGTCAGCGGCGCCACCAGCCCGACGGCGCTGGCGCACACCTACGGCGCGGCAGGCGTGTACGTGGCCACGGTGACGGTCACCGACGACGATGGCGGCACGGTGGTCACCACCGCCACGATGACGGTGAACTACACGACGTGGGGCATCAAGCTCCCCGGCGTCGACCAGGGCGACGAGGACGACGACGAGGGCGACGATGAGGACGAGGGCGACGGCGGCGACCACGGCCACGGGCGGCACGGGCGCAGCGCCAGCTCCAGCGGCCACCATCGCACCCTGCCCGTCTCGGTGCGCTTCGTCGACTGCGACGGTTCGCGGCCGGCCGACCTGACGCCCACCATCACGCTCACGGTGCTCACCGGGCCGCGGGCCGGCACCGTGATCACCCAGCCGCCGGTCACCGGCCACGGCTGGACCCCCGGCGTGATGCGCTTCCACTCCGGCCAGTACACCTACCTGCTGTCCACCAGCCGCCTCCCCGACCAGCGAGCCACCTACCTCGTCACCGTCACGGTGCCGAGCACGGGGCAGACGGTCACCGCCACCTTCCGCCTGCGGCACTGACGTGTGCTGTGGTCGCCCCTTGCAGACCCTTCAGTCCGCAGGGGGCGACACGGCGGCCATGGCCACCGCGAGGGCATGGCCCAGGTTGAGTGAATCCACCCCGTGGTGCATCGGGATGCGCACGTCGTAGTGCACCCGGGCAAGGGTGGCGGGGGTGAGGCCGGGGCCTTCTGCGCCCGCCACCAGCGCCACCTTCCCCGGCAGGCCCATCTCGTACAGGCTGTTGGCACTAGCCCGAGGGGTGAGGGCCCACAGCTCGAACCCGGCCGCGGCGAGCGTGGCCAGCGGGTCGGGCCAGGTACGGCTGCGCACCACCGGCAGGTAGAGCAGCTCCCCCATGCTGACGCGCATCGAGCGGCGGTTGTACGGGTCCGCGCACGTGGGGTCGAGCACCAGGCCGTCCACCCCCAGGCCGCGGGCGGAGCGGGCGATGGCGCCGATGTTCTCCTGGTCGTTGGAGCCTTCGAGCACCACGATGCGGCGCGCCTGCCGGGCCAAGGTTTCGAGGTCGGGCGGCGGGGGAGGTGACGCTGCGGCCAGCGCGCCACGATGCAGGTCGAACCCGACGATGCCTTCCATCACATCCCGCTCGGCGAGGTACACGGGCACGCCGAGCACCAGATGCTCCTG
>JBPOIX010000065.1:0-4040 GCA_052034175.1 Actinomycetota bacterium
CAGGAGACGCTGACGACGGCGATCGATCGTTGGTTCGGGCTCGCGCCGGAGGACCCGAGCGCCCGCCATCTCCACGCCGCGTTGCACGGCGAGTCCCCCGAGCGAGCCGATCCGCGGTACGTGGCCGGCCTGTTCGACGGCTACGCCGAATCCTTCGACGAGCACTTGGCGGCTCTTGGCTACCGGACGCCGACGGTCATCGCCGAACTCGTGGCGGCGTCGGCAGGCGATGCCCCCGTGGCTCGGGCGGCCGACCTCGGCTGCGGCACCGGCCAGGTCGGGGCTCTGCTGCGCCGGCAGACGGCCCATCTCGACGGCGTGGATCTGTCGTCCGGCATGCTCGTGCAGGCACAGGCCCGCGGCTGCTACGACGGGCTGTACCGCTGCGATCTGGTGGAGTTCCTCCTCCGCCGCCCCGGCACCTACGACCTGCTGGTGTCCGCCGACACCCTCAACTACTTCGGCGATCTCCGGCTGGTCGTCGCCGCTGCAGCCGCGGCGCTCCGCGACGGCGGCCTGTTCGTGGCATCCCTGGAGGAGTCCGCCGAGCCGTCGTCGGTCGGCTACCGGCTGGAAACCTCCGGCCGCTACTCGCACGCCGCCTCATGGGTGCGAGGGGTGCTGCGCGCGAGCGGCTTCGAGGCCACCTTCGAACGCACCGTCCTGCGACGCGAGGGCATCAACGACGTGGCGGGCCTGTTGTTCGTGGGCCGCCGGACAGAACCGGGAATTCTCCCGATGAGCAGTGATGGCCCGGTCGGTCATGCTGCCACCACCGCAACCACCGCACCGAAGGAGTACCAATGAGTGAGAAGCAACGTCGCGACCTGTTCCCGGACAAGGGGGACAAGTTCGTCGACCAGGGCGAGAAGATCGCCGACATCATCGCGGTCTCTCACGAGGTCGTCTCCCCTCGTGACGCAGCGAGCGGGCAGGCGACCGGCCGGCGCCAGCACGAGCCCGAGTGGGCCCACGGCACCGACGACGACTCGCTCGACAAGCACATCATCAAGCTGGCCCAGGCCGACGACAGCAGCGCCGGTGACGGTGAGGGCATCAAGGCGTTCGACTTCGACAAGCTGGTCGACCACGAGGGGTTCAAGGAGGTCATGCCCAAGGTTGTGGACAGCGACTACGAGGAGATCGCCTTCGAGAAGCTCGTCGACGCCGGTCGCGAGCACCCCGGCCTGGTCACCGAACTCGGCTTCCCTGCACTCGCGATCGAGGACGACGGCGCCCCGCTGGAGGGCATCACCGCCATGGACGACTGGGAGACGCCCGCCTCCCTGCAGGACAGCGACCATGAGATCGAGTACGACCTGATCAAGGGTGATGCGGAGGACAAGCTCGACCCGCTCCGGGCGGACCACGAGGGCGAGATCGACTGCATCATCGAGATCGATGAACCTGCCCCGGTTGACTTCGGTCAAGAGCAGGGCGACGGCTACGCGATTGAGATCGGCGGGCAGATGGCCGGTCTCATCGAGGCCGACGAGCCGGCCGACGGCCTCGACGGCTAGTAGTTGACGCGCTTGAGGAAGCCGCCGTCCACCGTGACGTTGGCGCCATTCACATGCTTGGCCCGCGGGCTGACGAGGAAGGTCACCAGGTCGGCGACATCGGCCACTTCACCGATGTTGCCGCCCGGGTGCACCTTCGCCGTGGCCTCGAAGAACTCCGGCTTGGCACCCTTGATGCGGTCCCAGTCGCCGCCCGGCACCATGATAGGGGCGGGCGGCACGAAGTTGCAGCGGATGGCTTTGGCGCCCAGCGGCTGTGCCTGCCCCAGCGTCCAGTTCGTGGCCGCGGCCTTGAACGCGCTGTAGCTGTTGGAGCCGCTGGCGAAGTGCTCCGCGGTGGCGGTGGTGCCGATGGTGACGAGCGCACCGCCGCCGGCCGCGAGGAACGGGGTGGCCTCTTCGACACCGTGGATGAGGGCCATCAGGTCGATGTGGAAGTTCTTCTCCCAGTCGGCGAGGGCCTTGGCCGGCTTGCCCGACGTGTTGTGCACATAGATGTCCAGCCCGCCGAGCTGTTCGGCGGCGCTGCGCACCCAGGCGCGCAGGGCCTCGGGGTCGCCGGCGTCCACCGAGGCGCCGACCACGGTGCCCTTGGTGCTGAGTTCGGCCACGGCGGCCGCCACTTCGTCCGCGTTGCGGGCGCAGATGGCCACGGATGCACCCTCTGCCAGCAGCGCCTCGGCGAAGCCGCGGCCCAACCCCTTGGTCGAACCGGTGAAGAAAGCCTTCTTGCCGGCGAGGCCGAGATCCATGGGGTGCTCCTTGTGCGATGGGTGCGGAGCCACAACTGTAGCCGCTCTCAAGAATCTCGGGCGTGGCGTACTCTGCGTTCGATGAGCGCCACGCTGGACTTCGACCCGTTCGACCCGGCCACCATGCAATGCCCGTTCCCGCACTACGAGCGGATGCGCGCCGAGGCACCCGTGGCGTTCGTGCCGCAGGTCGGGCTGTGGTTTGTGACCCGGCACGACCTCGTGCTGCAGGTGCTCCGGGACACGGGCACGTACTCGTCCCGGTTCGGCGGGCCCTCCGTGGCCGGTGCCGGCGCCGGTGCCGGTGCCGGCGACGAGCGGCTGTCGGCGGTGATCGCCGAGGGCTACCCGCGTGTGAGCACGATGCTGACCGTCGACCCGCCGGAGCACACTCGCTTCCGTGGGCTGGTGAACAAGGCGTTCACGCCGAAAGCGGTGGCTGCGTTGGAGCCGTTGGTGCGCGGCATCGTCACCGACCTGCTGGACGGCTGGGGCGACCGTACGGACATCGAGTTCGTCCGCGACTTCGCGGTCCCGCTGCCGGTCAAGGCCATCGCCACGATGCTGTCCATGCCGCCCGGCCGGCACGGCGACCTGAAGCGGTGGAGCGACGCGTTCATCGCCGGCATCGGCACCCAGCTGGACCTCGACGGCCGGATCGCGGCAGAGCGCGAGGTGAACGAGTTCCAGCACTACTTCGCCGCGGAACTTGAGCGCCGCCGTAGCGAGCCGCAGCAGGATCTGCTCACCGATCTGCTGGCCGCCCGCCTCGACGACGAACCAGGGGTGGACCCGCGCCCGCTGGACACCCCGGAGATCCTGAGCATCCTCAGCCAGCTGATGACGGCCGGCAACGAGACCACAACCAAGCTGCTGGCGGAGGCGATGCTGCTCATGGCACAGCACCCACAGGAGTGGGCTGCGCTGCGCGCCGACCCGAGTCGGGCCGAAGCCGTGGTGGAGGAAGCCCTGCGGCTCAGCAGCCCCACCCAGGGCATGTTCCGCCGCGTGCGGCAGGACACCGAGCTCGACGGGGTGACGATCCCCAAGGGGTCGATGGTCGTGGCAGTGTTCGCTGCCGCCAGTCGCGATACCGAGGTGTTCGGCGACGACGCCGAGTCGTTCATCCCCGGACGCGCCCGCGGGCGCGAGCACCTGGCGTTCGGGAAGGGCATCCACTTCTGCCTCGGCGCACCGCTGGCGCGCCTCGAAGCAAGGGTGGCCCTGGAGGAGATCGCCCGCCGGGTGCCGGGCATCCGGCTCGCCGACCCCGATGGTCTGCGCTACTTCCCCAGCTTCATCCTCCGCGGCCTAGAGGCCCTCCCCCTGGAGCTCACCGCCCCGGATCGCTGATCGGCGGGTCGTCGTCTCCCGACGCTGGCGGGGAATCTTCGGTCCTGCCGAGGATCTGCCGCCAGCGGAGCTCAGCTCGCCGATGGCTGCGCCGCGACTCACAGCCCGGGGCATAGAACCTCCAACGTCGTCCTGAGCGTCCATGGACCGAGCAGATGCTCAGGTCGTAAGCCGGCAGCCAAGAAAAATCTCTCGACCCGTCTGGTGGCGGTGTGGGCTGCGTTCGCTCGCCGCTAGGCTCGGTGCGTTCTTTGACAACCCCACCGATCCCCGAGAAGCGGAGACAGACATGAGCAAGGCGAAGTTCGAGCGCACCAAGCCGCACGTGAATATTGGCACGATGGGTCATATTGACCATGGCAAGACCACGTTGACGGCGGCGATCTCTAAGACGTTGGCGGATAAGGGGTTGGCG
>JBPOIX010000286.1:0-15628 GCA_052034175.1 Actinomycetota bacterium
TTGAGGCACAGGGTCTCGTCGGCGCCTTCGAAGATGCTCAACACCCGGGCGTCGACGAACAGGCGGCTCACCGTGAACTCCTCGGCGTAGCCCATGCCGCCGTGAATCTGCATCGCCTCGCGAGTGACCCACTCGGCCGCCTTGCACACATACGCCTTCACCATCGCCGCTTCGGCGGTGCCCTTGCCGTCGGCCATCAGGCGAGCCACGGTGTAGGCGAACTGGCGTCCGGCCTGGATGAGCACGGCCATCCGGCCCAGCTTCACCTGGGTGAGCTGGTAGTCCATCAGCGGCGAGCCGAAGACCTTGCGGTTCTCGGCGTAGTCCAGCGCGGCCTCGTAGGCGGCCTGCATGACACCCACGGCACGAGCTGCGGTCTGCAGGCGGCCGTTCTCGAAGCCCGCCATCTGCAGGATGAAACCCTTCCCCATGCCCTCGGCCTCGCCGACGAGGTTCTCGGCCGGCACCCACCAGTCCTCCAGCGCCACCTCGTAGCTGTGCATGCCGCGGTAGCCGATGGTGTCGATGGCCCGGCCTTCCATCTTGCCGACCTTGCCCGCGGCACCATCTTCCTGGGTGAACTGGAAGCCATGGCCCTCACCGCGGGGCTTGGGCACGATGAACAGGCTGAGCCCGCGATGGGTCTTCGCCTTGTCCGGGTCGGTGCGGGCCAGCAGGGCCAGCGCGTCCGCCCGGGCGCCGAACGTGCACCACGTCTTGACGCCGTTGATCACATAGCCGGGGCGCCCGTCCTGGCCCTCTGCCGGGGTGGCGGTGACCTTGATGTTGGCCACGTCGCTGCCGTAGTCCGGTTCGGTGACGGCCACGGCCGGCATCACCTCGGCCACGGCCAGCTTGGGAAGCCACTCGTTCTTCTGGGCCTCGGTGCCGCCCTTCACCAAGGCGCGGGTGAGGATCTCCGGGCGGGTGATCAGCGACCCGCCGATGCCCAGCGAGCCACGGCTGAGCTCCTCGGTAGCAACCACCATGCCGATGTACTCGTTGGCCCCGCCCTCGCTGAAGCCGCCGTACTCGGCCGGCACGCTGAGGCCGAAGGCGCCCATCTCCGCCAGGCCTTGCACGATCTCTTCCGGCACGTCCGCGTTGTGGCGATGCACGTGCTCGGCCTGCGGCTTGATGACCTTCTCGGCGAACGAGCGGAACGTGTCGGCCACCATCTCCATCTCGCCGTCGAGGTGGCGCGGGCCGGGGGTGGTGGCCAGCGAGGCGACGAACTCGGGGGTGCGGAACTGCTCGAGGAAGGGGTGCGCCCCCTTCAGCGGGGCGATCTCCACGCCCCAGGCGGCCTCTCGGCCGGCGATGCGCGTGATGAGGTCGTGGATCATGTCGGCGGTGAAAGCGCACGAGATGGCTGCTTCCACCTCACCCTTGGCGCCGTACTCCAGCAGGGCACGTGCCGTCTCAACCTGTGCGGCGGCGTGGGCCAGGTCGTAGGCCAGTACCTGGTTGGCATCGGGCCCGCCGTTGGCCTGCAGGGTGCGGACGCCGGTACCGACCACCGAGCCGGCGATGTCGATGACCGCCGCGGCCGCGGCGAGGTCGGGAGTGGCCAGGGTGGTGGACGGCGTGCTCATGGCCGCAGACGTTAGTGGTGCCCCCTCCGGCGGTCGAAACGGCCGACGCATGTCACGCCCCTCCAAGGGGAACGCCGACGGTGTGCCAGGCTGGGCCGATGCGCGTCTGCCTGTATTGCGGTTCCAATGCCGGCTCGAACCCGGGGTTCACCGATGCCGCCCGCCGTTTCGGGGCTGCGCTCGCCAACCGGGGCATCGGCCTGGTGTACGGCGGCGGCAGCGTCGGGCTGATGGGGGTGGCCGCGGACGCGGCGATGGCGGCGGGGGGTGAGGTGATCGGCGTGATCACCGAGCAGTTGATGGGTGCCGAGGTCGGCCATCGCGGTCTCACCGCGTTGGAAGTCGTCCCCACCATGCACGACCGCAAGGCCCGCCTGTGCGACCTGGCCGACGGGTTCGTGGTGCTGCCCGGCGGGTTCGGCACGGTGGACGAGTTCGCCGAGATGCTCACCTGGAACCAGTTGGGAATCGTCGCCAAGCCCGTCGTGCTGCTCGACGTGGATGGGTTCTGGGAGCCGCTGCTGACCTGGATGGACCACGCCGTTGCCCAGGGCTTCGTCCGCCCGGCGCACCGGATGCTGGCGCAGCGGGCGCGCAGCGTGGACGAAGCGATCGCGCTGGCCACGGGCCCCTCGCCGCAGACGCCGCACAAGTGGCTCGACAGGGACGGCGCACCGCCCGCCCGGTAGGGTCCGCCGGCGATGGATGTCACCGAAGCCGTACACCGCCGCATCTCCGTCCGGGCGTTCCTCCCGGACGCCGTGGACGACGCCCTCCTGCGCCGCCTGCTCACCGATGCTTCCTTCGCCCCCAGCGGCGGCAATGTGCAGCCCTGGCGCATCTACGTGGTCAACGGGGAGTCGATGGCCCGCTTCCGCGAGCACCTTGCCTCCCAGCCGCCGGTCGAGGCGCCGGAGTACGACATCTACCCCAAGGGAATCACCGAGCCCTACCGCACCAACCGTTTCACGATCGGCGAGCAGATGTACGCCCTGCTCGGCATCCCGCGCGAGGACAAGGCGGCGCGGCTGAACCAGTTCGCCCGCAACGGCGACTTCTTCGGTGCCCCGGCGGCCATCTTCTGCTGCTTCGACCGGCAGATGGGCCCACCGCAGTGGAGCGACCTCGGGATGTTCCTGCAGACGTTCATGCTGCTCGCCACGGAAGCCGGCCTCAGCACCTGCGCCCAGGAGTACTGGTCCGTCCGCCACGCGGCGGTCCAGCAGTTCGTCGGCTCCCCGGACAACGAGATGTTGTTCTGCGGCGTGGCCATCGGGTACGCGGACCCGGATGCGCCGGTGAACTCCCTGCGCTCCGAACGCATGCCGCTGGACGATTTCGCCCGCTTCGTCTGAACCCTGAGGGCGAGGGCCGCAGGCGGGCCGGAGCCGCGCCAGCTTCGTTCGTGCCGCCGTCAGGCACCCTCGACCACGGTCGGCAAGGCGACGGTGAACGTGCACCCACCGCCTGGTGTGTCATCGAGTTCGATGGTGCCGCCGCACACCTCGACGAAACCCTTGGCGATGGCCAGGCCGAGCCCCGCGCCGGCATCGGTGGAGCGGTCGCCGAGCCGCTGGAACGGCAGGAAGATCCGCTCTCGCTGATCCTGGGCGACGCCCGGGCCGCGGTCGACGACTCTCAGCTCGACCCGGCGACGCACGATGCCGGCTTCGATGCGAACGGGAAGCTCCGCCGGCGACCACGACAACGCATTGGAGACGAGGTTGCCGACGGCACGCTCAAGCAGGGCGCTGTCGGTGAGGACGAGGGGCAGATCGTCGCTGACCTCGGTGACCACCCTGTCCGGCGGCGCGTCGAGCCCGGCGAGCGCGGCGGCGACCACCTCCTCCAGCGCCGTCGGTTCGAGCCGGGGTGTCGCCACCCCCGCCTGGAGCCGGCCCATGTCCAACAGGTTGCCCACCACCCGATCCAAGCGATCTGCGGATTGGTCGATGGTGGCCAGCAGGGTTGCGCGGTCCTCGGGCGAGAACCCGACATCGCCTCCCATCAGGCCGGTGACCGACGCCTTGATCGACGCCAGCGGCGTGCGCAAGTCGTGCGACACCGAGCGCAGCAGCGCGGTGCGGAGCGAGTCGGCCTGGGCGACGGCCTCCATCGAGGCAGCTTCCTCGCGCAGCCGCCGCGATTCCAGCGCGACGGCCAACTGATCGGCGAAGGCGCGCAGCACCCCGAGATCGGCGTCCGTGATCCGGCCGCGGAGAACGAGCTGGGTGTCGCCCGCTCCATCAAGGGCGAAGGCCGTGCCGTCCTCAGGGCTCGAAGGGGCCGGGCCACCGGCGGCGGCCGTTGCGGCCCAGCCGGCACCGGTCCGGGCGAGCACCGCGACCGCCTCGAGGTCGAACAGCGTCCGCATCTGGTCCACGAGGTCGGGCATCGGGTCGGCCGCGCCGACGAGCGAGCCCGTGGAGCGGGCAAGCGCGGTGGCATCGGCGCGGGCGCGCCGGGCCTCGCCCTTGATGACGGCAGCGCGATCCACGAGCAGGCTCACGCCGATCGTCGCCGAGACGAACACGACGAGGGCGACGAGGTTGTCCGTCTCGGCGATCGTGAACGTGTACAGCGGGGGAGTGAGGAAGAAGTTGGTGAGCAACGACGCCGCCAGCGAGGCGGCCACGCCTGGCTTCGTGCCTCCGACCAACGCCACCAGGAGCACGAAGGCCATCATGATCAGCAGGTCGCTGCTCAGGTTGAGGTGGCCCCGAACCTGGTGCAGGATCAACGTCATCACCGGGAGGCCCAACGCGAGCAAGGTCCAGCCGAGGCGTTGGCGCTCGCGAGGCACGGCGCTCTGCCACGAGCGGCGGGCCACTCTTGCGTCGGTGGTTGCTCCCGCGTCCGAGTCGGCAGCGATCACGTGCAGGTCGATTCCGGCGAGCCGTCGTTGGAGGCGGTTGGCGACCGAGCCACGGAGGGCTTCTCCGAGTCGCGAACGGTGGGTGGAACCGATCACCACCTGGGTCGCCTGTTCGGCTGCGGCGAACGACGCAAGCGCCACCGAGACATCGTTGCCGACCACTTCCCGATACCGCCCCCCGAGCGACACGAGAAGCGCACTGTGCCCTTCCAGGGCGTCTCCGCTACTCGACGACAACCCGTCCGGGCTGGCGACGTGCACGCCGATCAGCTCGCCTTTCAACCGCCCCGCGATGCGCGCTGCGCGCCGCACCACATGGTCGCCGCCCGGCGCTCCGGTGAGCGCCACCACCACTCGCTCGCGTGTCTCCCACGTGGTGGTGATGCCGTGGGCCGTGAGGTAGTCCTGCAACGTCTCCTCGACCCGGTCGGCCACCCACAGCAGGGCGAGTTCGCGCAGCGCGGTGAGGTTGCCAGGCCGGAAGTAGTTGGCAAGCGCGGCGTCCACCTTCTCGGGGGGATACACGTTGCCGTGTGCGAGGCGGCGGCGCAGCGCTTCGGGGGACATGTCGACCAGCTCGATCTGGTCGGCGGAACGGACGAACGCGTCCGGCACGGTCTCGCGCTGGGTGATGCCGGTGATCCGCTCCACCACGTCGTTCAACGACTCCAGGTGTTGCACGTTCACCGTGGAGATGACGTCGATGCCCGCGTCCAGGAGCTCCTCGATGTCCTGCCAACGCTTCTCGTTCCGGGAGCCGGGGGCGTTGGTGTGTGCCAACTCGTCGACCAGTGCCACGCGTGGGGCACGCTGCAACACCGCGTCGATGTCCATCTCCTGGAACCGGGCGCCGCGATACTCAAGGTGGCGGCGGCCGAGGACGGGGAGCGCACCGATCTGTTCCGTGGTGTGCGCGCGGCCGTGGGTTTCGACGATCGCCACCACGACATCCGTACCGCGGGCTGCGCGCCGCTGCCCTTCGCTCAGCATCGCGTAGGTCTTGCCCACCCCCGGTGCGGCGCCGAGGTAGATGCGCAGCGCCCCCCTGGTCACCGGGTCACTGCTCCTCGTCGAGCAGCAGGTTGAGGTGGAGCACGTTCACGCCGGGGTCACCCAGGACCAGCAGGTCGCGCTCGTCGATGGCGGCGTCGATGAGACGCAGGACCGCTTCCAGCGGCAGCCCGCGAGCGGCGGCGACCCGCCGTGCCTGCAGTTGTGCGTTGGCGAGGGAGATGTGCGGGTCCAGGCCGGAACCCGAGGCAGTGACTGCGTCCACAGGGACGTGGACATCGTCGCTCAGGCCGTTCAGCTCCCTGTAGGCATCGACGCGCGCGGACACCGCTTCGAGGAGGCCAGGGTTGTTCGGCCCGAGGTTCGAGCCGCTGGACGCACTGCTGTCGTACCCGTCACCCGCGGCCGACGGCCGCGAATGGAAGTACTCCGGCGACACGAACTGCTGACCGAGCAACTCCGACCCGACGATCACCCCGTCGACCTCGACCAACGAACCGTCGGCCTTCTCGTCGAACGCCACCTGGGCGACGGCCGTCACCACAAGCGGGTAGACCACGCCGCACACCACGGTGAACACGGCGAGCGCCACGATGGCGGGGCGCAGCTGACGAAGGAACGCACGCATCACTTCACTCCCAGGGCGGTGACGACGAGGTCGATCAACTTGATGCCGACGAACGGGGCCACCAACCCGCCGAGGCCGTAGACGAGCAGGTTGCGCCGCAGCACGGCGGCCGCGGACTCTGCCCGGAACTTCACGCCACGCAACGCGAGCGGGATCAACACCACGATCACCAGAGCGTTGAAGACCACCGCGGCGACGATGGCCGAGCGGGGCGAGCCGAGGTCCATCACGTCCAGGCGGGCGAGTGGAGGAAGCACCCCGGAGAACATCGCCGGGATGATCGCGAAGTACTTCGCCACGTCGTTGGCGATCGAGAACGTCGTGAGCGCACCACGAGTGATCAGCAGCCCTTTGCCGATCTCGACGATCTCGATCAGCTTGGTGGGGTTGGAGTCCAGGTCCACCATGTTGCCGGCCTCCTTGGCGGCCTGGGTCCCGGTGTTCATCGCCACCCCGACATCGGCTTGCGCCAGCGCCGGCGCATCGTTCGTGCCGTCACCGGTCATGGCCACCAGGTTGCCGCCCGCCTGCTCGCGGCGGATGAGCGCCATCTTGTCCTCCGGCGTGGCCTCGGCGAGGAAGTCGTCCACACCCGCCTCGCGGGCGATTGCCGCGGCGGTGAGCGGGTTGTCGCCGGTGATCATCACCGTGCGGATACCCATGGCCCGCAACTGCTCGAAGCGTTCCGTCATGCCCGGCTTGACGGTGTCCTTGAGGCGGATCACGCCGAGCACACGGAGGCCGTCGATCACCACCAGTGGGGTCGCGCCGTCGGTGGAGACGCCGTCGACGATGGGGCCGAGCTCGAGCGGCACATCGCCGCCTTGATCGGCCACGAAGCGGCGCACGCTGTCGCCTGCACCTTTGCGCACGCTCCGTGCGGGGCGACCGGCCGTGGCAGGGAAGTCCATGCCACTCATGCGGGTCTGCGCGGTGAACGGGATCATCACCGCACCGGGCTCGTCCGGTGGCACCAGCCCGAAGGCTTCGGTGGCGAGCGCCACGATCGAACGGCCCTCGGGTGTCTCGTCCGCCAGGCTGGACGCCAGTGCGGCCTCGGCCACCTCCTCGACGGTGACCCCGTGCACCGGGATGAACTCGGCGGCCTGGCGCGAACCGAACGTGATCGTGCCCGTCTTGTCCAGCAGCAGTGTGCTCACGTCGCCGGCTGCCTCAACGGCGCGCCCACTCCTGGCCAGCACGTTCCGCTGCACCCGGCGGTCCATCCCGGCGATGCCGATGGCGGAGAGCAGCCCCCCGATGGTGGTGGGGATGAGGCACACCAGGAGGGCCACGAGCACCACCATCTCCTGCTCCGCGCCGGAGAACATGGCGAACGGCTGAAGCGTGACGACGGCGAGCAGGAACACGATCGTCAGGCCGGCGAGGAGGATCGACAGGGCGATCTCGTTCGGAGTCTTCTGCCGGTCCGCACCCTCGACGAGCGAGATCATGCGGTCGAGGAAGCTCTCGCCGGGGCGGGCCGTGATGCGGACCACGATCCGGTCGCTGAGCACGCGGGTGCCACCCGTGACGGCGCTGCGGTCCCCGCCGGACTCCCGCACCACGGGTGCACTTTCGCCCGTGATCGCGCTCTCGTCCACGGTGGCGATCCCTTCGACGACATCGCCGTCGCCGGGGATCACCTCACCCGCCTCCACCACACAGAGGTCGCCGAGATCGAGCTGCGCCGAGGGCACATCGGCGACCGAACCGTCGGGGCGCTGCACACGGGCCACGGTGTCCGCCCTGGTGCGGCGCAAGGTGTCCGCCTGGGCCTTGCCCCGGCCCTCGGCCATCGCTTCGGCGAAGTTGGCGAAGAGCACGGTGAACCACAGCCATGCCGTCACGATGCCGCTGAACCAATTGGTGGCGGCATCCGACGACCCGAGGTCCCTCAGGAACAGCGCGGTGGTGAGCCCCGACCCGATCTCGACGACGAACATCACCGGGTTGCGCGCCATGGTGCGCGGATCGAGCTTGCGCAGGCTGTCCACACACGCGGTGCGCAGGATCGCCGAGTCGAACAATGAGCGCGTGGCCTGCGGCCGGGTGCGGACCTTCGGCGGGCGTTCGGGGGAGAGGACGGCGCTCATCGGGCGAGGTGCTCCACGATCGGGCCCAGAGCAAGGGCGGGGAAGAAGGTCAGCCCGGCGATGATCGCCACCACACCGGTGACGAGGCCGCCGAACAAGGGCGTGTCCGTGGGGAACGTTCCCGCGGTGACAGGGACCTTCCGCTTGCGCCCCAATGAGCCGCCGATGGCGAGTGCGGGGATGATCAGGAAGAAGCGGCCGACGAGCATCGCGATCCCCTGCGTGGTCGTGTACCAGTCGGTGCCTGTGCCCACATAGGCGAAGGCCGAGCCGTTGTTGTTGGCAGCGGAGGCGTAGTTGTAGAGCACCTCACTGAGGCCGTGCGCGTCCTGGCTCTGTAGCCCGCCCGTCACGCTGCCCAGCAACACCGCGGCAGCGGCGAAACCGAGCAGCGCCAACGGCATGGCCACGATGTACAGCACGACCAGTTTCATCTCGGCTGCCTGGATCTTCTTGCCGAGGTACTCCGGCGTGCGGCCGACCATCAGCCCGGCGATGAACACCGCCAACAGCGCGTAGATCAGCATGCCCATCAAGCCGACGCCCACCCCGCCCGGCGACACCTCGCCGAGCATCATGTGCAGCAGCGGTGCCAGCCCGCCGAGCGCGGTGAAGCTGTCGTGCATGCAGTTCACCGAGCCGTTGGACGTGCCGGTGGTGCTGCCCGCCCACAGGCCACAGCTGGCGGGGCCGAAGCGGACCTCCTTGCCCTCGAGGTTGCCGCCGACCAGTTCACCAGACATCCCCTGGTCGACACCGAGTTCGGTGAGGGCCGGGTTGCCGCCTTGCTCGGCGAACACCGTGACCAGCGAGAACACCAGCAAGATCCCGGCCATCACCGACAGCAGCACGCGGGCGTGCTTGCGTGAGCCGGCGAACACCCCGTAGGCGATCACCAGCGCCAACGGGAGCACGAGGATGGCCCAGATGCTGACGAGGTTGGCGATGCCCGTCGGGTTCTCGAACGGATGGGCCGAGTTGGTGTTGAAGAAGCCCCCGCCGTTGCTCCCCAGCTGCTTGATCGCCACCTGCGAGGCCACCGGCCCGCCGGGGATCAGCTGCTCCACCTGCCCGGTGGCTGCAGCGTCGAGCGGCCGGGCGGTGGTGGAGCCGGCGAGGTTCTGGACGACACCCTGGGACACCAGCACGAGCGCAAGGAGCGCGGCGAGCGGCAGCAGGATGCGGGTGAGCGTGCGGGTGAGGTCGACCCAGAAGTTGCCCAGCGTGCGGCTGCCGTTGCGGGTGATGCCGCGGATGATTGCCACGGCCACCGCCATCCCGGCCGCCGCGGAGACGAAGTTCTGCACGGTGAGGCCGAGCATCTGGGTGAGATGGCTCATCGTCAGCTCGCCCGAGTACCACTGCCAGTTGGTGTTGGTCATGAAGCTCACCGCAGTGTTGAACGCACCTTGCGGGCTGACCGCGGCGCGCCCGGTCGGGTTGAACGGCAGGCCGCCCTGGAACCGTTGCAACAGGTACACCGCAAGGAAGCTGACAAGGCTGAACGCCAGGAGGGACATGGCGTAGACGTCCCAGCGCTGCTCCCGCTGATGGTCCACGCGGCAGAGCCGATACACCCGCCGTTCGATGGGGAGGAAGAGCCGATCCCCGGGCGCTGCGCCCCGCTCACCGGCGCCGTACACGGCGGCTATGTAGCGGCCGAGCGGCGGCGCGGTGAACGCGAGCACGGCCACGAGGGCAATGAGTTGCAGCCAGCCGGAGGCGCTCATCAGAAACGCTCCGGGAGCACCAGGACCACGACCAGGTACGCGGTGAGGAGGACGGCTGCCACGAGGCCGAGGGCGTTGTCGATCGAGGCGGCGATCACCGCGGTGAACTCTCGGAGGAGTCGGAGGAGTCGTCTCCGACGATCCGGTTGCACATGTAGACGTACAGCAGGCAGAGACCGAAGAACGTCAGGGTGACGGCGATGAAGATGGTGTCGCGCATGGCTTCACAGGTAGTCCGGCAGCGAACCGGTGTCACCCTGCTTGACGCGCTCTTAGCGGCGCCTGTTCAACTCTTGACGCGCTTCTTGCGCCGGGGCGCGGTCAACGCCTGGGGCTCGCAGCGGTGCTGACGTCGTCGATGCACCAGGCCATCAGGGCGGCGGTGGCTGCCATCGCGTCGTTGTCGACGGCCGCGTGGGAGTTCATCGCCCGTGCCTGCAGCGCGGCATGCACCACAGCGTGGAACTCGGGCGGAGCCACGGTCGCGCCGTACTCGCCGGCACCCCGTTTGGACGTGACGTCGCCCGTGAACGCCGTGTAGTGCAGCCGCAGCGGCCCGAGCGCGCACCAGGCGAGGGCGTCGGCCGTCCATTCCCGTGGCACCTCGGCGGCGCATGCTGCGGCCACGGCGTTGGCCACCTCGCGCCAGTAGCCCTGCAGGTTGCCCACGACCCAGCGGATCCTGGCCTCGACGTCGAGCGAGATGCCGATGGGTTGAGGGCGTGGGCCGCGGACGGTGACCCCGTAGGTGGCCAGGGTGTACCACGTGACCGGGTTGATCTCGAAGCAGTCGCCGTCGTGGTGCAACTCGCCCTGCAACGTCCAGGGCCGGTGCAGGCCGGTTGCAGGTTCGGCGATCAGATCGCCCCACGCCAGGTAGGGACCATCGATGTGAGGGAGCGGCTGGTGTTCGGCGAGCACTGCGTGGGCGGTCATCAACGTGCGGTAGTCCTCGTCCGTTGCAGGGTCGGCGGTGACGGCCACGATGTCGATGTCGCTGGCCCCCTCGACCCAGTCGTCCAGTGCGTACGAACCCACGACGTAGAGACCCTCCACCAGCCCAGGCGCGGTGCCGTCGACGATCTCCAGGTAGGTGCCGAGGGCGGTGGCGACGTCCATCCGGGCGACCGTACCGCAGCCGGTGTTACGGTCGCCCGTCATGGCAGGGATCGATCTGGACACGGTGCACGACGTCGCGGAGCAACTGCTCGCCGAGGATGCACCGCATGGCCGCACGCTGGCGCTGGTGGTGCTGCAGGCGGGGGAGTTGGCGTTCGAACGGTACGGCCATCAGCCGGACACCGTGTTCGGAGCCGGCGGCCCCGTCACCGCCGACACCACCCTGATCTCCTGGAGCATGGCGAAGAGCATCACCCACGCCGCGGTGGGCGTGCTCGTCGGCGAGGGTCGCGTGGCGCTCGACGCGCCCGCGCCGGTGGCGGATTGGGTGGGAACGGCCAAAGAGGGCATCACCCTGCAGCACCTGCTGGAGATGCGCCCAGGCCTGGAGTTCGTGGAGGACTATGTGGATGCGGGCGTCAGCCATTGCATCGAGATGCTCTACGGGAGCGGCAAGGACGACGTGGCCGCCTACGCCGCCGGCCTGCCGTTGATCCATCAGCCGGGCACGGTGTGGAACTACTCCAGCGGCACCACGAACATCATCGCCCGCATCGTGGGCGACGCTGTCGGTGGCGGCCGCGAGGAGATGGAACTGTTCCTCCGCGAGCGTGTCTTCGAGCCGGCGGGGATGCACTCGGCGGTCCCCAAGTTCGATGCCGCAGGTACCTTCGTCGGCTCCAGCTATGTGTACGCCACCGCTCGGGACTTCGCCCGGTTCGGGGAGCTCTACCGCAACGACGGCCTGACCGCGGACGGCACGCGCGTCCTGCCCGAGGGCTGGCTCGACCATGCCCGCACCTGGACCACCCACGACCCCGAGACGGGGTTCGACTACGGCGCCCAGTGGTGGCTGTGGCCCCAGTATCCGGGCAGCCTGGCCTGCCACGGCTACGAAGGCCAGTACACGCTGGTGGTGCCCGATCGGGAGCTCGTCGTGGTGCATCTGGGCAAGTGCTCGGCGGATCTGCGACCCCTGGTGAACGCTCAGCTCCGCCGTCTTGTCGACGCCGCGGCGTAGCACTGTCACCGCCACGGGCCGCGCAGATCGGCTAGCAATAGGGGATGGCTGCGGAGCCGATCGGGCCGCTCACCGGAGAACTGCCCCGTGTCTCGCTCGACGACACGGGCGGTCCGCCGCGCCCGCACCGCTTCCGCCCGTTCCGTCTCAGCCTGAAGATCATCGCCTTCGCCGTGGTCATCTACTTCGCCTGGCCGCTGGTGGGCACCATGGGCGACGCGCTGGACGAGTTGCGCACCGTGAACCCGGCGTTGCTCGCCGGTGGCCTGGGGCTGCAGATGATGGCCCTCTACGCGTACTCCCTGCTCACCAAGGCGGCGCTCGGCGAAGCGGGGCACCTGATCTCCCGCTGGCGCCTGTTCCGCATCCAGATGAGCACCAAGGCGCTCTCCAACATCGTGCCCGGTGGCAGCGCCGCGGGCCCCGCGCTCGGCTACCGGCTGATGACCCTGTCGGGCGTGGACGGCCCGAGCGCCGGGTTCGCCCTGGCCACCGCCGGGCTGGGTTCGGCCGTGGTGCTCAACCTGCTCCTGTGGGTCGGGCTGATCGCCTCCATCCCCATCCGCGGGGTCAACAAGGGGTACGGCGTCGCGGCCGTGGCCGGCATCATCGTCATGCTCGTTGCTGCCCTGCTGGTGGTCGGGTTGATGGACGGGCAGGGCCGGGCGGAGAAGGTCTTCCGCTGGGTGGCCCGCCGCCTGCATCTCAACGAGGACCGCACGGGGGCGGCCGTCCGCCAGGTTGCCGGCCGGTTGGAGGACATCGTCAGCGATCGACAGCTCCTCGTACGCGTCGGCGGTTGGGCGGCAGCGAACTGGTTGCTCGATGCCGCATCGCTGTGGGTGTTCCTGCGCGCCTTCGGCCAGTCGATGGACGCGGACGCACTGATCATCTCCTTCGGCCTGGTGAACGTGTTGCAGGTGGTGCCGATCATGCCGGGCGGGCTCGGCATCGTCGAAGGCGCGTACGCGCTCCAGCTGCCGGCGTTCGGCGTGCCCAAGACGGTGGCCGCCCTGGGTGTCGCCAGCTACCGCATCGGCCAGTACTGGATCCCGACGTTGGTCGGAGGGGTGCTCTACGCGTCCCTCCGTGTCGGCCCCTGGAGCATCGAGCGCAGGGCCCGCCTGCAGCGCCTGCGCGAGCTGGCGGCGGAGACGGACACCAACCGTGAGAGCGTGCTGGACTTCGCGGCGCGCTTCAACCGGCGGCGGCGCTCGCCCTGACGGACGTGCCTCGCGCCTGCGCAGCTGGCTAGCGTCGGGGCCATGACCACGCACGAGCGCCCCTTCGGCCGGTACCTGGAGGACTTCGCCGTCGGCGACGTCTACAAGCACTGGCCGGGCAAGACCATCACCGAGTACGACGATCATCTGTTCTGCATGATCACGATGAACCACCACCCGTTGCACACCAACGACTGGTTCGCCAGCGAGAGCGTGCAGGGCCGCAATGTGGTGGTCGGCAACCTCGTGTACTCGCTCGTGCTCGGCATGAGTGTGCCGGACGTCAGCGGGGCTGCCATCGCCAACCTCGAGGTGGAGACGTTGCAGCACAAGTTCCCCACCTTCCACGGCGACACGATCCATGCCGAGACTCGCGTGCTCGAGGTCACCGAGTCCAAGAGCAAGAACGACCGCGGCACCGTGCTGGTGGAGAGCAAGGGCTTCAACCAGGACGGCAAGGAGGTCTGCTACTTCCGCCGCCGGGTGATGGTGTGGAAGCGCGAGTTCGCCCCCCAGCGCCGCCGCCCCTACGACGGCCAGGACGTCTGGTCCTGAACCGCCTTTACGTAAAGGCTGTCGGCCGCTGACCAGGGCTTCTGCATCCGAAGGTTTGACACAAACCGCCGCGGAGGCGGTGGTGGCGTGGGGCCTGCCCCGCCTGCGCGACCTTCCGTGGCGCCGCACCCGCGACCCGTGGGCCGTGCTGGTCAGCGAGGTGATGCTGCAGCAGACGCAAGTGGCGCGGGTGACGCCCAAGTGGCTGGCCTTCATGGACGCGTATCCCACGACCGCAGCCTGCGCCGCGGCGCCCCTCGGCGACGTGCTCCGGCTGTGGCAGGGGCTCGGCTACCCCAGGCGGGCGCGCAACCTGCACGCCGCGGCCTCCGAGGTCGAGCGCCTGGGCGAGTTCCCGCGCACCCTTCCCGGCCTGTTGGCCTTGCCGGGCGTGGGCGCCTACACCGCCCGGGCCGTGCTCGCCTTCGCCTACGAGGCGGACGCGGCAGTGGTGGACACCAACATCGCTCGGGTCTTCGCTCGCACGGCGGGGCGCCGGCTGACGGCGAGCGAGGTGCAGGCCGCGGCGGACCGATCCGCCCCGCCCGGCCACGCGTGGGACTGGAACCAGTGCCTGATGGACCTCGGCGCCACGGTGTGCCGCCCGCAGGCCCCGGCGTGCATCGAGTGCCCCTTGGGCCGGTGGTGCCGCTGGAAGGGTGAGGGGGTCGACCCTGCCATCGGGTCGGCCGGCGTCAGCCGGGGGCAGGCGCGCTTCGAAGGGAGCGACCGGCAAGCAAGAGGGCGGTTGTTGAAGGCGGCGGGTGAACGCCCGGTGCGAGCCGCGCACGCTGCCCGCGTCATGGGGTGCGTCGAGGGACGTGCCGAGGCATTGGTGGACGGCCTGGTGCGCGATGGGCTGATCGTCCGCGACGGAGCGTTGCTGCGCCTGCCGTGAGGCGCAGGGGCGGCTTTGCCCATCGGTTCAGCCCGGTGATGGGGCGACGAACACGCCGGACAGATCGACCGCGAGGTGGGTGGCCACCGAGGGGTTGACACACATGTTGGCGCCCGTTCCCTTCCCCACTGCGCCGACGTTGGCGACGGACTCCGCGAGGGCGGTGTTGAGGAGGGAACTGGTGCCGGTGGCGCCACATGGTTCGGCGCTCACGAACCCGAACCCGGTGCTGTTGATCGCGGTGACGGTGACGACCGATGTGGCGTCGATCTCCACGGGCACGTCCGCACCCGCGGACGCCATCGGGCCGGGGCGGGTGTCGAACAGGCGATCAGGGACGACAGCCCGGTACACGAGGCCGTCAGGTGCGGCACCACCGAACCACCCAGAGACGTCGACGATGACGTCGGGCGTGCCGGAGAAGGCGCGCACACAGATGCCGCCGTTCGTCCCGAGCGCCACGAGCGCGGTGGTGGCGGCGGCACGGTTGGCGAGCACGTTGACGGTGGACGTCGACGGTGGTGTGCCGCACGGGCCGGGGTACACCTGGAGCACGGCGTTCGTCGGCGAACGGACGCCGGTGAGGTTGATCCAGACGGCGGTGGCGTCCGCAGGAACATCACCCGTGCCGGCCACCGGAACATTCACCTGGCTGCCACTGGCGAGCGGGCCGGGGATGGTGACCTCCGCAGCGTTGCCGCGGGTGTCCACCCACCGCGTCGGTTCGAGCGGGTGGAACAACTCCCCACCCGGCACGAACGCGCCGACGAGGTCGACGATGAGGTCGGTGCGGACGGAGGAGTAGACGCACAGGTGGCCGTCGGCATGGGTGCTGATGGCCACCGCGGCGGTGGTGCGCCCCGCCACGAAGTTGGCG
>JBPOIX010000158.1:0-2592 GCA_052034175.1 Actinomycetota bacterium
CTGCCCGGCGCCATCCGCAGGCTCCGCACGTTCCTCGCCGCAGCCGGCCGCCAGCATGGCCATCGCGATCGCGCAGCAGCCGACCAGCACTCGTACTCGCTTCATCGTTCTCCCCCCGTCGCACCCCGGCGACCGGAGCAGCCTAGTGTGCGACCCCGTGACACAGGCCGATCCAGAACTCCCCCAGGCCGCCGCCGACGTCCCTGTGGGGTACACCCCTTACGCCGAGGCGCGGGCACCGCATGTGGTGCCGGCGCACGGGCCGATCTGGCTGGTGTCGTTCGTATGCCTGCTGATCGCGGCCAATGTCGGCACCATCCTCATGTCACGCCTGGTGGACAGCAACCCGGGCGCGCTCCTGGCGCTGTCGTCGCGCAATCGCCACCTCGTGCTCACCGTGCCCTCCGACCTCGGATGGCCGGCGTGGGCCGCCATCGGTGGCGCCCGCATCGCGCTGTCGGCGATCGTCTGCCACCTCCTCGGGCGGGCGTACGGCGACCTGGCCCTGCGCTGGTTCTGGCGCTACCTCGGCATGCCCCCCGAGCAGGTGACGAAGTTCGAGACCGGCTTCGCCAAGGCGGAGTGGTTCGTGGTGCCGTTCTTCGTCGGCTCGAACATCGTCTGGGTGCTGAGTGGCGCGGCCAAGACCACGTGGAAGCGCCTGCTCCCGATGGCGATCCTCGGCATCGCCGGCCGGTTGGTGGTGCTGTGGTGGTTGGCCAGGCAGTTCGAGTCCCAGTTGCGCAGCGTGATCGACTTCACCACCGACTATCAGCTGTACTTCATCATCGGTGGCATCGCCATCGTCGCGCTCACCCAGGTCAGGAATTTCCGAAGCGGAAGGTGAGGCAATCCGCCCCGTGGCGTGCTAGAAAACACGGCATGGCAACCACCTCCCTCGGGGGCAACCCCGTCCAGACCGTCGGCGAACTCCCCTCCGTGGGCGCTGCCGCACCCGCGTTCACTCTCACCGGCGCCGACCTCGGCGACGTCACGCTCGAAGGGCTCTCCGGCACGCGGGTCATCCTCAACATCTTCCCCAGCATCGACACCGGTGTCTGCGCCACCAGCACCCGCAAGTTCAACGAGCTCGCCGCCGGCCTGGCCAACACCACCGTCGTGTGCGTGTCGGCCGACCTGCCGTTCGCGCTGAAGCGCTTCTGCGGCGCCGAAGGGATCGAGAACGTGGCCACCGCCAGCACCTTCCGCAGCTCGTTCGGCGACGACTACGGCGTCGAGATGGCCGATGGCCGCCTGGCCGGCCTGCTGGCCCGCGCCGTCGTGGTGCTCGACGAGGCCGGCAACGTCACCTACACCCAGCTCGTCCCGAGCATCGGTGAGGAGCCGGACTACGACGGCGCCATCGCCGCCCTCGGCTGAGCGCCGCTCCTCCGCCTACACCCCCAGCAGCGCGTCGAGGCCCAGGGTCAGCCCCGGGTGCTGGGCGATCTGCTTGCAGGCCAGCACGACCCCCGGCATGAAGCTGGTGCGGTCGTAGCTGTCCTGGCGGATGGTCAGCGTCTGCCCCTCGGAACCGAGGATGACCTCTTGGTGCGCCACCATGCCGCGCATGCGCACGGAGTGGAGATGGATGCCGGCCGGCCCGACCCCGCCGCGGGCGCCTTCGAAGACCACCTGCTCGGTGGGGTCGTCCGCCCACTCCCCCTTCGCCACCGCCATCCGACGCGCGGTGGCGACGGCCGTGCCGCTGGGTGCGTCGATCTTGCGGTCGTGATGCAACTCGATGATCTCCGCCGTCTCGAAGAACGGCGCCGCCAGCTCGGCGAAGCGCATCATCAGCACGGCACTGATGGCGAAGTTGGCGGCGATGAGGCAGTTGCTGCCCGAGAACTCGCTGCGGAAGGCAGCCAGGTCCTCATCCGTGAACCCGGTGGTGCCGACCACGGCATGCATGCCATGCATCGCCAGCCACGGCAGGGTCACCCGGGCGGCCGGGGCCACCGTGAAGTCCACCACCACCTCGCACCCTGCATCGGCAAGGGCACGCAACTCGGCGGCGATGGAGAGGCCGTGTGTCAGCTGGCCCACCGCGTTGGGGTCGACGGCAGCCACGAGCTGCAATGCAGGGTCGGCCGCGACGGCGTCGCACACCGTGGCCCCCATTCGCCCGCCTGCGCCGACCACACCAACCCGGATTGCACTCATGGGCGATGACCGTAGCCCCGGTGATGTGCGCTAGAACAACGGGTATGAGCAGCTTCTTCGACAAGGCCAAGGAAAAGGCGCAGCAGCTCGCTGCCACCGCCAAGGAAAAGGTCGACGACTTCAAGGACAACCGCAAGGCCGACGACCTGCTCGACGACCTCGGGCGCATCCTCTACCGCCAGCAGACCAGCCGCGGTGAAGCCGGCGACGAGGCCAAGGTGGCCGAGCTGGTCGCGGCGCTGCAGGCACTGGAGGCCGAAGGCACCCCCGTCCTCGGCAGCAAGGAAGAGCGGGCCCAGCAGAGCAACCTGCCCCCGCCCACACCCCCGCAGCCCTGACAGGCCCGCACCCACACCCGCGCTCGCGCCGCCGGCCCCGGCCCGGCCCTGGCCACGCCACGCCACGCCCATCCGAGTGTGCCACGCC
>JBPOIX010000384.1:0-1693 GCA_052034175.1 Actinomycetota bacterium
GTTCTTCGGCGCGGCCCTGCTGAACGCCGTGAGCGTGGACGTCAACTGGCGCCTGGCCGGCCCCGAGGTGGAGTACATCGTCAACGACGCGGAGAGCAAGGTGCTGGTGGTCGGGCCGGACTTCGTGTCGCTCGTGGACAGCATTCGCGCCACCCTCCTTCCGGGCATGAAGGTGCTCACCATCGGTGCCGACTACGACACCGAGGTGGCCGCGCAGCCCACCACCGACCCGGGCGTCACCCAGACCAACGACGACGTCGCGTTCCAGCTGTACTCCAGCGGCACCACTGGCCGCCCCAAAGGCGTGATGCTGGCGAATTCCAACTTCTTCGGCCTGCTGCCGCTGGCGAAGGAGATCTGGGAGCTCAGCGAGGACAGCGTCAACCTCATCGCCATGCCGCTGTTCCACATCGGTGGTGGCGGGTGGGCCACGGCCGGGATGTACGAGGGTGCCACCAGTGTCATCCTGCGTGAGCTCGACCCGGTCGGGCTGATCCGCCTGTTCGCCGACGAGAAGATCACCCACGCCTTCCTCGTGCCGGCCGTGCTGCAGTTCATGCTGATGGTGCCCGGCGCCGAGGAGGCCGACTACTCCAGCCTGCAGGTTTTCGTCTACGGCGCGTCGCCGATCAGCGAGGACGTGTTGGCCCGCAGCGTGAAGATGTTCGGCTGCAAGTTCTGGCAGGCGTACGGCCTCACCGAGACCACCGGTGCCGTGGTGAACCTGCCGCCCGCCGACCACGACCCCGACGTCCCCAACCGTCACCGTCTGCGCAGCTGTGGCGTGGCGGGCCCGGGCGTGGGCATCCGCATCGTGGACAACGACACCGGCCGCGAGTGCGAGGTGGGTGAGGTGGGGGAGATCCTCATCTCCGGCCCGCAGGTGATGAAGGGCTACTGGAAGATGCCCGAGGAGACCGCCAAGTCGATCGACGCAGACGGCTGGTTCCGCAGCGGCGACGCCGGCTACCTCGATGCCGACGGCTACCTCTACATCCACGACCGGGTGAAGGACATGATCGTGTCCGGTGGCGAGAACGTGTACCCGGCCGAGGTGGAGAACGTGTTGATGGCGTGTCCTGGTGTGGCCGACGTGGCCGTGATCGGTGTGCCGCACGAGAAGTGGGGCGAGACCGCCAAGGCCATCGTGGTCCGCAAGCCGGGCGTCGAAGTGGACTAGCAGAGCATCATCGACTACGCCCGCGAGCGCCTGGCCCGCTTCAAGTGCCCCACCACGGTGGAGTGGACGGATGTGCTGCCGCGCAACCCCAGCGGCAAGATCCTCAAGAAGGACCTGCGCGCGCCGTACTGGGAGGGTCGCGCCCGCAACGTCAACTGAGCGACGATCCGAAACCCTCCAAGCCCGAAACCCTGCGTGCTTGCGTCGCGGGCGGTGGACTCGCAGCACACGTTGGCCACAGTGCCGGTCACCAGCACGGTGTCCACCCCACGCTGCTGCAGCAGCGCGGGCAGCTCGCAGCGGCCGGGGAAGAAGGCGCCGGCGGACGTCTTCTCCACCACGAGGTCGGCGTCGTCGATGTCGAACGCGTCCGACACGCGGTCGCGAGGCGCGCCGGGCCCGCCCGAGGCGGCATAGGTGGCGGCGAGGGTCTGGCCGAAGAACTCGACCATGGCGGGGGTGGGGGCAGCGGTGGCGGGCACCACCCACGCCACCACGCCGCCCGCGGCCCGC
>JBPOIX010000075.1:0-18842 GCA_052034175.1 Actinomycetota bacterium
ATGAAGTACAGCCCGAGCGGCGCCAGGTTCTGGCTGACGCTGCGGAAGGTGTGGTTGACGAACAGGTCGTAGTCCGCCGACGCCAGAGTGCCGGCATAGGGGTCGCTCGCCACCTGGCGGAAACGAACGCCCTCCAGCCGGAGCCCCAGCCGCTCGCGAGCTTCGTCGAGATCGAGATGGTCCTGGCCGAGCAGCTCCACCTCGTGCTCGGTGGACAACGCATCCACCGCAGCACCGGCCATCTGCTCACCGCCACCGAACGTCGTCCAGTAGAGGTTGTAGACACCGACCTTCACTTGGCCACCATCCAGCGCGCCGCAAGGTCGTCTTGGTTCGTGCGGCCCCTCGCAATTCGACGCCGCTCGCGCACCGCGTGCGGCACGCCGCGGAGCACCTTGAGCAGGTCGCGACTCCTGTCGCGCAGCCACCGTGGCGACGGAGGGCGACGGCGCCGGGCCTGGCTCAGCGTGTGCCTCGCGAGGTCCCGCGCGGCGACCACGAAGACGCCACCGACCGCACGCAACGCGACCCCCGCCGGCGCGTTCTTCACCAGCGTGAGCCGGCGATTGCGGTCGACCCAGAAGGAGAAGAACGCGCTGCCCTCCTTGGACGAATACGCATGCTCATGGTGCACCACCGCACTCGGGGCGTAGACGTACCGCCAGCCCCGAGCCCTCCCCCGCCACGACACGTCGAAGTCCTCGTAGTACAGGAAGAAGGTGGGGTCGAACAGCCCCACGTCGCGCAGGTAGTCCGCCTTGAGGAGCACGGCGCCCCCACACCAGGAGAACACCTCCACAGGGTCCTGATACTGCCCGATGTCGGGTTCGAGAAAGCCCCGGTCGCCTCCGTGCCACCCGGCGAACAACCCGCCTCCGGCGCTGTTGATGATCCGCAACGAGCCATCGATGACGAGCTCCACGTCCACGCCCTCGGGCAGGACCCGCACGACGTGCGATCGGCGACCGTCGCCGACGCGGACGTCCGTGGGCGCCAGGCTGCGCAGCCTCAGCGTCACCTGCGATGCGGCGCTGTCGTCGGCGGCCCACCAGGCGGACGCGATCGGCTGCTTGGTCCACTTGACGTCGATGTCGTTGCGGTAGGCGCGTTCGTCCGCCCAGAAACGCTCGTCGAACCGCGCCTGGTGGAGCAGCTCGCGCCCATCCACCTCCAAGGAGGTCACACCGACGCCGACCGCCCTGCCGTCCGGAAGCGTCGAGGCGGGCTCGGCCTCGAGGAGCACCGCCCTGGCATGCACGGTGAGCAACAGCTTGGGGACCACCGCCCCGACGTCCGCCGGGGTGATGGCCTCCAACAACGGGCCCAGCCAGCCGGGCTCGACGATCGCATCGTTGTTGATCAGGGCCACATGATCCACGCCGGTGAGGTCCGCCATCGCCAGGTTGCAGCCGCGAGCGAAGCCCTCGTTGGTGTCGCTGACGATCACCCGCACCTGCGGGTAGTGCTCCTGCAGCGTCCAGAGCAGCCCGTCAACGGAGGCGTTGTCGACGACCACGATCTCCAACTGATCGGCGTGGTCGCAGGCCAACAGGGCATCCAGGCAGCGGAGCGTGACAGCACCGCCGTCGAAGTTGATCACCACCACCCGGACCATGACGTCAGCTCAGGCCCAACTCGCGACGCGTCTCGGCGATCATCGACTGCAAGCCGTCCTCCAGCGCCACCCGCGGCACCCAGCCGAGTGAGGCGGACGCCAGCGAGATGTCCGGGCGGCGACGGGCGGGGTCGCCCGTGCGCTCCGCCGGGAGGGGCCGGGTGACCACCGGGCTGGCCGAGCCGGTGAGGCGCACCACCGTGTCGGCGAGCTCCAGCATCGTGACCTCGGCCGGGTTCCCGATGTTCACCGGCCCGGAGATCCCGCTCTCCATCGCAGCGATGATCCCCGTCACTTCGTCGTCCACGAAGCAGAAGCTGCGCGTCTGCGAGCCGTCGCCGAAGACGGTGACAGGCTCGTTCCGAAGCGCCTGGGTGATGAAGTTCGTCAGCACCCTGCCGTCGTCCGGGCGCATGCGCGGGCCGTAGGTGTTGAAGATGCGGATGATGACGGTGTCCAGGCCGCGGTGGCGCCGATAGGCGGAGGTGAGCGCCTCGGCGCAGCGCTTCGCCTCGTCGTAGCAGCTGCGCGGGCCGATGGGGTCCACATTCCCCCAGTAGCTCTCCGGCTGGGGGTGCACGGCGGGGTCGCCATAGACCTCGCTGGTGGATGCCAGCAGAAGGCGGGCGCCGTGGGTTTCGGCCAGCTGCAGCAGGTGCTTGGTGCCGTTGCTGCCCGTCTCCAGGATCTCCAGCGGGATCGTGGCGAAGTCCGCCGGGGACGCCGGGCTCGCCAGGTGGTAGATCTGCGCGACCCGCGACACAGCGGCCGGCAGCACCAACGGCGTGGCGACGTCCTGCTCGACGAACGCGAACCCGGGATGGGCCAGTGCACCTCGGAGGTTGGCCATCCGGCCGCTGACGAGGTTGTCCACCCCGACGACGGTGCGACCGGCGGCCAACAGCCGATCGCAGAGATGAGAACCGATGAACCCGGCAGCGCCCGCCACGACGACGGCCGTCACCGTCCGACCCCCACGAGGTGCAGGCCGGCGCGGCCGGCGGCGGCGACGTCGAGGACGTTGCGCGTGTCGACCACCTCGGCACGAGCCAGGCGTGTGGCCACCCCTTCCAGGTCCGCGCCGAGGAACTCCGGCCACTCGGTGAGCACCACGAGCGCATCGGCGCCCTCGCATGCCTCCAGCGCCGAGCCGACCTGTGCCATTCCCGGCCGGGTGACGCGGGCTTGAGGGTCGTAGGCGCGGACCATGGCCCCCTCGGCGAGCAGGGCATCGATGATCGACACCGCGGGCGAATCCCGCACGTCGTCCGTGTTGGCCTTGAACGCCAGGCCCCAGGCGGCCACGGTGCACCCGGCGAGCTCGCCACCAACGGCGGCGCGCACCTTGGCGATCATCCGTGAGTGCTGCTCGGCGTTGGAATCGATAACCCCGCGAAGCAGCTTGAAGTCGTAGCCGCCCTGCTCGGCGATGCTCACGAGCGCCCGCGTGTCCTTCGGGAAGCAGCTCCCGCCCCAACCCGGGCCCGGCCGGAGGAACTCGGGGCCGATGCGGCTGTCGAAGCCGAGCCCCTTCACCACGTCGACGATGTTGGCGCCCACGGCCTCGCACACCGCGGCGATGGCATTGACGAAGCTGATCTTGGTGGCCAGGAAGGCGTTCGCCGCGTACTTGATCGTCTCCGCGGAGGCCGGTTCGGTGATCAGAATGGGCGTGTCGACGGACTGGTAGAGGGCCGCGACACGCCGCCCGGCCGCTTCGGATTCCGCTCCAATCACCACACGGTCCGGGTGCAGGAAGTCGCTGACGGCCGACCCCTCGCGCAGGAACTCCGGGTTGGAGACCACGGTGATGTCCGGGCGGGCGATGATCCGATCGACGATCGCCGCCGACCCCACCGGGACCGTGGACTTGTTGATCACGACCGCGTTCGGCGGGAGCGCTGCTGCGATCTCGCGGGCTGCTGCCTCCACATAGCGCAGATCGACCGAGCCGTCGTCGGCCTGGGGCGTGGGCACGCACAGGAACACCAGCTCGGCATCGCGAACCGCAACCTCGCCCCCGAGCACGAACCGGAGACGGCCGGCGTGCACGCCTTCGCTGACCAACTCCGCCAGGCCGGGCTCGTAGAACGGGACGGCGCCGGACTCCAGGGTGGCGACGCGGGCAGGATCGATGTCGGCGCACACGACTCGGTGACCGAGATGTGCCAAGCAGGCGCCGGTGGTGAGGCCGACGTACCCGGTTCCGACGACAGCGACCGCGGTGCTCACGAGCGCTTCGAGCGGGGTTGGTACGCGGGATTGAGCATGGCGCCAGATGCTAGCGAGGCGACGGGGCCTGGCCCCGTTCGCTCAGTTGACCCACCCGAGCAGGGTGACCGTGACGTTGGCGGAACCGTTGGCGTTGTACACGCGGATCGCACCATTGGCACCCACCGGCACGAGCGCCAGGTTGGCCGCCGATTGCCCGGCGACCCAGTTGAGGTTCGACGCGACCGGGCGGGACTGGCCGTTCGGATAGGCCGTGAGGTAGCTGCGGGTGGACCCGTTGGTGGAGGTCAACAGCACCCACACGGCGCTCACCCCTGAGGCCGGCACACCGCCCTTGTTGGTGACCGTCACCAGGCGATCGTCGTTGGCCCCGAACGTCGTGGGGCCGAACGCCACCGCCGACGGCACCGCCGTGATGTCGCCTCCGCTGCCGGCCGCAGCGGTGAAGTAGCCGACCGCGTCGAAGATCAGATCGGTGGACGCGGTGTAGTTGTACAGGTCCCACTGCTGGCCGCTGCCGACCGCGACCGCAGACAGGTTCGGCCGCACCTGGCCGTCGATCGAGTTGAGTACCGAGGCCACGGGCATCTGCTGCCCGCCCGGCCAGGCCGTCTGGAAGCTCCGACCGGCGGCGTTGACGGACGTAAAGGTGCCGACCACCGCTTCGGCGGATGACGGGATTCCGTTCCGATCCGCCACCTGCAGCGAACGAGTCTCCAGCGGCGCGAACGGAGCCTGTGGCCCACCGTCGCCGGTCCGCGTGTCGAGGAAGCGAGTCGGGTTGATCGTCAACAAGCGGCTGCCGTCCTGCCCCGGCTGCCCTTGGTCCACCCAGCCGAGCACGTCCACGACCACGTGCACCTCGCCGAAGGAGACGTTGTCCAGGCGGACGCGGCCCCCGACGCCGACTTCCAGCAGTTGCAGCGTCGCCCTGGCTTCACCCGTGTTCCAGTAGATGGCAGGCGGCTGCAGGTTGGCCGGCGGATAGGAGTTCTGATCGCCGAACACGTAGGACCGCGGCGGTTTCGGGAACAGGCGCAACGAGCCGGCAGACGTGCCGCCCGTGACCGTGACGTTGAGGAGGACGGCGCTGACCCCGGTGAGCGGCACCCCGCCCACGCCGGCGACGACGAACTCGTGGTTGAGGCGGCTGTCCATCCGATGGATCGGGTTCGGGTCGCTGTTGCGGCCGTCGCCCGGCTTCACCCTGGAGGGGATGCCGAGGCCCAAACGGCTGTCGACGATGCGGGTCGGTGCCAGAGAGTGGAACTCGCCAGTGGCATCGGGAATCGAGCCGGTCCACTGACATTCGTCGATGCCGAAGCACACCATGTCCAGGTCGATGTCGAAGTCGGTGCTCCCGAGCAGGTCGATCATCCCCACTGCCTGCCGGCCCGTGGCGGTGTCCGTGACGAAGGCGATGTACTCGCCGTTCCACAGCGGCCCGGTCTCGTAGGCGTTGCCGACACTGTTCATCGCGGTGAACGCGTCGAGCGAGTACCCGGTGTTGGTGACCGGCTGACCGGTCAGTTGGAAGATCTCGAAGCGCACACGACCGTTGGCCACCGCGGACCGGGAGAGCACGGAGCCGTTGAACGTGCCCACGCCAGGCCCGCCCACCTGCGGGAAGACGAGCGAGCCGATGTTCTGCGAGGAGGGCGATGGCGACAGACGGATGGCGACCGAACCATCGCCGTCCAGCGGGTCGTACGCCTGCCCCGTCGTCGATTGGTAGAACTCGAGGCGGACCTGCGACAAGGTCGACGCCGAGTAGATCGGCAACGGGTTCGGCAGCACCTGGTTGTTGTTGTACAGCGAGTAGGGGTACTCGTAGAACTTCTCGTAGCCGCCGGGGCTGGTGCCGTTGAGCAGGATCTGGTCGACCCCGATGCCGTACGACTTGCCGCCGGGCAATGACCATGTGATCGACATCGAGGTTGCTGCCTCGGCCGTCGGCGCGACCGCACCCACCGCTGTGACACACAGCGCGGCTACCACCATCAGTCTGCGGATGGACGTCACCCGGTTTCTCCTCCTCCGCCCGTCAGGGAGGGTATCGGCCCGGACTGCCACCGGCTTGAGCACCCGCCGGGAACGCCGTGCGGAGCCCACCTACACTCTGCGCCGGAGGTTGGAGAGATGACGGTGCTGGTCACGGGTGGCGCGGGGTACATCGGGTCGCACACGGTGCGCGCGTTGCGAGCCGCGGGCCGCCCGGTCGTGGTCCTGGATTCGCTGGAGCTCGGCCATCGGGAAGCCGTCCTCGACGCGCCGCTCGTCGTCGGCGACATCGCCGACCGGCCGCTCGTGGCCCAGTTGTGCGAGGAGTACGGCGTCACCCAGGCCATCCACTTCGCCGCCTACAAGAGCGTCGGCGAGTCCATGCAGGCACCCGGGAAGTACTGGGAGAACAATGTCGGCAAGTCCGCCGCGCTGTTCGAAACCCTGGCCACCCACGGGGTCGGCGGTGTCGTGTTCAGCAGTTCCTGTTCCGTCTACGGCACACCGGAGCATGTACCGGTGGCGGAGGACGCGGCCATCCGCCCAGAGAGCGTCTATGCCGAGACCAAGGCCATCGCCGAGCGCGTGCTGGGCTGGTTCGACACCACGCACGGCATGCGCTCGGTGAGCCTGCGGTACTTCAACGCCGCCGGTGCCAGCTCGGACTCCCTGATCGGCGAGGACTGGACGCATTCGATCAACCTCGTGCCCGTGGTGATGAAGGCCGTGCTCGGGCGAACCGGCCCGGTGCAGGTGTTCGGCGACGACTACCCCACCGCGGACGGCACCTGCGTTCGCGACTACATCCACGTGGACGACCTCGCCGCAGCCCATGTGCGCGCCCTGGGCTACCTGGCCGGCGGCGGCAGCACCACCGCGGTCAACGTCGGCACCGGCACCGGCAGCAGCGTGCTGGACATCATCCGCGCCACCGAGCGCATCACCGGCCTGCCCGTGCCGCACGTGCGGGTGGGGCGCCGCGCCGGCGACCCGGTCGTGAGCTACGCCCAGCCCGCCCATGCGCTGGCCGTGCTCGGCTGGCACGCGAAGCTCGGCCTGGACGACATCCTCGCGTCGGCCTGGGAATGGCACCGCACCCACCCGGACGGGTACGCCGCGGCGACGGCCTGAGGCGGCCGCTCACCCGAAGGCGAGGCGCTGGCGGTCCAGCCAGCCGAGCAGCACCGCAACCGCCCTCGGGTCGTGCCGCAGGCGGTGCCCCGCACCCGTGATCAGGCGCAACTCGGCCGAGCCGTGCGCCTCCGCCAGCTGCCGGGCGTCCGCCGTGGGCACGCTCTCGTCGTCGTCGCCGTGCATCACCAGCATCGGCCGTGGGGCGAACCGCCGCGCCGCGTCCACCGGGCGGAACCGGCGCAGCTCCCGGCCCCATTCGTCGAAGCTGCGCGGGAAGCCCGCCGTGCGCACGGCACCGATCTCGCGGGCGTGCTCCAGGAACCGGCGCGGCTGGGCCGCCCAGTCGTCGAAGTCGGCGCGGGGGCTGAGCAGGGCTGCGCCGCGCACCCGGGGATCGTCCGCGGCGACACAGGTGGCGATCGAGCCACCGGTGTTGGTGCCGACCAGCCAGATGCCCAACGGGCTGGTCTCGTGGATCAGATGGTCGATCGCCGCGCGCAGATCGTCCACCCAGCCCTGCAGCGAGAAGTCCCCCTCGCTCTGCCCACAGCCTCGGAAGTTGAACGTCATTCCGACCCAACCGAGTTCGTTCGCCACACGATCCACCAACTCGGGGAAGGTGCCGCCACTCTGGCGGGCGTCGAGCGGGCCGATGGGAAACCCGTGGCACAGGATCAGCCCCGGCAGCGGCCCGTTGCGCCCCGCGGGGCGGGTGAGGTAGCGCGCCAGGCGCAGGTTGCCGGAAACGAAATCGCCGTTCAACGAGGGTCAGGCGCGGGGTGCTCGACGGCGGCGCGACCTGCCGGGCGCCGCGAGGTGGTAGCCGCGGTTGCGGGCCTCGGCCAGCGTGTCCGGGCCGAAGCACAGGCCGACGCCGGCGTCGGCGATCTCGTCGATGACCGCCCGATCCGCCCACGAATCGAGGTCGTAGACGAGTTGGGTGCGCTTGTCGCCGATGAAGCGTGAGTGCTCGAAGCGGGGATGCCGTTCCATGAGGTGCACGCTAGCCGCGCAGCACCACGTGCCAGGGGGTCGACGGCGGGGCTACTCGGTGCCCGCGGCGTCGATCACGTCGTCCGGCGCGGCCTTCGGCCCGACGGCACCGATGGCCTCGAAGTACGCCAGATGGGCTTCCACGACGTGCACCACGTCCACGTCGTCGAGGATCTCCACCCCGTTGCGCTCCGCCTCGCCGAGCAGGTAGGCGGCGACGGTCTCCTCGCCGATCACCACCGGCGTGGTGATGTCTTGGCGGCGGTCCAGCACATTGGTCGGCTGCAACCCCTTGCTGTGCAGCCAACGCATGTGGAACACGAGGAGCTGATCCAGGTCGTCCGGGGTGAGGCGCGCCTGGCTGGACTGGGGCAGGTACTCGGCCACGAACTCCGCCGCCTCTTCCGGGATGTACACCGACCGGGGTGCGACGGCGTCGAGGCGGTGAGCCTCCCGGCCGACGGTGACCGCAGCGATCACGAACACCAGCACCGCGGCGAGGAGGACGAGCAGCAGGGTCGACGTGGGCACGCCCCTCACGCTATCGACCCGAAAAATGCAAGTTGGCGCTGAGACCGCACTGGGTGCGGTGCCAGCGCCAACTTGGGCGACGAAGCCGTGGCAGGCGGTCGGTCAGATGCCGATGCGCTGCGCCAGCAGCTCGCGATGGTAGGTGGGGTCGCCGAACAGCAGCTCGCTGCTCTTGGCCCGCTTGAAGTACAGGTGAGCAGGGTGCTCCCAGGTGAAGCCGATGCCACCATGGATCTGGATGTTCTCGGCCGTGGCGTGGAAGTACGCCTCGCTGCAGTACGCCTTGGCGAGGGACGCCACCGACGGCAGCTCCTCGTTGTCCTCGGCGGCGCACCACATGCCGTAGTAGGCGGCGCTCTTGGCGGACTCCACCTCGAGCAGCATGTCCGCGCACTTGTGCTTGATGGCCTGGAACGAGCCGATCGGCCGGCCGAACTGGACGCGCACCTTGGCGTAGTCCACGGCCATCTCGAGCACCTTCTGGGCGCCGCCCACCTGCTCGGCGGCGAGGCCGACGGCGGCGAGGTCCAGCACCTTGGAGAGCACGGCCCAGCCGTTGCCCTCTGCACCCAGCAGGGTGGCCGGGGTACCGGCGAACTCCAGCTTGGCCTGCTTGCGGGTCTGGTCCATCGTGCTCAGCGCGGTGCGGGTGAGGCCCGCGGCATCGCCGGCGACGGTGAACAGGCTGACGCCCTTGCCCGTGCGGGCGGCGACGATGATGAGGTTCGCGGTGTGGCCGTCGAGCACGAACATCTTGGTGCCGCTCAGCGTCCAGCTGTCGCCGGAACCGCTGGCCTCCATCGTGATGCCGCTTTCGTCCCACTTGCCGCTGGGCTCGGTGAACGCCAGGGCGGCGATCGTCTCGCCGCTGGCGATGCCGGGCAGGTGGGCAGCCTTGGCGGCGTCGTCGCCGGAGTGGATGAGGGTGTTGGCGGCCAGCACGACCGAGCTGAAGAACGGAGCGCACAGCAGGCTGCGGCCCATCTCCTCCAGCACGATGCCGAGCTCCACGGCGCTGTAGCCGGAGCCGCCGAACTCCTCCGGGATCGCCAGGCCCTGCAGGCCCATCTGCTCGGCCATCTGGCTCCAGACGGCGGCGTCGAAGCCGGCGTCGGTCTCCATCTGCTCGCGCACGGCAGCTTCGCTGCTCTTGGCCTCGAGGAACTGGCGCACGGTCTTGCGCAGTTCTTCCTGTTCTTCGGTGAAGGCAAAGTTCATGGGGTCATTCTCGGGGCCGCGAGCGAGCAGGCGCCATTCGTATTGTGTACCCTTGTGTACACATGTTGGGCATTCGAGAACTCCGCGCCGACCTGGCGGCTGCAGTTCGCCGCGCCGGGAGTGGCCAGCGCGTCGTGGTCTCGATCGGCGGCCGCGCCGTGGCGCAACTCGGGCCGGTGGAGCCCGAACAGGGCCAGACGGTGCTGGCCGATCTCTACGCCGCCGGCGCCGTGGTGCCACCGCGCCGCACCGACGCCGCCCGCCCCGCGCCTCCCGTGCCGGTATGGAGCGGGGTGCGGCTCGACCGCGCCCTGAAGGAGTTGCGCGGGTGACCGTGTTCTTCGACACCAGCGCCGTCGTGGCGCTCCACGTGGAGAACCCACTCCGACGCCACGCGGTCGAGGCGCTCCACACCACCACCTGTGTCAGCGCCCTCGCCCTCACCGAGGCGCTGGCGCTGATCGCCAAGCTCACCGACGAGCCCGTGCTCCAAGCCGACCTCGAGGACGCGCTGCGGTTGCAATGGGACCGCTACGCGGTGGTGCCGGTGGACCAGCGCTGCCTCGACCGTGCTGCAGCGCTGCTGCGCGAGCAGCCGCTGCGGCTGGCCGACGCCATCCACCTGGCGGCCGCCGACCGGCTGCCTCGACCACTGACGTTCGTGACGTTCGACCCGAGCCAGATCCCCGTGGCCCTCTCGCTCGGCTTCGACGTCGTGAGCAGCTGAGGCCCGGACGGTGGCGCTCAGTGGTACGTTCCGCTCATGAGCGGACGCATCGTCACCATCGCCGCAGCACTCGGCATCACCGGCCTCCTCGGTGTTGCCGCCGGCTGCGGTTCGGACAAGGCCGTCACCGGCGCCACCACCACCGCAGCTGCTTCCACCACTGCGGCACCGACCACCACCGCTGGGGGCACGGTCGCGCCCACCTCGGTCGCCCCGACCGTGGCACCGACGGTGGCCCCCACCAGCGAGCCGCCTGCGGCCGCAGGCTGGGCGGCCGTCGACCCGGCCACCATCGACGCCCCCTTGGCCTTCCCGTGCTGCGCCTCGAACTGGTACGGTGCCAACCCGTCGCCCGGCCTGCCCGCCGCGGGCGCGCCACTGGCGGACGGTGCCTATCGCATCTCCTTCCAATGGCCCACCGACCCGAGCCAACCCATCACCGCCACCGTGTACCGCTTCGAGCAGTGCAGCCTGCTGCCCGAGGGCAGCTGCGAGGACATCGGCGGCCCCTACCCGCCGGACGAGATCGGCGTCGACGAGAGCACCGGGTACACGCTGACGTTCACCCTGGACAGCAGCATCAAGGTGAACCTGGGCGGCTTCACCGGCGGCGACGGAGGCTGGGCCACCGGCACCGGCCTCGACCTGGCCGAACTGCTCGCCGCGCTCGACGCGGACTATCAGGCGGCGATCCTCGACCCGATCGCCGGTGGCGCCTCCGAGGAGGACGTGATCGCCGGTCTGGTGGCCTCACCGGCCCACGGCTTCGCCGCACCGGCCGAGGAGTTCGCCGGCGTCATCGCCTACACCTACGGCGACGCGCCGCCCCTGCTGTTCCAGGCCCTCCCCGGCGTGGACGAAGGGCAGGGCGACCGCGGCACCTCCGTCATCGGAACCATCTCCCTGCTGGTCTCCGGCGGGCAGATGTCGCTGCAGCTGTACGCCGGCTTCTACAGCTGACGCACCGCGGGGCGCGCAGGCCTTCAGCCCGTGACCACCAACGCCACGGTGGCGAAGTGGCACGCGCCAGCGGCAACCGTGAAGCCGTGCCAGATCTCGTGGTAGCCGAAGGTGCGCGGCCACGGGTCCGGCTTCTCCCGCACCAGCACGGGGATGCCCACCGTGTACAGCAGGCCGCCGGCTGCAAGTAACAGCAGCGATGCAGTGGACATCCGGTCGATCAGGACCGGCGCCGCCACCACCACGATCCAGCCGAGCAGCGGGTACATCGCGTACTCCAACACCTTCAGCCGGTCGAACGCGAACTGCTTGAGGACGATGCCCAGCGCGGCGCCCACCCAGGCCACGCTGAGGATCGGGATGCCCCACGACAGGGGCAGCGACGACAGGCAGATCGGCGTGTAGGTGGCGGCGATGAGCACGAAGATCATCGAGTGATCCAGCCGCTGCATGACGGCTTGCGCCCGCTGGCTGCGGGCCAGGCGGTGATACGCCGCCGAGGTGCCGAAACCGAGCAGCAGACCGGCCATGTAGATCGAGGCACCGACCTTGGCCGCAGGCCCGTCGGCGGCGAGGATCAGCAGGATGCCGCCGGGGATGGCGAGCAGGAAGGCGACCACGTGCATCCACCCTCGCCACGTGGGGCGCTCATCGGCGGGGGTGACGGACGAGGAGGTCATGAGCCAGCCTACGCCTGCCCGCCGCGCTCGGCGTCGCGGCCACTGCCACCAGGGACCAAGGTCCCAAATCGCGCGGACTCTGAGCACTCGGAACGATGAGACGAAAAGCGTCTGATTGTCTCACTTGCCGGGAGGGGGTCCCGGCCGTTCGGAGGTTTCCTTGTCATGACCGTCACCGAGAACCCGTCCTCGAGCAACAACTACGAAGGCCTGCCGGAAGTGTCGCCGATCGGCGCCGCCCTCGACTGGAAGTGGCTGCGCGGCGCCAAGAGCGAGTGGGGCGTGAAGCCCAAGCCCGGCCCGCGTGGTCTGACGATGATGGACATCGCCGTCGGCAGTTACGGCGACGTGCCGGACAACCCGCCCCACCGCTCGATGGCTCCCCGAGGCGCCGACGTGGACCCCGACACCCCGGACATGGGCTACATCCTCAACAAGAAGAGCGATGTGTGGGCCGACAACGTGGTCGAGCTGTACGAAGAGGCCGTCGCCCGCCAGTGGAGCGCCACCCGCGACATCCCGTGGAACGAACTGCCCGAGCTGTCCAGCGACCTGGAGCACGCGATGTGCCAGGTGTGCACCACCCTCACCGAGGTGGAGATGATCGCCAGCGACCTCCCGGCGAAGTGGATGTGGCGCATGAACCACGACTTCATCGAAGCCAAGATGTTCCTCTGCACCCAGATCATGGACGAAGCCCGCCACGCCGAGGTGTTCCGCAAGCGGGCGCTGGCCAACGGCGGTGGCCTGCTGATGAGCCGTGGCCAGAGCGAAGGCCTGCTGCGCACGATCCTCGAGGCCAAGACCTACACCCAGGCCACAGCGCTGATGCACCTGCTCGGCGAGGGCTTCATCCTGGACATCTTCCGCATGGGCGAGCTGATCTCCCCGTCGCCGGTGGAGAAGCGCATGTTCCGCATGGCGATGCAGGACGAAGCCCGTCACGTGGCATACGGCACGATGCACATCCGCTACGCCGTGGAACAGGACCCGGATGTCGCCGAAGAGATCCATGAGGCGCTCGACCACGGTGAGGCCGTGCTCACCGCCTTCGGCACCAACCAGGACTTCGGCACCGCCCTCGCCGTGCTGCTCGGCGGCGGCGTGGAGCATGTGGAGACCAAGGGCTTCCCGCTGCAGATCGAACTGCAGCGCAAGCAGTTCACGAGCTACCTGGCCCGCTGCGAGCGCGCCGGCATCAGCCGCCTGCACCGCACCACCCTGCCGCTGGAGTTGCTCGGCATCGACCCGAACACCGTCCTGGACAACTGAGGAAACACCATGCGAATCGACTCCGAAACCTTCTTCGCCGGCCTCGCCGACGAGATGAACGCCAGCCCCGACCGCTTCCGCATCCTCGGCGACGCGGACATGGTGGCTGCCCTGGTGATGCGCAAGAGCGGCGGCGACTTCGCCGTGCGCATCCGCTTCGAAGGCCTGCAGTGCGAGGCAGTGGACGAGGTGCCGGCCGCGGAGGCACACCTCGCCGACTTCTACCTCGACGGCCCGTTCGCTGCCTGGCAGGTGATGTTCGACGACATCGTGCGCAACGGCTCGGCCAGCGGGCGCCTCACCATCAACAGCCTGGCGCTGCTGGCCACGGAGATCCGCCTCCGCGGCGACGACCCGATGGGCGTGGACAAGTTCTCGCGCTTCAACCAGACCCTGCAGGAATACCTCGACGGCGCTTCGCGGAGCGCGGTCGCGGCCGGCTGACCCCTCGACCACAAAGGACTGACATCATGGATGCACCGATCTGCCCGCACTGCACTCAGCCGATCGACCGCGTGGTCGACGTGCCCTACGGCTGGTGGGAATGGAACGCCGCCAAAGGCCAGTACGTGCTCACCACTGCCGCCACACGCGTGGACGTTGCCCCCTGGGTGCACACGGCCTGCATGGGCGAGCTGCGCAAGTTCCACCCGCAGAACCCCGTGGTGGCTGAGGGCGCACCGGCATGAGCCTGATGGTCCGCCAGGACCGCTGCATCGGGTGCGGCGCGTGCGACTTCTCCTGCCACTCTGGCGCGTTGACGAAGATGGACATCTTCCTCGGGCTGTTCGAGATCGACCCGTACACGTGCGACGACTGCATGGTGTGCGTCGGCAAGTGCCCGGAGAACGCGATCGTGGCCGACGAGCGGTTCCCGACGTGTCACGGGCACGGCTGCCCGCTGCACTCGAACCGTCTGGCGGATGTGGAGTGCTCGATCTGGCAGCAGACCTGTCCCACCTGCAGCACCACGCTGTGGCTGGAGCCGGGTGCCACCGAGTACCACTGCCCCAAGTGCGACGCCGGCCGCAAGGTCAGCTGCCCGAAGACCCGACTCCTGGTGGAGGTCCCACCGCCGTTCTTCAAGCAGAAGGCGCACTGACCCGCACCGGCGCGTGTCAACCCATCAGCCGCTCAGCGCGGTGACATCAGGTCCCTCTCGGGGGAGACGACGATCGGCGGGGGCCCGTACCCGCCGATCGCTCGCGTCAACGCTCCGGCGACGGCGATGGCCCGGCGGTCGTGGTACATCGGCGCGACCACCTGGATGCCGACAGGCAACCCGGCCGCCGTCCGGCCCACCGGGGCGGAGGTGCTCGGCAGGTACGCCGCCCCGACCAGCGCCGGCCAGCCTTCGAGTTCCAGGTAGCGCCGCTCACGCTCGTTGACCGTGATGGAGCGCGTATCCCACTCCGCCTCCTGGTGGTGCGCGAACGCGGGGGTCAGCGTGACCGGGCACAGCACGACGTCGACGCGCTCGAACAGCTCGGTCCAGGCAGCGCACAACTGCACGCGCTCGCGATCCATCTGCAGCCAGCGTTGGTGGCTGAGGCCGCGATCGTCGCCGTGCACGGAGACCGCGGCCCCGATCAGGCGTGCCCCGAGCTTCCACATCCGCTCGACGTCGATCTCCGGGCGCGCCGTGCGGTCCACCAGCGCGCCTTCTGCTTGCGCCGCGTCGGCAGCGGCGTGGAGCACGGCGACCATGTCGGCGTCGCACTCCAGCGCCGGGTCGTCCAGCCAGGCCCCGATCCGCACGCCGTCCAGGCTGTCAGGTGCGTCAGCCGGGAGGTCGAGGTGCCACGCGTGCGCCGCCGCACCGTGCGGCCCGGCCAGCACGTCGAGCAGAAGGCGGAGGTCGGCAGCGCTCCGGGCCATCGGGCCGAAGACATTGACGTCGCTCTGCACCATGCCGGCGACCGGGGCGTCGAGGTAGCCGAACGTGGGGATGATGCCGAACGACGGCTTGTGCCCATAGATGCCGCAGAACGCCGACGGGACCCGAATCGAACCGCCGATGTCGGTGCCGAGTTCGAAGCTGGTCATCCCGCACGCCACCGCGGCTGCCGCTCCCCCGCTGGACCCTCCGGGAGTGCGGTTCGGCGCCCACGGGTTGTTGGTCGTGCCGAACATGCCGTTGAAGCTCTGCCAGTCGCCGCTCCACTCCGGCAGGTTGGTCTTTCCGAACACGATCGCGCCGGCAGCCTTCAGCCGGGCCACCGCGGGGGCGTCCATCGTGGGGACATGATCAGCAAGCTCGCGGGCGCCGCCCGTGGATCGAATGCCTTCGGTCTCGATGGCGTCTTTGACGGTGATCGGCACGCCGTGCAACGGACCCCACGACTCCCCGGCGGCGGTCGCGCGGTCGGCCTGGCGCGCCCGGCTGCGGGCTCGGTCCACGTCCAGGGTGCACACTGCGTTGACCACCGGGTCGACGGCCTGGATGCGGGCGAGGAACAGGTCGAGCAGCTCTTCGCTTCCGAGGCGCCCGTGGCGAATGGCCGCCGCCTGCTCGGTCGCACTCCACAGGGTCGGGTCGGAGGCCGTCATGGCGGCGGACCCTAGTCCCGCGGAGGTTGTCGCGGCATCGACGGCGGCGGGCGCGGTGGATGGCGCGACGACCTCGGCGGGGCCGGGTTAGCGTGCGGACATGACCACGTTGCACTGGGCCGACAGCCGCCTCGAGATCCACCGCGTGGTGGTGGGGTCGTACGACAACAATGTGTTCGTGCTCCGCTGCCGCGAGACCGGCGACGCCGTGCTCATCGATGCCGCCAACGAGCACGAGCTCCTGCTGGAGCTCTGCCAAGGGCTCGGCGTGCGCCGGGTGTTGGAGACCCACGGCCACTGGGACCACATCCAGGCCGTTCCCGCCATCCGCGAGGCCGGGTACGAGGTGGCTGTCACCGCGCAGGACGCGCCGATGCTGAAGGACTGCGGCTACGACGTGTTCATCGACGACGCCGAGGTCATCGAGGTCGGCCGGTTGCGCCTCCACGCCATTCACAACCCGGGCCACACCCCGGGCTCGGTGAGCTTCCGGGTGGAAGGCGCACCCCTGCTGTTCACGGGCGACACCCTGTTCCCCGGCGGCCCGGGCGCCACCAAGTTCGAGGGCGGCGACTTCGCGACGATCATCGATTCCATCGACAACAAGCTGTTCACCATGCCGGCGAACACCATCGTCATGCCCGGCCATGGCGTCAGCACCACGATCGGCGCCCAGCGCCCCCACCTGCAGGAATGGGTCACCCGCGGCTGGTGACTTCTCCCAAGTTGGCGGTAGCACCGCGCCGGGTGCGGCCCCAGCGCCAACTTGGGGGGGGTTTTGCCCACAAGTTGGCGGTAGCACCGCGCCCGGTGCGGCCCCAGCGCCAACATCAGGGGTTGTGCCCACAAGTTGGCGGTAGCACCGCGCCCGGTGCGGCCCCAGCGCCAACTTCGGGGGGTTTTGCCGGCTGACCTAGGCTGTCGCCATGCCGAGTGCACTCATGGGTGGCATGGTCCCGGCAAGCCTGCCGGTGTGCCGCGAGACGGACAAGATCCGCGCCGACGGGCGGCCGCAGCCAGCCTTCCGCGAGGAGCTCCGCCACATCCGCAACTGGGCCAACGCCTGGTCGGTGCTGTTCCTGTACGTCCAGACCGGAGCCCTCGTGTGGGCCACGGTGGCGCTCGGCCCGTGGTCGTGGCCGTTCACGTTCGTGCTCATGGGTCGGGCGTTCGCCCAGTTCCTGTCGCTGATGCACGACGCCGCGCACCGCCTGCTGTTCTCGCACAAAGGGCTGAACGACGGAGTCGGCCGCTGGCTGCTCGGGTACCCGTCACTCACCAACACCGACGGGTACCGCCGCGTGCACGCCGCCCACCATCGGGAGGAGTTCGGCGCCGACGAGCCCGACCTTCCCCTGTACATCGGCTACCCCGTCGGGCACGCCAGCTTCCGCCGCAAGCTCATCCGCGACGCCACCGGGCGGACCGGCCTCAAGTTGCTGCGCGCCTTCTTCGCCACCGCCGCCAGCAAGGACGGCAAGGTGCGCGCCACGTTCTGGAAGATCATGTCTGCCCAGGCGGTGCTGCTCGCGGCGGCCATCCTCAGCGGCTACTGGTGGCTGTACCCGTTCTTCTGGCTGGCGCCGTACCTCACGGTGTGGCGGGTGATCAACCGGCTGCGGAGCATCGCCGAGCACGGTGGCATGGCCGCGTCGAAGGACCGCCGCCACACCACCCACACGGTGCATCAACACCCGGTGGCGCGGTTCATGGTGGTGCCGTACCGGATCGGCCTGCACCTCGCCCACCATGTGGACTCGGGCATCCCGTTCCGCAGCCTGCCGGCCTTGCACCGTGCGCTGTGCGAGGCCGGCTACATCGACGCCAGCTACGAGTACGCCAGCTATCCCGCGATCTGGAGAGCGCTGCGCGCCGAACCGGCAGGCTCGGGCGCGGCTGCCTGAGGGTCAGCTCTCGACTCGCACCGACAGCCCGACTCTCACCGGCGCCGCCGGGTCGGCGAGGTCGCGTTCCACGGTGACGAAGATGTCGTAACCGGCGAGGGTCGGGAAGAAGCCGGCAGTGAAGTAGTCCAGCGCGCTGAGGTCCTCCGGCGGCGACGAGGAGTCCAGCACGAGCGCGCCGCCGGTGTGGTCCTGTGCGTAGAACTGCACGAGCGCCTCGAACTGATCGGCCGGGGCGGTGAACTCGGCGGCCATCCACACACCGGTGTCGGCGTCGGTGGCGTCCAGGTAGACCAGCTCCAGGCCCTCGGCGACGGGCATCTCCGCCACCCAGCCCTCCATGAACCAGGTCAGCTCGAGGGCGTCGGCGGAGGCCACCGTCCGCTCGACACTGAACTCCATCTCATTGCGACCGGTGGCCGTGCCGAAGTCCGTCTCCGGGCCGACGGTGATCGCCATCGAGCCCCAGCCCTCCGCCGCGGCGTCGGCGGTGGCCGGGTGGTTGAGCGTGACGAAGACGCCGGACTCCAGCGTGCTCACGACCCGCAGCCCGGGCTCCCAGCGGCCATCGGCGAAGGCCTCGACCGCGAGAGTCTCCAGGTCCACCGGCGTCATCGCCGAGGCCACTGTGTATCGGTAGTCGGTGACCCACGAACCGTCGTCGAGCGGGTTCGACGTCACCCACACCTCGGTGAGCACCGCATCGGTCGGCCACGGCACAGCGCCGGGCTGTGCGAACAGGCGGGTCAACGTGTCGGCCACGTCGCCGGAGCCACTCTGGGCCGCCTGCAGCGCCACAAGCTCGTCGGCAGCCGTGGCGCTCCAGAGCTCGGTCGGCGCGGCCTCGGTGGTGGTCGGGGCAGCGGTGCTCGGCGCGGCGGTGGCCGGCACGTCCGTGGCGATCACGTCCGTCGCTGGCGGGGCGGCGCTCTGGTCGCTTCCCGCTGCAGTCGTCGTGGGTGCCGCGGTACCCGCACCGTCGTCGCCACCGCACCCGGCCGCCGCCAGCGCACCCGCCAGCAGCA
>JBPOIX010000034.1:0-1910 GCA_052034175.1 Actinomycetota bacterium
GATGTTGGTGAGTGCTTCTTGCACGATGCGGTAGGCGTCGCGGCCGAGGTGGCCGGGTGCGGTGGCGGCCGCGGCGTCGTCGACCTGCATCTCGAAGTCGATCTTGGCGCCGGCGCGGCGGGTCTCCTCCACCAGGCGGGGGATGTCCGCCAGCGTCGGTTGGGGCACGGTCGAGGTCTGCTCCTGCCCCGGCCCCTCGCGCAGCACGCCGATCACGTCGCGCAGCTCCTCCAGTGCCTGGTGGGCGGTCTGCCGCAGCAGAGTGGCGCTCTCGCGCACCTGGGTGGGCGGCAGGTCCACCGCCACCTCGAGGGCCCCGGCGTGCAGGGCGACGAGGGAGATGCGGTGGGCGAGCACGTCGTGCATCTCACGGGCGATGCGGGTGCGCTCGGCCAGGCGGGCACGTTCGGCGCGCACGAGCTGGTCGGCTTCGGCCCGTTGGGCACGCTCGAGCAGGGTTGCGAGGAGTTGGCGCCGGGCGCGAATGAACATGCCCCATGCGGTGGCCGCGACGCCGAGTGCGAGCGACGGCAGCAGCACCGACCAGGTGTTGGAGCGCCCGAGCCAGATGGAGCACACGACTGCGGACGGCACGAACAGCACGGCCACGAGCAGGGCGGGCCGCACGTGGCGGTGCACCGCCAGCGACGACAGGGCGAACAGGCCGGCCACCGAGCCGAACGTGGAGATGGCGCCCAACACCACGCACAGGAGCGCGACGGCGAACGGCCAGCGCCGCCGCCACCAGAGTGCGATGCAGCACAGCGCGCCGAACGAGGCGTCGACGGCCGTCATGCCCGTGGTGAGCCGGTTGCCCGTGTCGTCCGCGGCGAGGCGCAGGAGGAGGGCGCCGACGGCGGCGGCGACGACGAAGGCCGCGGTGTCGACGGCCCAGTCCCGCGCAGTCCGGGGCGCCACCGTGGCGGGGTGCGCCGAGTCGTGCGGTGCCAGCAGCGCCGTGGGGGCGGTCTGGGCCCACCATCTCCGTAGCCAGGACATGGTGCGAGCGTAGGGTTCCGGGCGCCCGTTGCGGCATCGACGAAAGTCGGTCGCGCACCCGACGAAGGGCGATTCATCGGGGGTGGGGGAGTGCCCGTTCGGACGGTGGATCATCGCCGTCTGCCCGATGTGGCTGTGCGCCCGGCGGTTCAGGCTGGGCCGCATGATCACGACAACTGCTCTCACCAAGAGCTACGACCATGTGCCGGTGGTGCGCGACGTCTCGTTGCACTGCGAGCCGGGCACCATCACCGGGTTCCTCGGGGCGAACGGCGCCGGCAAGTCCACCACGCTGAAGATGATCGTCGGGCTGGTGCGCCCCGATCGCGGCACGGCAACCATCGCCGGCAGGCCGTTCGTCGAGCTGCCCAACCCCTCACGGGTGGTGGGCCTGCTGCTCGACGCGTCGGCCATGCACCCCGGGCGCAATGGCCGGGCGACGCTCACGACCGCCGCACTGATGGCCGGCGTTCACCCAGGGCGGGTGGACGAGATGTTGGAGCTCGTCGGCCTTCCCGATGCGGCGGAGAAGCGGGTGGGCACCTACTCGCTCGGCATGCGCCAGCGCCTCGGCATCGCCCAGGCCCTCATCGGTGACCCGCAGGCGCTGATCCTCGACGAGCCGGCGAACGGGCTGGACCCGGAAGGCATCGCCTGGATGCGCACCCTGCTGCGCGACTTCGCCGACCACGGCGGCACGGTGCTGCTGTCGAGCCACCTGCTGCACGAAGTGCAGGCCACCGCAGACCACCTCGTCGTCATCAACGGCGGTGCCGTGGTGGCCGCCGGCCGCCTGGCCGAGTTGCTCGCCAGCTCCACGATCCTCGTGCGCAGCCCCGACCCCGCGGCCCTGGCCGCGGCGTTGCGGGCGGCCGGCATCGAGTACACCACCGGCCCGGGCGATGCGCTCA
>JBPOIX010000343.1:0-9474 GCA_052034175.1 Actinomycetota bacterium
GTAAAGGCTGTCGGGCGCTGACCAGGGGGTTCACCCGCAGGTTCTTGACACAAACAGGTCGGCGACGGTTTGTGTCAAGAACTTGCGGGCATCGGCCCAGCTCACGACCCGACAGCCTTTACGTAAAGCCGACTGACCCCGAGCGGCGCGGGCCGGGGCGGCGCGGGCCGGGGCGGCGCGGGCCGGCGAAAAAGCGGGCCGGGCGGAGCGGGGTCAGAGGGCGTCGCCGACGCCGCTGGTGGCCAGCTCGGGGCAGGTGGCGGCGAGGTAGGCGTCGGTCGAGGGCGTGTCCGTCGCCGCAGACGCCAGGCTCGGGTCCTGGGTGAACGGGGTGACCGCGGCATCGAAGGCAGCGGCAGCGGCATCCACCAGCGGCTCCAGCCGCGCCGGCACCGCCACCCGCAGCTCGGGGTCGTCCGGGTCGCGGTCGCGCAACGCGGCCAACCACACCTGGGCCAGCTCCTCCAGGTCCGCGGGCGAGGCGCCTGCCTCCACCAACGCCGCGTGGGCCTTCTCCGCCCGCCGCCCGAACGGGCCGACCACGTCCGTGAGCACCACCGAGCGCTCCCCCACCAGCTCCGCCGGCCACGACGAGCCGATGCCGCCGACCGCGTCCACCAACGCCGCCGCCGCCGTCACTTCCATTCGGGCGGTCTCCTGCGAGGACAGTTCGGCGAATGCCGCGGCCACCCCGATGGCCTGCAGGGTGCCGCTGTAGCGAGCCCACGAAGCGCAGAAGGGGGAAGGATCGTCGAGCCCCGGAACCCCCTTCGGCGCGGGCGGGACGGTGGTCGTGGGGGCTGCTGTGGAGGTGGAGCGGTGGTCGGCCGGCAGCGACCCGTCGGCAGCCGACGTGCTCTCCGAGCCGTCGCCAGCCCCTTCCACGGACACGAGGGAGGGCTCGGCGGCGGTGGAACCGCCCGAGCCGTTCCCGCCGCCACTGCACCCGCCGGCCACGACCAGAGCGGCCACGACGAACGGGAGCACGGTCGACCGCATGACCGCGAGCGTAACGGTGGCATGCTCAGGAGATATGTCGCCCGCTGCGAGCCCCCGCCTGCCCATCATCCTCGACTGCGACCCCGGCCACGACGACGCGATCGCCATCGTCGTCGCCGCCCGCCACGCGGACGTCCTCGGCATCACCACGGTCGCCGGCAACGCCCCGCTCAGCGCATGCACGCGCAACGCGATCATCATGCGCGACCTGCTGGGCATGGACACCCCTGTCCACTCCGGGGCCAACCGGCCGCTCATCCAACCGGCACGGCACGCGGGGTACGTCCACGGTGAGAGCGGCATGGACGGCGCCGACCTGCCGGAGCCCAGCGGCCCGCCGGCCAGCCGCGACGCCATCGGCTTCATCATCGACACCTGCCGCGCCCACGAGGGTGTGTGGCTGGTGCCCACCGGCCCGATGACGAACATCGCGCTCGCATTGCGCGCCGCGCCGGACCTCGCCTCGCGCATCGCCGGCATCTCGCTGATGGGTGGCGGCTCGTTCGGCAACCGGACGGCGGCCGCCGAGTTCAACCTGTGGTGCGACCCCGAGGCGGCGGACATCGTGTTCTCCTACGGCGGCCCCCTGATCATGAGCGGCCTCGACCTCACCCACCAGTTCCAGGCCCTGCCAGACCGCATCGAGATGGTGCGCGCCCTGCCCGGGCACCTCGCCCACGTGCTCAGTGGCCTGCTGGACTTCTTCAGCGAGACCTACAGCTCCCGCCACCACCACATCACCGGTGCCGCGGTGCACGACCCGTGCGCGGTGATGGCGCTCACCCACCCCCACCTCTTCCAGCGACGTCTCGCGCACGTCGAGATCGAGACCCAGGGCCTGCGCACCGTCGGGATGACCGTCATCGACCAGCGCGACCTGAAGGAGGTGCCGGAGCCGAACTGCGACCTGCAGGTCGGGGTCGACGCCGACGCCGCGTGGCAGGTGGTGGTGGACGCCATCGCCCACTTCTCCCGCTGAGAGCCGCGCCGCGCGCGCCACCTACGCTGCCGCCATGCGTGCAGCCGTGATGCGTGACTGGCAGATGCGGGTCGACGACCTGCCCGACCCCACCCCTGGCCCCGGCCAGGTGCTGACGAAGGTGCTGGCGTGCGGCATCTGCGGCAGCGACCTGCACATGCTGCAACACGGCGCGGAGGTGAGGCAGCTGACCGCATCGCTGATGGGCGAAGGCCCCACCGACCCGATGGCGCCGAAGAACTTCGAGCCGGAACGCGACACTGTGATGGGCCACGAGTTCTGCTGCGAGGTCGTGGAGCTCGGCCCCGGGGTGGAGAACCTCAAGGTGGGCGACGTGGTCGTGAGCATGCCGGTGGCGTTCGACACCGACGGCGTGCACCCCATCGGCTACAGCAACATCTACAACGGCGGGTACGCCGACCTGCTCGTCCTCAACGAACTGCTGGGAATGAAGGTGCCCGCCGGCCTTCCGGTGGAGCTCGCTGCCATGACCGAGCCGCTCGCCGTGGGCGTGCACGCCGTGGCCAAGAGCCGCATCACGGGTGGGGAGGCCGCCGTGGTCATCGGTGCCGGCCCGGTGGGCCTGGCCTGCATCGCCGAGCTGCGGATGAAAGGCATCGGCCCGATCGTGGTGGCCGACTACTCCGCCAAGCGCCGCCAACTGGCGGAGCTGCTGGGAGCCGACGTGGTGGTGGACCCGCGTGAGGAGAAGGTCATCGACGCCTGGCGCCGCGTGGACGGGGTGCGCCCGCTGGTGATCTTCGAAGCAGTCGGCGTGCCCGGCCTGATCGACCAGGCGATGCGCATGGCGCCGCGCCACGCCCGCATCCTCGTGGTCGGCGCCTGCATGCAGCAGGACAGCATCGTGCCCATGCTCGGCATCGGCAAGGAGCTCAACCTCCAGTTCGCGCTCGGCTACGAGCCGCACGAGTTCGCCGGCGCCCTGGAAGCGATCGCCGACGGCAAGGTCGACCTGCAGCCGTGGCTCACCGGCACGGTCACCGTGGACGGTGTGCCGCAGGCGTTCAAGGACCTCGCCAACCCCGAGGCCCACGCCAAGATCCTCGTGGTGCCCGGCAAATAGTCGCCCGGGCTCGCACGTAGCATGCGGGCGATGAGCCAGGACACGTTTCCCCGGCAGTACGCCCGCACCCAGCGCCTCACCCTCGGCGAGCCGCGCAACCTCACCGTCTCGCCCGATGGGCACCGGGTGGTGTTCGCCCGCAGCCGCGCCGGCGACGACCCGGTGAACTGCCTGTGGGTGCTGGACGCCGCCACCGGCGAGGAACGCCTGGTGGCCGACCCCTTCACCCTCATCGGCGCGGCCGACGACGACAACCTCCCGCCGGAGGAACGGGCCCGCCGCGAGCGGATGCGGGAGGGCGCCGGCGGAGTCACCGCGTATGCCACCGACGGCGCGGCCACGGTCTTCGCCCTGGCGCTCGGTGGCCGGTTGTTCGTGGGAGGCCTGTTGAGCGGCGGCGCCAGGGAACTGCAGGTGGACGGCCCGGTGTTCGACCCGCGGCCCGACCCGACGGCCGCGCGGGTCGCCTATGTCAGCGGCCGGGCGCTGCGCATCGCCGAACTGGACGGCCACAGTTGGGAGCTCGCCGGCGAGGACGACCCGGAGGTGTCCTGGGGCAGCGCGGACTTCGTTGCCGCGGAGGAGATGAACCGCTATCGCGGCTACTGGTGGAGCCCGGACGGCACGGCGATCGCCGCCTGCCGGGTGGACAACTCGCCCGTGGGGACGTGGTGGATCGCCGACCCTGCGAACCCCGGCCACCGGCCGAACGAGGTGCGCTACCCCGCCGCCGGCACCGCCAACCCGGACGTCACGCTCCATGTGTTGGCGTTGGACGGCGGCGCCATCGACGTGGTCTGGGATCGTGCCGCGTACCCCTACCGGGCCGACGGGCCGTGGGCGCCGGCCGGCGACGACGGCAACGGCCGCGACAACGGCCGTGGCGAGCGCCTGCTGCTGACGGTCCAGTCGCGGGATCAGAGGTCGCTGATGGTGTTGGAGGGCGACCCCACCACCGGGGCCACGCTGCCCCTCTTCGCCGATGGCGACCCGGCGTGGGTGGAACTGGTGCCCGGCACGCCCACGGTCACCGGCGACGGCCAGCTCGTCACCACCGCAGACCGCGACGGTGCACGCCGCCTCCTCCTCGACGGCCAGCCGGTCACCCCCACCGACCTCCAGGTTCGGGCCGTGGTAGCGGTGGGTGGGGACGAGGTCACGTTCCTCGCCAACCCGGTCGACGACGCCACGGTGCAGCACGTCTGGCGCTGGACGGGCGACGGCGTGCTCACCGCCCTCACCGACGAGCCCGGCATCCACACCGCAACGGTCGGCGGGGGCACCACCGTCATCCGCAGCGCCGTGCTGGCCGAGCCGGGCTCCGTCACCCGCCTCCTCGACGGGCCGGAGATCGCCTCGTGTGCGCACACACCGCTCGTCACCCCGAACGTGGCGCTGCGCCACTACGGCGCGCGCCGGCTGGCGACCGCGGTGCTCCTCCCCCACGGCCACGATGGCAGCCCCCTGCCGGTGCTGCTCGACCCGTACGGGGGCCCTCATGCTCTGCGTGTGGTGCAGGCGCACAACGCCTTCCTCACCTCCCAGTGGTTCGCGGACCAGGGGTTCGCCGTGGTCGTCGTCGACGGCCGTGGCACGCCAGGGCGGGGGTCGGTCTGGGAGCGCGAGGTGCACCTCGACCTGGCCACCGCACCGCTCGACGACCAGGTGGAGGCCCTGCTCGCCGCGGCCGAGGAGTTCCCGCTCGACCTCACTCGTGTGGGCATCCGCGGCTGGAGCTTCGGCGGGTACCTGGCCGCCCTGGCGGTGCTCCGCCGGCCCGACGTGTTCCACGCCGCGATCGCCGGTGCCCCCGTCACCGAATGGCGCCTCTACGACACCCACTACACGGAGCGCTACCTGGGCGACCCCACCACGGATGCCGCGCCGTACGCCGCCACCTCGCTGCTGCCACTGGCGGATGAGCTGACGCGGCCGCTGCTGCTGGTGCACGGGTTGGCCGACGACAATGTGGTGGCAGCGCACACCCTGCAGCTCTCCAACGCCCTCCTCGCCGCCGGCAAGCCGCACGAAGTGCTGCCCCTCGTGGGTGTCACCCACATGACGCCGCAGGAGGTCGTGGCCGAGCACCTCCTGTTGCACCAGCTGGAGTTCCTCCGCCGTTCCTTGCGCGTGGAGCCGCGCGAGTAGGTTCGCCGCCGTGAACCAGCGCCTCAGGGACCTCTACGGACACGTCAGCGTGCATGCCACCGCCGACCGCGAACACGAAGCCGCGATCGAGCTGCTCCTGCTGGTGATGATGGCCGACCGGCACATCAGCGACACCGAGCTGGACGAGATCCGCATGATCAGCGAGGACAGCGGCTGGGAGACCGACACGTTCTCCTTCGACCAGTACGCCGGTGTGGCGACGGCCAAGGTGCGCACCGCGCTTGCCGACGACACCGTGGCCGACCTGCTCGACGCAATCGACCGGCGGGTCACCAACGGGGTGCTGCGCGGGGCCCTGTTCAGCGCCGCACGCGACGTGGCCGGCGCGGATCATGCCGTCGACGAGCAGGAGAACGACCTGCTGGCACAGATCGCGGCACGCTTCGACTGACGCCGCGGCACCCATCGGTGCCGCGGCACCCGCCGGCGCTCAGTAGTCGATGGCCCCGTCGATCAGCATCGTGTCGAAGCAGTAGGCCACGTTGTAGTCGTACAGCTCCGGCTCGCCCGTGAGGTACGCCCCCTCGATGACCACCCCGTCGCCCAGTGATTGCGGCCCGGTGCGCTCGATCTTGATGTCCCGCGTGGACCAGATGTCGCCGTCGGTGGTGGAGGCCTCCAGGCGCACCATGAACTGGCTGCCGGCACCGCCGTCGCACTTCAAGCCGGACATGATCCCGGCCGACGAGTGGATCGGGATGACGTAGTAGGCACCGGCACCGTTGTCGAACGGGAAGCCGCAACCGACGCTGTTCACGCCGAACACCCCGAGGTTGAGGCCCGAGGAGTTGCTGCCGACGATGGCGACGAACTCGTCGCGGTTCACACCGGGGTCCACACCGAGGGAGAAGTCCACATCCACCTTGTCCACCACCTGCACGAAACCGACACCCGGGTCGGGCATGGCGATGGTGGTGGAGCTTCCTCCGGCGACCTCGATCATCACGAACCATTCCATCGTCGCCGGCTCGACCCAGCTGGTGGCCTGGTCCTGCACGCCGTCGCCATTCCAGTCGCCGGTGATGGTCGCCACGCTGGAGGCACCCGCCGAGGGCACGTTGCCCTCACCGCAGGCGGGGGCCGGCGCAGCCGTGGTCGGGGCCGCAGTGGTCGGCGCAGCAGTAGTTGGGGCCGCCGTGGTGCTCGCAGCAGGGGCTGCCGTCGTGGACGTGGCTGCAACCGACGTGGTGGTGGAGCCGGCCACGGACGTGCTCGGCTCGGTGGCCGGTGCGGTTGTTGCGGCATCCGAGCTGCAGGCCGCGAGCAAGAGGAGCCCTGCGACAGAAGCGGCCAGCGGGGCGAGGCGGCGGGAACGAATGGCGATCATGATCAGTCCTCCATGCGGAACGGTAGTCACCGGTACAGAGCCTCCCGAGGGCCGGGCCTGTCACTTTCTTCGGGCGATGGCGATCCGGTCGTGGCCGGCGAGGTCGGGGCGGATCTCCACGTCGTGCAGGCCCGCCGCATGCAGGGCACCGGCGACGGCCGGGCCCTGGCCCGAGCCGATCTCCAGCACCAGCGCACCGGCCGGCCGCAACCACTCCGGTGCCGCCGCGGCGATCGAGCGCACCGCATCCAGCCCATCCGCCCCGGCGTAGAGCGCGGTGTGTGGCTCCCATCCGTGGACCACGGCCTCCACCCGCCCGTCGCCCTCGGCGATGTACGGCGGGTTGGCGACCACCAGGTCGAGGGTGCCGAGCAACTCGGACGGCAGCGCCGCCCACCATGAGCCGTGCTCGAAGCGCACGCCGCCTCCCGCCACGCCGAGCCCGGCAGCGTTGGCCCGCGCCACGTCCAGCGCATCCAGTGAGACATCGGTGAGCCACACCTCGGTGCGCCCGCGCGGCAACTCGAAGGCCAGCGACAGCCCGATGGCGCCGCTACCGGTACCAAGGTCGGCGCAGCGCAGCCGTTCTCCCGCCGCCCGGGCCGAGAGCAGGTCGCGCCCGTGGGCCAGCGCCACCTCGACCACGAGCTCCGTCTCCGGCCGGGGGATCAGCACCCGGTGGTCCACCATCAGGTCGAGATGGCGAAACGACCAATGGCCGAGCACGTACTGCAACGGCTCGCCGGCGTCCAGTCGCTGCAGCATCCGCTCGAGGTGGGCGAGCATGCGCTCCGTAGCACCTTCCTCCAGCGCCTCGATGAACTCGCTGCCGAAGGCGCCACTGGCCTCCTCGCAGAGCCACCGTGCTGTCGGGCGACTGCCCACTCTCGCCTCGGTGCTGGCCCACAACTGCCGCCAGGTGACCTGCGCCGGCTCGACGATGAAGCCATCGGTCATGTGTGGCCTGCCAGCTGCTTGGCGCGTTCGTCGGCGATGAGGGCCTCCACCACCTCGTCCAGGTCGCCGGCCAGCACGTCGGCCAGCCGATAGATCGTGAAGCCGATGCGATGGTCCGTGAGGCGGTTCTCCTTGAAGTTGTAGGTGCGGATCTTCTCCCCGCGGCCGCCACCGCCCACCTGCGACCTGCGCTCCACGGATGCCGCCGCGTCGCGCTCCTCGGTGGCCAGCTGGAGGAGGCGGGAGCGCAGCACGGTCATCGCCCGGGCCTTGTTCTGGATCTGGCTGCGCTCGTCCTGCATCGTGACCACCACGCCGGTCGGCTTGTGGGTGATCCGCACCGCGGAGTCCGTGGTGTTCACGCTCTGCCCGCCGGCGCCGCTGCTGCGATAGACGTCCACCTGCAGGTCGTTGGCGTCGATGTCCACCTCGACCTCTTCGGCTTCCGGCAGCACCAGCACGGTGGCCGAGGAGGTGTGGATGCGACCCTGGCTCTCGGTGACCGGCACCCGCTGCACCCGGTGGGGGCCGCCCTCGAACTTCAGCCGACCCCACGCGGTATCGCCGCGCACCTCGATGGTGATCTGGTTCAGCCCGCCGAGGTCGCTGCGGTCCTCCGACAGCACTTCCATCGACCAGCCCTTGCCATTGGCGTAGCTGCGATACATGTCGTACAGGTCGCGGGCGAACAGGTTCGCTTCCTCCCCACCTTCGGCGCCGCGGATCTCCATGATCACGGCGCGCCCGTCGTGGGGGTCCTTGGGCAGCATCAGCAGGCGCAGTTCCTCCTGCATCGCCTCCACGTCGCGCTCGGCGGCGTTCAACTCGTCCTTCAGCAGCGGGCGCTCGTCGTCGTCTGCCATTCCCAGCAACTCCCGCGCGGCCTCGGCGTCCGCCTGGCGGGCGCGCACACGGCGGACGCACTCGACCACCGGGGTGATGTCCTTGTATCGGCGGGACACGTCGCGCAGGCGGCTCTGGTCGCTGATCACGTCCGGGTCCGAGAGGCTGGCCTCGAGGTTGAGGAACTCGTCCTCCACTGCCTTCAGTCGATCGATCACGCGTGCACCATCCGGCTTGCCAGGCTACGAGGCAGGGGCCCGCACCGGCACCACTGGCCATTGTGGGCGCTCCCCGGGGAGCTACATTCGCCGACGGAGGTCGCAGTGGATCCAGAGTTGCCGGGCAGGGGTGGTGTGATGAAGGGTGGCCACCACAGGGTGCTGCACGCCATTCACCAGCTGCGCGCGGACGACCATTCGGCGATGGAAGCCCTCATCCTCCAAGGTGGCGAGATGGTTCATCCCCTGGACCGCCTCCCGCGGCAGTCCGGGCCGCTCCAGGGCACCTGGGACGGCAACGAGGCGTGGGCGGACCGCGTCCTGCGGCACATCTTCAACCTCAGCGGCGAGGGCCGCTGGCGCCACGCCGATGCCATCGCCACCAGCGCGATGCAGGTCTTCGGCGACCTCGACGACGCCGACCAGATCGCCCGCCTCACCGCCGTCAACGGGCAGACCGCACTCGGCGTGGGCGACCATCCGCGAGCGTTCGCCTACACCACGCTGGCGCTCGTCCACCGCGGTTCAGGAAACCTCAGCCGGCGTGCCCTTTCGTCCACCGCCAACACCATCGGCGCGACCCTTCGCATGCTGCGCGCCTGGCAGGCGGCGATCGACGAGTTCGACGCGTCATACGCGGTGCTCGACCTCGGCTCGGATGCAGAGAGGATTCGCGCCTACTTGAGCCTGCAGCAGATCGTCATCTGCCTGCACGAGTCGGTCGCCGCAGGTGCCGATGCTGCCGCCGCCGACCACCCGGACCCGGCAGCGGTCGAGGCGCACAGCCGCCGCCTGGAGCAGATCGCCGACATCGTCAGCGACACACCGGTGAACGCCGACCCCTGGCCGACGCGGACGCTGGCGTACATCAGCCATTACGCCAGAGCCGCGGTCCACC
>JBPOIX010000125.1:0-12958 GCA_052034175.1 Actinomycetota bacterium
GGACTCACCCACCAGACCCACGACCTCGCCGGCGTTCACGCGCAGGGTGGCGTTCCGAACGGCAAGCACGCGGCTGCGCCAGCCGGCGCCGCGGTACTCCACGCTCAGTTGCTCTGCAGTCAGTGCACCGCCGCCGATGGTCATGAGGCGTCCCACAACACGGGCGGGCGGGTGTCGTGCACGCATGAGCTGCCGGATCGAACCGCGGCGGCGTCCACCCAGGGGATGGCGCCGTCGCAATCGGATGTCGCCTCCGCGCACCGATGGCGGAACGGGCAGACGCTCGGCCCAGCCCCGGCGGCCTCCGGCGCCCTCAGCTCGCGCCCGGTGCGATAGGCGTCGAGCAGGGCCGCGCTGTACGGGTGGCGCGGGCGGTGGAGCACCTCGGTGGTCGGCCCCGTCTCCAGCACACGGCCGTCGAGCATCACCCCGATCTGGTCGCAGATCTGGTTCGCCACGGCAAGGTCGTGAGTGACGAACACCACCGACAACCCCCGAGACGCCTGCAGACCGACCGGGAGGTCGATGATCTGCGCCTGGGGCGTGGTGTCCAGCGCGGAGGGGGCCTCGTCGCAGAGCAGCACATCGGGCTCCGACGCCAGCGCGACGGCAAGCACGACTCGCTGGCGTTGGCCGTTGGACATCTGGTGTGGGAAGGAGCGGGCGATGCGCTCCGGCTCGGCGAACCCGACCTCGCCGAGCAGGGTGGCCACGACGTGGGCGGCGTCCAGCCTCGACCGGCCGGAATGGTGCCGCACCACTTCAGAGATGAAGCGACCGACCCTCATCGACGGGTCGAGCGCCGCGAGGGGGTCTTGAAACACCATCCCCGCGCCATGTCCGCGCCAGCCGGCCAACGTCGGCAGGGCCCGCAACTCGCCATCTGCAGCGGCGGTGGAGACGGCTCCGGCAGACCGGTGAACCCCCTCGGGCAGCAGGTCGATGAGCGAACGCAGGAGCATCGTCTTCCCGCTCCCGGACTCCCCGATCACTCCCACGCACGCGCCCCGAGGGAGGCGAAGCCCGGCGTCGTTGACCAGGGGCCCCACAGGGCCCTCGACGACAATGCCGCCGGCGATCATCGCCGTTGCGCTCATCGTCCACCGCCGGCCGGTTCCGCAAGGTGCCGGGCGAAGCGGCCACATGCCACACCGACGACCACCAGCATCAGCCCCGGGAACACCGTCAGCCACCACGCGTCGCGCAGACGGGGCGCCCCGGTGGCGATCATTCGTCCGAGCTCCAGGGTGCCGTCCGGCAGCGAGACGCCGATGAAGGCAAGTGCGGCGATCGTCTGCACCGCAACGCCCACGTCGGCTGCGGCGTACACGATCACCTGGTCGAGAGCGTTGGGAACGACATGGCGCGTGACCACGCGATGTGCGGGGATCCCCAGCAACTCGGCGGCCCGCACATACTCAAGGTCTCGTACCCGGGCCACGCTGCTGCGCGCCAGACGGGCGTATGGCAACCAACCGAAGAGCGCGAAGGCGATCAGGATCGTCGACGCGCCGGTGCCGAGCGCGAACGCCAACGCGATCAGCAGCAGGGCGACCGGCAGCGCCTGAGTGAGGTCGGCGAGCAGCACGAAGCCACGGTCGACGAGGCCACCGAGGTAGCCGGCGGCGCCGCCCAGCAGGACGCCGACCGCGGCGGACACCGCGACGGCGGCAACCCCGAGCGTGAGGTCCACGCGGAGGGCGTGGCCGACCTGCGCCAGGACGTCCTGGCCGAGCCGGGTGGAGCCGAACGGATGGGCGAATCGGGGCGACTGCAGGCGTTCCCGGGTGATGTCCCGCGGTGCGGACCACAGCCAGGGGGCTGCGACGGCAACGAGTACCAGCACCATCAGCACGACGCCGGAGGGCGAGCGGAGCGCTCTGCGCCAGCGGCTCACGTGGAACTCCGAGGGTCCAGCACCGCTCCGACGAGGTCGGCCAGCAGGTTGGCCACCACCACGCACGCACCGAGCACCAGGGTGAGCCCCTGGACGACCGGGAAGTCACGATTTCGCACGGAGTCGAACAGCAGGGTGCCCAGCCCGTTGATACCGAAACTCAATTCGACCACCACCAGGCCGAACAGCACTCCACCCGCCTGCAGGCCGAGCAGCGTCACGACGGGCGGCAGCGCGTTGCGGACCACATGTCGGCGAATGACCTGCGCGCGCGGGATGCCCGCAGCGAGTGCGGTGACGACATGATCGCTCCGCATCGCCCGTTCGACCGACGCCGCCAGGCTGCGCACCAGCACTGGCGCGATCGCGGCGGCCATCACCGCGGTGGGGAGCACGAGGTGGTGGATCGTGCCCCACCACCCGGAGCCTGTCCCTCCCGTCGGGAACCACTCCAGACGCAGCGCGAACACGAGCACCACCACCAGCGCCAGCCAATAGGTCGGCAGGTTCATCAACACCAGGCCGGCCTGGTCCACCGCCGAACGGAGTCGCCTGCCGCGCGTGCCGGCCGCCAGCCCGAGGGGGAAGGCGATCAGTACCGACGCACTGAGGCCGACCGCCGCAAGGAGCACCGAACGGGGGCCCCGTTCGACGAGCAGGTCGGTCACCGGCACGTCGCTGCGGTTGGAGACACCGAGGTCACCGCGCACAGCACGCCCGACGGCACTCGTGAACTGGGCGACCACTCCGTCGTCCAGGCGATACTTGACGCGCGTGGCCGCAAGTACTTCCTCCGACGCTCGTGGGCCGGCAAGCGCGCGCGCCGGGTCCCCCGGGGTGATCTTCTGCAGCGCCACCGTGACCAGGAGCAGGATGACGAGCAGTGGAACACCCAACAGGACCCGACGCACGGCGATCCTGAGGATCCGCATCGGTCAGATGACCGACAGCTCGTCCAGGTAGTAGCGCCCGAACGGGCGGACCACCAAGCCCTGCACCCTCTCGCTCACCGGAACGACCGTGTCCGAGGAGACCAGCGGCAGGACGGGAATCGTTGCTGCAGCCCAGGTCTCCAGGCCAAGGACCGCTGCGGCCTTGGCGTCGGCGTCGGCCGCCACGGCGAACTCGTCGAAGCTGGCCAGCACCTGGTCCACCGGTGCGCCCGACCCGAAGAACTGGGTGACGTACATGTAGATGAACACGTCTCCCGCGGTCGGCGAGACATTGCTGTAGCCGCCGAGCACGAGATCGAAGTCCCCCTGCGCCACACGGTCGAGCAGCACCTGGATCTCCAGCTCCTCCACCGCCACCTTGATACCGAGCGCCTCGAGGTCGGCGCGGATCAGCTCCACTTCGGGAGAGTCGCCACCCGTGGCCGTGGCGAGCAGCGTCAGCTCCTCGCCTGCATAGGTGGACGATGCCAGCGCGTCCGCAGCAGCAGCCGGGTCGTAGGACCATTCGTCGCACTCGCAGCCGACCGAGCCGATCGTGCCGGGGGGGAGCACACCGGTGGCGGGCGTCGCCAGCCCCTCGTAGGCGATCTCCACCAGCAGCTCACGGTCGATCGCGTGGTTCACCGCCTGGCGGAAGGCAAGGTCCTGGCCGAGCGGTGTGGCGAAGTTGAACTGGATGCCGTCGATGTTCGATGCCGGGCTGACGGTGATCCGCTGGCTCTCGGGAAGCTGCGAGGCGAGGGCAGGGTCGATGCCCTCGATGAGGTCGGCCTCGCCGCTCTCGAACTGGGCCAGCTGTTGGCTGGGGTCAGCCACGATCTTGTAGGTCACCTTGTCCAGCAGGGGCAGGGCCGGGTCGTGGTACGCCTCGTTGCGCACCAGGACCGTCTCCACGCCGGGCGTATAGGTGTCGATGACGAACGGGCCCGCACCGATCGGCGCGGCGTAGAAGTCCGCACGGGTCTTACCGGCGTATCCGTTGGGGATGACCGGAGCCACCCCGCTGGCCAGGAAGTCGAGCACGAACGTGCTCGGCCTGCCCAACGACAGGGTGATCGTTCGGTCGTCGACCACCGTCGCGGCCACGATGTCCGAGAACACGAAACCGAGTGACGGCCCCATCACCCATTCCGTGGCGGAGAACTTCACGTCCTCCGCAGTCAACGGTGTGCCGTCGCTGAACGTCAACCCTTCGCGCAGCGTGAACGTGTAGGACGGCTCGGCAGCGTCGAACGTCCACGACTCGGCGAGCGCCGGCTCGATGGTGACGCCGTCGGCACCGACACGAACCAGGCCCTCCATCACATTCGGGATGGTGAGGAAGGTGCTCACCAGCACTGCGCCATCAGGGTCCCACCCGTCGATGTCGTTGGCGCGCAGGACGGTGATCTCACCGCCGGCCACCGGCTCGGCGGGTGTGGTCTCCACCGGCTCGCCGGGCTCCGTCGTGACGGCATCGGTGTCGGAGGTGGCCGGCTCGGTCGCCTCCGGGGCTGCCGACGTCGGGCCTGCCTCGTCGCCGCCTCCGTCGCCTCCGCACGACGCGAGGAGGGCGACGGTGAGCAGAAGGGCGGAATGGCGCACACGGCTGGTCATGTCGAGGAGTGTCCCATTCAAACGCTTGTTTGTCAAACGTTTGTTTGAGAGCCGCTTTCATCTACTGGCACGCCCCAGGCTCGCTCGGGCTATAGGGTCGGCGGGCATGAGCGAGGGGGTCGAGCTTCAGGTCGCCGGGCGCGCCATCACCATCACCAGCCCGGACAAGGTGATGTTCCAAGCCCGGGGCGACACCAAACTGGACCTCGCCCGCTACTACGTCAGCGTCGGCGATGCGGTCATGCGCCAGATGTACGACCGGCCCGTCCTCCTGCAGCGCTTCCCCAACGGGGCCCACGGGAGCAACTTCTTTCAGAAGCGCATTCCCGACGGGGCACCCGAGTGGCTGCACACCACCACGGTTCTCACCCCGAACGGCACCCCCTCACGAGCGCTGGTGATCGCCGACCTCGGCCACCTGTTGTGGGCCGTGAACCTCGGTTGCCTCGGCTTTCACTCCTGGCCGACGCGTGCGGCCGATCCGGAGCACTGCGACGAACTGCGCATCGATCTCGACCCCGGCCCCGGCACCACGTACGCGATGGCGGTGGAGGCAGCCGCCGAGACGAAGGAGCTGCTCGACGGTCTTGGAGTGGCCAGCTTCGTCAAGACGTCCGGTAATCGGGGCCTGCACGTGTACGTCCGGCTGCAACCCACGCACGACAGCATCGCGGTCCGCAGCGCCGCCGTTGCCGTGGCCCGCGAGCTGGAGCGCCGCCGTCCGGACCTCATCACGGCGTCGTGGTGGAAGGAGGAACGGGGCGCTCGCATCTTCATCGACTTCAACCAGAACGCCCCGCACAAGACCGTCTTCGCCCCTTGGTCGGTGCGGGCACTCGATCACGCACCCGTGAGCTTCCCCTTCCCCTGGGCCCTGCTCGACACCCTCACGCCGCACGACATGACGATCGCCACGGTGCCGGCCTGGGTGGCCGAACATGGCGATGCGTGGGCCACGATGAACGACGTGCCGCAGCCGCTGGAGCCATTCCTGGCGATGGTGCACGCCGACCAGGCCGCCGGCTTGGCCGACGCACCCTGGCCACCCGTGTACCCGAAGATGGCCGGCGAGCCGCCGCGCGTGGCGCCCAGCCGAGCGAAGAAGGCCAAGCCGGCAGGCCCTACGCAGGACGCCACATGACCGGCCTGCCGATCGCCGGCCGCTGGTTCGAGCGTTCCCGCGTCGACCACGCCATCACGCTGCTCTGGGAACCCCATGTCATCCCGCTCATGCGCTGCAACATCTGGCATGTGCGCGGGCGGTCCCGCGACCTCGTCATCGACACCGGGATGGGCCTGGCCAGCCTGACGGCCGCGATCGACGACCTGCTGGCCACCACCGAGCGCCCGGTCACCGCCGTGGCCACCCACGGGCACGACGACCACATCGGCAACCACCACGAGTTCGCCGACGTGGTGGCCCACGCCATCGAGGCACCGCTCCTGCTCGACCCCCCGTTGCGGTCGCTGGTACCTCGGGAGGCATGGGGCGACGACGCCATCGACGCGCTGGAGGCGATGGGGTACCCGATGCCCGACCCCTACTTCGTCGATGCGCTGCCTGCGGGCTTCGTGATGGACGGCTTTCGCCAGCGTCCGGTCGCGGCGGTGCGCACGGTCGGCGAGGGCGACGTGCTCGACCTCGGCGACCGGACCTTCGAGGTGCTGCACCTTCCCGGCCACTCCCCCGGTTCGATCGGCCTCTGGGAAGCTGCCACCGGCACCCTGTTCAGCGGCGACGCGATCTACGACGGGCCATTGCTCGACGAGCTGCCCGAGAGCGACATCCAGGCCTATTGCCTCACGATGGAACGGCTCCTGCAGCTGCCGGTGGAGGTGGTGCACGGCGGCCACGACCCGAGCTTCGGCCGTTCCCGCCTGCGGGAACTGGCCACCGCGTACCTTCGCCACCGTCGCGCCCGCTGATCAGCCATCGTCCTCGAGGCGCAGGATGCGCACACCGTCGAGTTCGATCGCGCCCGCGTACCGCTCCGCAATCACGGTGGCCACCAGAGGGTCGGCGCTGCAGAAGGTGACCTTGTCGAACATCACCAGCCATGTCGGCGGCGAGTCGGCGAAGAGGGCCGAGAGCTCGGCCTGCGCGCCCTTTGCCCTGCGGATCCCGTCCGACCACAGGTACCGGACCGGCGGGTCGACCCCGGCGTAGGCATAGGTGTTCGCCGCGGCGCACATCACGTACACCGTGTCGCCCGGCTCCGTGCGGTCGGCCAGCCAGCGGCCGACGTGCTCGGCGGCCGTCAGCCGCGAGCCGTCGCCGGCCTCCAGGGGCACGTCGGTGCCGTCGAGAAGCGCCAACTGTGCCCACGGCACGGCGGCGGCGAGCACGACGACGACGAGCGCGGCCCGCCGCGCCGTTGCGCTGCTGGCGGCCACGAGCATCCCGCCGAGCGCCGCCACGGGAAAGGTGAGCGTGACCCAGTAGTGACGGAAGAACTGCCCGCCCATCGCGAATGTGAGCAGTGCGCAGAGGGGCCAGAGAAGGAGCACCGCGGCCGGCTTGGTGGCCAGCACAGGCTTGCCAGTTCGTCGCGCCATCAACGCGATACCGGCCCCCAGGACCAGTACCGGCAGCAACAGCGGCGCCGCCTTCGGAAACGTGAGGCCAAGGTTGGACCACTTCGCTCCCGTCAGGACGCTGCGCTGTTCCAACCGGTAGCCGGCGATCGCGTACCACCAGTCCGAGAAGCCGACAGACGCACCGTGCAACATGGCCAGCAGGAGCACGACGCACGCACCACCGGCGAAGCGAGCGAGATGTGCGAACGCAGCGCGCCACTGCAGCCAGCCGGCGATGGCGGCGACCACCAACCACACGCACACGGCCAGCGGCCCGTCCACGCCCGACTGTTTGATCGACCACGCCAGGCCGCCGACCACGCCCGCCGCCCCCATCCACCGCGGTCCGAGCCGGCCGACGAGCACAGCGATCGCGATCGCCACCGCCGCGGCGCCGACCGAGGCACTGAGCAACTCTCCGTTGGCGGCGTAGCCCTCGATCGTCGGGCCGGACGACGCCACCGCGGTGGCCACGGCCGCGGCGACACCGGCAGAGTCGGACGCCGCCAGCCGCACCGCCCAACCGACAGCCACCACGCCGAGCGCACCGAACAACAGCGAGAGCAGCCGGACCCAGCGGGCGTCGCCGACGAGGGCGTCGAACGCCGCATAGACTGCCCAGAGACCCTGGGGGCGGTCGACCCAGACGTCGACGAACGGGGTTGCGCCGTGGCGCCAGGCTCGGGCAACAGCGAGATAGCCGCCCTCGTCGGTGGTGATCGCGACGAACACGAATCGGATGCGGAACGCGATCGATAGCAGCACTGCCGCGAGCACACCCAGCCTGAAGCGTCTGGAGGCGCCGACGGCGCGAGCCGCCGAACCATCCGCCTCGGTGGCGGTCATGGCGACGTTCGGACCGGCCATCAGGCCCACCATCACCTTCTGTGCCCACTGGGTTGCGCAGTCCGCACCACCATCGGCACGGCTGCAGGGGGTCGCACCCCACTCTCGCGCACCGACCCTGGGTCGAGCACGTCGCGTCTGCGACCTGCGACCTGCGACCTCAGCCCGACCTCAGGCCCAGCCTCAGAGGCTGGAGTCGTCGGACACCAGCCGCATGATGGCCAACTCGTCGACCATCGCCACCAGCTGGTAGCGCGCCTCGATGACCGCCTCGACCTCGCCTGTCGGGTTGCACACCTTCACCGGCACGATCAGGACCAGCCAGGTGGGGCGGCTGTCGCCCTCCATCAAGGCGATCATCTTCTCCTGCCCGCCTCGACCGTTGAGGAACGTGGGGTACCAGAGGTACGGATACGGCGGATCGGCGTGGGCATAGGCGTAGACAGCTGCTCCGGAGCAGAGCGAGAGCAGGGTGTCTCCGGGCCCCATGTGTTCCCGCAGCCACAACCCCGCCGATTCGACGCGAACCGTCTGCGTGTCGCCCTTGATCGTGGTGTCGACCAGCCGACGCGACTGGGCGATGATCGGCACTGTCGTCGCCACCGGAATGGCCAGCGCCAGGGTGAGCGCCAGCGCCCGCCACCACGAGGTGAGCGCGCCGATCATCAGCCCGCCGAGCGCCGAGATCGGGAAGGCGAGGATGACCCAGTAGTGGTGGAAGAACTGGCCGCCAGCGACGAACGTGACCCCGGCGGTGAAGAGCCACAGGAGCAGCACCAGCGCGACACGGTTGCCGGGAAACAGCCGCCCCGTGTGGCGGAGGCCGATGGCGAGGAATGCCACCACGAACGCTGTCGGCAGCAACACCGGCGCGGCGTCGATCCAGGTCTGTTGCAGCGCCGACCAGTTCGCGCCGACGAATGCACTGCGCCCCTCCTGGCGGTAGCCGATGATCGCGTACCACCACCCCGACCATTCGGTGAGCAGTGCGTGCAGCACCATCGGGGCGACGCCCACCACCGCGCCCGCAAGCATCCGCCCCGCATGATGCAGCGCCTCGCGCCGGCCCACCCAGCGGGCCACGCCGGCGACCGACAGCCACAGCACGACGGCCAACGGACCGTCGATTCCCGACTGCTTCATCGACCAGCCGGCCGCCGCCAGCAGGCCTGCGACGTACATCCAACGCCGCGAACGAACTCCGGTGAGCACGGCGACACCCACCGCGAGCGAGGCGGCACTGAACGCACCGCCGAGCAGCTCGCCGTTCGCTTGGAAGCCTTCGATGGCGGGCGCGCCCACAAGCACCGCGGCCAACAGCGCCGCGGCGACGCCCGCATTGCGCCCGGTGAGCATGCGGACGGCCTCGCCCACCGAGACGACGGCGAGCACGCCGAACACGACGGCGATCAGCCGGACATGAGCCTCCGACAAGCCCAGCATGTCGTAGAAGCGGAACAGGGCCAGCAAGCCCTGAGGCCGATCGACCCAGACGTCGCGATAGATCGTGGCGCCGTGCCGCCAGGCGCGGGCTTGGGCCAGATAGCCGCCCTCGTCGGGGGAGATCGGCGTGAACACGAACCTCAGCCGAACGAGCATCCCCAACAGGGCCGCGGCCGCCAACTGGAGGCGGTAGTGGCGGGTTGCCGCCGTATCGCTCACAACCCCAGCTCGGCGGCCCTCGCCAGCACGCGCTCGCGCTCGGCACCGATCGTGGTGCTGTCGCCGTGGCCCGTGTGCACCACGGTGTGGTCCGGCAGGGCGAGCAGTCGGTCACGGATGCTGCGCACGATGGTCGGCTCGTCGCTGTAGCTCCGCCCGGTGGCGCCAGGCCCGCCGCAGAACAGGGTGTCGCCACTGAGGACCACGCCACTGGCCGCGTCGTGGAAGCAGCAGCACCCGGGCGAGTGGCCGGGGGTGTGCAGCACACCGAGCTCATGCCCACCAACCTTCAGCAGGTCGCCGGGAACCACCTCGCCGTCGGGCCGTTGGCCCGGCCACACGACGTCCCAGAGCATGTGGTCCGCGGGGTGCAACAGGATCGGCGCATCGACGGCGTCGCGCAGGGGCACGGCGGCGTTGATGTGGTCGTTGTGGCCGTGGGTGAGCACGATGGCCTTCACCCGCCGGCCGTTCACGGCAGCCGCGATCGGCGCCGCGTCGTGGGCGGCATCGAAGACCACGACTTCGCGGTCATCGCCGACGATCCAGATGTTGTTGGTGACCTGCCACTCCCCGCCGTCGAGGGCGAAGATGCCGTCGGTGGTGACCAGTTCGATGGCCATCAGATGACGACGACCGAGCGCAGCACTTCGCCACGCTCCATCTTGTGGAACGCCTCCTCGACGCCGTCGAGGCCGATGGTCTCGCTGACGAACTTGTCCAGCGGCAGACGGCCCTGGAGATGCAGGTCGACGAGCATCGGGAAGTCCCGCGATGGCAGGCAGTCGCCGTACCAGCTGCTCTTCAGCTGACCACCGCGGCCGAACACCTCGATGAACGGCAGCTCGATGGTCATGTCCGGGCGCGGCACGCCGACCAGAACGACGGTGCCGGCCAGGTCGCGAGCGTCGAAGGCCTGGCGGTACACCGCTGGATGCCCCACGGCGTCGATGCAGACATCGGCCCCGTTCCCGCCCGTGACCGACTTGATGAACTCCACGGGGTCGTGATCCTTGGAGTTGACGGTGTGGGTGGCGCCGAACTCCTGCGCGATGGCCAACTTGCGGTCGTCGATGTCCACCGCGATGATCGTGTGCGCACCGGCCAGCCGGGCACCGGCGATTGCCGCATCGCCCACGCCGCCGCAGCCGAACACTGCCACGCTGTCGCCGCGGCCAACGTTGCCGGTGTTGATCGCCGCACCGATGCCAGCCATCACACCGCAGCCGAGCAGGCCGGCCGTGGTGGCGGGTTCATCGGGGTTCACCTTGGTGCACTGGCCGGCGGCCACCAGCGTTTTCTCGGCGAACGCGCCGATGCCGAGCGCCGGGGAGAGCACCGTTCCGTCCTCCAGCGTCATCTTCTGGGTGGCGTTGAACGTGCTGAAGCAGTACCACGGCCGGCCGCGCAGGCAACTCCGGCACTGGCCGCACACGGCGCGCCAGTTGAGGATCACGAAGTCGCCGGGCTTGACGTTGGTGACGCCTTCGCCGACGGCCTCGACGACGCCGGCGGCCTCGTGGCCCAGCAGGAACGGAAACTCGTCGTTGATGCCACCTTCGCGGTAGTGCAGGTCGGTGTGGCACACGCCGCACGCCTCCACCTTCACCACGGCCTCGCCCGGGCCGGGGTCGGGCACCACGATCGTCTCGATCGTCACCGGCGCACCCTTGCTGCGCGCCACTACACCGCGGACCTTCTGAGCCATCATTCCCTCCTAGGAAGCGAGGGTGAGACTAGTCCTCCGTCGTCGCCGCCACCGTCACTGATGGGCGCTGGTCGGGCTCCGGTCGGGCGCCGGCACTCGGGCCGCGAGGCCGTCGAGCAGCAGGTCCAGTGCGAACTCGAAGCGGTCGTCCGCCGTGCCGGCGTAGAGCTCACCGGCCACCGCCACCGTGGCCGGGTTCAGTGCCGCATCGAGCCCCACGTAGTGGGCACGCCAGTCGCGATAGTGGCGCTGGCGCACGGCAGGCTGCTCCGCGGCCAGTGCGGCGTCGATGGCAGCGGAGCCCACGGTCAACTCGATCAGCGCGTGATACCCGGCCGCGACCGCGGTGGCCGGCAGACCGCTGGCGGACAGTTCACGCAGGAGTGCCTCGGTGATCCGCAACTCATGCGCCAGACGGGTCGGCGCGGCACTGACCAACGCTGCGAAGCGAGAGTGCTGCAACTGCACCCGCCGCAAGTCCGCGCAGATCCTCCGTGTGGTGGCCCGCCAGTCGTCGTTGCGATGTCGGCGGGTATCGACGAGGCCGAGGAAGCGGTCGCCCACCTCGCGCTCCAGGTCGCCCATGTTGGCGAAGTGGCGGTACAGCGCTGAAGCGTCGCAGCCGAGCGCCTCGCCCAGGCGGCGAGCGCTGAGCGCAGTGGCGCCAAGCTCGTCGACCAGGCGGATGGCCGCCTCGACGATCAGTTCACGGCTGAGCGCCGCCGGCCGGCCCACCTGCGCCGGACCTCAGTCGAACAACCCGGCACGGCCGAGCCGCTCCGTGCACACTTCGGCGCTCCAGGGCAGCATCGTGCTCCCGAGGCGAGCATCGCGGTACATCCGTTCCAGCGGCATGTTCTTCTGCATCGACTGCCCACCGCAGACCTTGATGGCCAGGCTGGCGACCTCGGCGGCGTGTTCCATCACCGTGATCGCCGCGGCCCAGCCACGGCGCAGGTCGTCGTCGGTGGGGTCGAGGTTCGCTTCATCCACGGCGCGGTACATCATCGCCCGGCTCTGCTGGTGCTTCAGTTGCATCTGCGCCCAGCCGAACTGCTTGATCACATTGTCCTTGCGACTGGCAACCACCTGGCCGGGAAGCTCGCCACGCAGGTACAGGCGGGTGGCGTCGATGATGCCGCCGGTGAGGCCGAGGTAGCTCGGGCAGAGGGACATGAACAGCCACGGGTAGCGATTCGCCGCCTGGTTGTACATACCGGCCGGCATCCACTCGTTGCCGTGCGGCACGAAGACGTCCTTCATGATCAACGTCTTGCTCACCGTGCCGCGCATGCCGAGCGGATCCCAGTCGTCGAGGATGGTGATGCCGTCGGCGTTGGTCGGCACGCCCAGCAGGCGGATCTCGTCCTCGCCCGGCACCTGGCAGGTGACGTTGTAGAAGGTGGCCGCCTCCGCCAAGGAGGCGAAGATCTTCTTCCCGCTGACCAGCCAGCCTCCGTCCACCGGCACCGCCTTGGTGGTCACGCCGGCCAGCGCACCAGGGGCAATGCCTTCGCTGAACGGCTGGCTGTGGATGTGCCCTTCCTCCACCACGCCGCGGTACATGCGTTCGCGGGTGGCGTCGTGCTGCTCACGCTGCTGCGGTGTCATGTCCAACAGGTCGGCCACCACGCCGCACCACAGCATCGTGGCGTTGTGCATGTTGAACGTGAGGCCCGTGGCACCGCAGTAGCGACCGACTTCCTCGCTGACCCGCAC
>JBPOIX010000007.1:0-3991 GCA_052034175.1 Actinomycetota bacterium
GGTCAGGCGTTGACTCTATCGCATCCGCCGAGGTCGCGGAGGCTTCGCGCGGTGCGCTGCCGTCACCCGCCGCCGCGGCGCAGCTCGAGCACCTCGCATGCGTCGCGCTGGGGGTACGTGTCGACCTCCGGCGACGTCCCGATGCGATGCGCCACCACGACGACCTCGTCGATGAACACCACCTCGAAGGGGCCACCAGGAGCGACCATCGCGTCGAACAGCGCCCTGTTCTCATTGCCGATCTGCCCGAGATCGAGGATCACGTACTCCACCACCGTCGGGCTGGGCAGGTGGTCGCAGTTGTCGTTCCCCCAGTAGTGCGGAGTGAACGGGTTCGGCCAGTCGTAGAGCTGTTCCCGATGGGCGAGATGCGGCCCGAGTTGGTAGCTGGCGGACACAGAGGCCTCGTCCGGGATGTACGTGAGCGCTTCGCGCAGCGAGTCGTTGCGGGGGTTGTCCGACGCCCACACCGTGGAGTCCACGCCGATGGGCGACGGCGACCAGGCGACGTTGGTGGTGTAGGCGCAGCCGATCAGCCAGATCGGGAGCAGGATCTTTGCCGCCGGGAAACGCCACAGTGCCTTGGCCCCGTAGATCGACGAGATGACGATCGGCGCGATCATCACGGACGTGTACTGGTAGCGGATCATCCGCGCATACGGGGTCTGGGTGATGACACTCGCCAGCAGTTGGGGCAATGCCATCAACAACGCCAGCGGGTTGAAGAGGTAGGTCCAGCCCATCGGCCAGCTCAACTGTTTGTAGAAGACCAGCCGATCGTGCTGCACCGCGTCGCTGACCACGCGATCTGGGCGGCTCAGGATCGTGTTGCCGATCTCGATCATGTCGCTGCCGTAGTGGCCGTAGAAGTACGTGATGTAGAACGGCTCTTCGCCATCGTTGAAGTACTGGATGACGAACTTCGTCGCCACGATGTACCACACCACGCCGAGCAGCGAGGCCGCCGCCGCCATCCTCCACACACGGCGATAGTTCGGGGCACGCCGCATGTGCACGGCCAGCACGACGCCCATCATGATCACGGCCAAGGCCACGTCTTCGCGGGTGCTCAGGGCAAGGAGCAGGAAGACGAAGAAACCCGTCCACCGCTCCTTGGTGGCAAACCACCAGGCGAACAGGAAGGGGCAGATGACCAGCGCCTCGGGGTGGAACATCGCCCAGCTGATCCACTGGACCGGGGCGTACATGAGGTACACGAAGGCGAAGAGCAAACCCATCCAGGGCGTGCGAAAGGCGTCGCGGGCGATGAGGTAGGCGGGCCAGGCGGCCAAGCCGAGGACCGTCGCTTGGGCCACGTACAGGAAGGCTGGGCCGGCGCCGAGCCAGTAGAAGGGCGCAAAGAGCACAGCCACGAGGTTGAGGTGATGCCCCCAGAAGTTCATCCCGCGCACGCTGACGAACGAACCGCCGCGCGAGACCTGCCAGAAGCTCTGGTCGTAGATGGCCATGTCGTACGACCAGGTCCCGAAGTTGTGATGGTTGCGCACGCCGAGCGAACCGAAGACGACGACGAACGTGAGCAGCATGGTCGCCGTCAGCCATGCCGCCGGGTGCGCGGTTCGCAACTGGTGGACGACACGCGCCCGCCAACCGCTGAGAAGGGCGACCACACGTTCCACGGCGGGAGAGTCTTACCGATCTGCCGGCGACGCGAAGGGCATCCGGGCGAGTTGTGGTCAGCCGCGCAGGACGGGCACGAGCGCGGAGAGCACTCCGTTGACGAACCGGCCGGAGTCGTCCGTGCTGAACCGCTTTGCCAATTCCACCGCTTCGTCGAGCACGACCGCCACCGGCACGTCGGTTCGCCCCATCAACTCGAACCCGGCGATGCGCAGCACGTTCCGGTCGATCACGGGCATCCGGTGCAGCGGCCAGCCCTTGGCGTGGGCGGCGATCTCGGCATCCAGGCGCTCCTGGTTGGCCTCCACGCCGTTCACCAACTCCAGCGTCAGGTCGTCCGGCGTCAGCACCTGGGCGGCGAGCACCACCGACGGGGCGACGCGCTTGGACTCCGCTTCGTACAGCAGGAGCAGGGCGCGTTCACGGGCGTCGGTGCGGTCGTCGACCGGGCGGGGCATGCGGTTCGGCTTCCGAGGCTCAGACGCGGGTGATGTAGTCGCCGGTGCGGGTATCCACCTTCACCCGGTCGCCGACGTTGAGGAACAGGGGCACCTGGATGAGCTTGCCGGTCTCCAGCGTGGCCGGCTTGCGGGCGCCGCTGACCCGGTCGCCCTGGACGCCGGGCTCGGTCTCGGTGACGGTGAGCTCCACCGAGGCGGGGATCTCCACAGTGACGATCTCACCGTTGTAGAAGGCGATGATGGCCACCGAGTTCTCGACCATGTAGTCCGCCGCATCGCCGAGCGCCACGGGGGCGACGTTCTGCTGGTCGTAGCTCTCCATGTCCATGAACACGTAGTCGTCGCCGTCGCGGTAGAGGAACTGCATGTCCTTCTTGTCCAGCAAGGCCTGCTCCACGCGGACGCCGGCGTTGAAGGTGCGGTCGAAGACGTTGCCGTTCTTCAGGTTGCGCAGCTTGGTGCGCACGAAGGCGCCGCCCTTGCCGGGCTTGACGTGCTGGAACTCGACGACCTGGAACAGACCGTTGTCCAGCTCGAGCGTGATGCCGTTCTTCAGGTCGTTGGTGGTGATGGCGGGCACGGTGAATCCTTGGGGCTTGCTGTGAGTACTCGGCACCCGTCGCTGGTGACGACCACGAGGTCTTCCACCCGGATACCGCCGAAGCCTTCACGATAGACCCCAGGTTCCACGGTTACTACGTCCCCGACCTGGAGGATTGCATCGCCGGCACGGTTGACGAAGGGGTCCTCGTGAATCAGCAGCCCAACCCCGTGCCCAGTTCCGTGGGTGAACCAGTCTCCGTAGCCGGCCTCGGCGATGATGTCGCGGCAGACCGCGTCGAGCTGTCTCACGCTCAGGCCCGCCTGCACGGCAGCCACACCTGCCCGCTGCGCGGCCAGCACCACTTCGTACAGATGTTGCTGCTCGGCGGAGGGCTTGCCGATCACGAACGTGCGGGTCATGTCGCTGTGGTAGCCACCCACCAGGGCGCCGACGTCGATGATGACGGTGTGGCCGGCCTCGATCACCGTGTCCGTCGGGCGATGATGCGGCAATGCAGCATTCAGGGGGCCGGTGGCGACGATGGTCTCGTAGCTCGGGCCGGTGGCGCCGAGCGCTCGCATCCGCGCCTCCAGGCGGTTGCGCACCTCCGCCTCCGTGAGGCCCTCCAGGTGCGGCGCGACCTCCGCGAGCGCCTCGTCGGCGATGGCGCACGCGCGGGCCATGGCGTCGATCTCGGCGTCGTCCTTCACCCGCCGCGCGGCTTCCACGACGCCGTGCGCCGGCTGCAGCTCGGCGGCGAAGGCAGCGGCCCACCGGCCGTGCACCGCGTATGACACGTGCTCGGCTTCGAAGCCGACCCGTCCATGGCGCCCGCACAGCGCTGCCAGGTGGGCCAGGGTGTCGGCGCCGGTCGCACCGATCAGCACCTCACCGAGCACCCCTGCGGCGGCCATCTGCTTCGCGGCCTGCTCGCCGTAGCGGCCGTCCGTGACCAACGTGAGCGAGTCCGCGTCGAGCACCACCCAGCCGTTGGAGCCCGAGAAGCCGGTGAGCCAGCGGATGTTGGTGAGATCGCTCACCAACAGTGCCTCGAGACCCGCCGCGGCCATCCTTGCCCGCACGTTCCCGGCGCGACCCGAGATGCTCACTGCGCGGCCAGCTTCCGCGCCACCGCTTCGACGGCAAGCTCGTAGCCGTGCACACCGAGGCCCATGATGCTGCCGGTTGCGACCGGGGCCACGACACTGGTGTGCCGCCACGGCTCGCGGGCATTGGGGTTGGAGATGTGGACCTCGATGATCGGCCCGCTGAACGCGCTCAGGGCGTCGTGGATGGCCCAGGAGTAGTGGGTGAAGGCGCCGGGATTGATGATGATGGCCTGCGC
>JBPOIX010000163.1:0-4811 GCA_052034175.1 Actinomycetota bacterium
CCAGCGACCCGGACCCAACCGGGCCCGCTCCGCCCGCCCCGCTCCGCGCCCGCCCCGGGCGTCTCCGTGCCCTCCGTGCCCACCGTGCCCTCCCCGACCCACCGCGACCCGGCCGCGCCCCGCCCACCCGTTCACCCTTGCGCCCGCAACTGTGAAGTCGCGGAACGCGACGTTGCCTTCTGTGTCATCGCAGAACGGGCGAAACCCGGCCGTCGCGGCGGCGTGTGGCACGCGAGACTGCGGCGATGGAATTCCAGGTGCACCCGATCGGCGTCGTTCGCAACGAGCGCGCCGAGGCCGTCGACGATCACTGGGACGGGGTGAACAGCCGCATCGAGCTCGACATGGCCGTGGTGGACGTCGAGGCCACCGACGGCCTGCGAGCGTTCTCCCATGTGGAGATCGTGTTCCTGTTCGACCGGGTGGAGCCAGATGCCATCCATCGTGGCTCCCGCCACCCACGTGGCAACCCGGAGTGGCCGCGGGTCGGGATCCTCGCCCAGCGGGCGAAGGACCGGCCGAACCGTATCGGCACCGTGGTCTGCGAGCTGATGGCCGTGCGCCCCGGCGGCGTGGTGGAGGTGCGCGGGCTGGATGCCATCGACGGCACGCCCGTGCTGGACATCAAGCCGTACTTCGCCGAGTTCGGCCCGCGGGGCGATGTGCGCCAGCCGGCCTGGAGCCAGGAGCTGATGAGCGAGTACTGGCAGCCCGCCGACGCGCCCGCTGGTCGGCTCGCCGACACGACCGCCGCGGAGTGGCTGGCCGAAGTGCGCCGCTCCCCCGCCGATGCGGGCACGGTGGCGATGATCGTCCGCCGCCCCACCAATGACGAACGCGAGGTGCTCGCCGAGGGCGAGCTGGACACCGAGGTCGGGCTGGTGGGCGACAACTGGCTCGCCCGCGGCAGCCGCAGCCGGCCCGACGGCAGCGCCGACCCCACGGCACAGCTGAACCTCATGAACAGCCGCGCCGCGCTGCTGGTGGCCGGCTCGCGGGACCGCATGCCACTGGCCGGCGATCAGCTGTACGTCGACCTCGATCTGTCTCCCGCCAACCTGCCGCCGGGCACCCGCCTCTCGCTCGGCACGGCGGTCATCGAAGTGACGCCCACACCACACACCGGTTGCGCCAAGTTCACCCGCCGCTTCGGCTTGGCCGCGCACCGCTGGGTGAACGGCCATGCCGGCAAGGCACAGAACCTGCGTGGCATCTGCGCCATCGTGGTGCAGCCCGGTGTGATCCGCGAAGGCGACACCATCCGCAAAGCCGCCAGCACCGGCTGACCCCAGTCCACCCCCGGCGTCCACCGCCGCCCCCGGGACCACCGGGGACCCGCTCGTCAGGTGAGGGTGGATTCGTGGAGGCGGTTGATGAAGGGGCGCACGATGAGGGTGTAGGTGTCCTTGATGGCCACCTCGCGGTGGGCGGCCTGGGCGGCGAGACGATCCGGGTCGAACACGACCGCGAGGAACGCCGCCTTGCTCGGGAAGGCGTTGAAGCGAACCTGGTCCCACCCCCGGCCGTCGCCGACGATCGTGCCTTCGGCCTGCATCCAGGCCGCGATGCGCACGCCGTTCGGCACGGCCACCTTGCCCGCATGGTCCGAGTAGGTGGCCATCTCGCGCACGCTGTCCGGCTCGTGGAACTTGATGACGTGCACCACCATCACGTCGCCGTCCTCGGCGGTCGGCGGGTGCGGCACGTCGGCCCAGGCCGGTGCGTCCGCGGGCAGCTCGGGCACGGCCATCGGAAGGCAGCCGATGACGAACGTCTCGGCCATGCCGGCGTCCTTGTGCGCGTGGAGCTCCTGGAAGTCCGGCCGCTGCTGCATCTCGATGAAGGCGCGACGCGACGGGTACTTGACGATGCCGACGCGGTGCCAGCGAGGTGAGTCCTGGAGGAACTGGGTGTCCACCGTGCCGGCGAACACGACCTCGGCGCCGATGGCGGCCAGCGGCCCGAGCGGCGTGTAGCGGTCGTCCGCCTCCATGCCGGAGATGCCTTCGGTGTCGCGACTGTCGCCGTACTCGGCGCGTTCGCGGTAGCTCATCAGGTTGACCATCCAGATCGGGCCGTCGTCCTCCGGCGCGGTGGTGGCCAGCCGCATGGCGTAGTCCTTGTCGATCGTCCCATAGCGCATGACATGCTCCCCTCTAGTGGCAGCGAGTCTGTCACAAGTTGGGAACCGTCCCGTACGCCGGAGCCTTCGAAGCCGTCGGTTATGGTTGCCCGATGGCTGCACGGGCGCGCGGCAGGCGGGGAACCGTGGCGACAACGATCGCCGCGCTCGCGCTCCTGGCGCTGGTGGCACCAGCCACGTCCGCTGCTCCCCCGGCACCAGCCGCACCCGCCGCTGCACCCGCGGTCGCCGCCACCGACCCCGCCGCCTACCAGCCGGTCGGCCCGTTGCGCATGGCCGACACCGCGCAGGCCGAGTGCGGCTGCACGGCACAAGGCGACGGGTCGGTGCGTGTGCAACTCGCGGGGCGCGACGGCGCACCCGCGGAGATGACGGCCGCGGTCGTCACCGTTACCGTCGCCGCCAGCACCCTCCCTGGCTATGTCTCCGTCTGGCCCGCGGGTGGCGCAGCTCCCACGACCTCGGTGCTCAACCTGTCCGTGCGGGGCTCGGTCAGCAACACCGCCATCGTGCCGGTCGGCGTGGACGGCGCCATCGACGTCAAGGTCTCCCAGCCGGTGAGCCTGACGGTCGACCTGATCGGGGCGTTCACCACGGCGGAGACCGCCACGGCTGGGCGCTTCCAACCGCTCGGGCCGGCCCGCTTGCTGGACACCCGCTCCGGCGCTGCGCTCGCGGCGGGCGGTGAGGTCACCGTGCCCTTGCCGGCAGGCGTGCCGGCGGACGCCGTCGCACTGGCCGTCAACGTCGTCAGCATCGGTGCGCCCGCGGCCGGGGGCCTCTCCGCCTACCCCGCCGGCGGCAGCGCACCGGACTCGGCGTTCCTCGCGGTCGACGGGTGGGGCCCGCCTCGGGCCGCCGCCACCATCGTGCCGGTCTCGGCCGACGGGTTCACGGTGCGGTCGGCGTCCGGTGGCCATGTGGTGGTCGACGTCAGCGGCTGGTTCACCGGCGCCTCTGCCGACGACACCGCCGACGGGTTGTTCGTGGCCGCAGTGCCGCAGCGCCTGCTGGACACGCGCACCGACCCGCCGCGCCTGTGGCCAGGGGGCACGCGCGAGGTCGCCCCGCCGGTCGGCGCCGCCGCGCTGGTCACCAATGTCACTGCGGTCGCACCCGACTCGCTCGGGTACGTCACGGCGTACCCCGCGGGTACAGCGCAGCCCGCCACGTCCACGCTGAACACGGCCCACCGGAACGCCACCACGGCGAACTTGGCGATCACGCCCATCACTGACCGCGGCTCGGCGTACTACTCGCGCACCGGAACCGAGCTCGTGGTCGACCTGCAGGGCTGGTTCACCGGCGCTGCCGGCACGGCCACGACGCCCGTGCCGGCGAACACGGCCCCGGTGCCGCGCGTGCTGATGATCGGTGACTCCACGCTCGGCGGCTTCGTCGACATGCCTCGGGGGAAGCAGTCGCTGAAGGGTTTCGACTATGTGCTCGACGCCAAGCCGTGCCGCCGGCTCGTGCGCAAGTCGTGCGTCAGCAGCTTCACCCATGTCGCCCCGAACACCGCGCAGCAGGCGATCAACGCCTCGCAGGGCCCCTTCGACATCGTGATCATGAAGACCGGTTACAACGACGGGTCCAGCACCGCAGAGAACGACGTGCGCACGATCGTTGCGGCGGCACGGGCGAAGGGCGCCAAGCTGATCATCTGGATGACGTTCAGCGAGAGCACCGTCTACGGCCGCTACGACGCGCAGAACGCCGTGCTGCGGCGGCTGGCCGCATCGCCCGAGTTCCCCGACCTCGTGGTCGCGGACTGGCGGGGCTACGCCGCCGCATCGCGAGGGTGGTACGCCTCGGACCGCCTGCACCTGCTCGGGCTGGGCGTGTGGGCCACCGGCGACTACCTGTCTCGCTGGGTCGCGTACGCCAGCCACCTCGCCTGCCCGAAGCCGTGGACGGTGGGCGGGGCGATCGACAACCCGTGCCCGAACCCCGATGGCGTGCACGCCTTCACCGGCACCTACCCGGACCTCAAGGGCCTGTACGGGTTCTGAGGCGCGCTCCGGCGAAACCCGGCCCCGGGCGACGCGGTGGCCGATAGGGTGAACGGGTTCACACATACGGGGCTGACAGGTTTCGACATCAGATTCGTCGTGCGAGCGTGCGACCCGAGTTGCTCAGACTCGCTAAACGGGGCAACCAAAGAATTGCCAACGAGCAGTTCGCTCTCGCCGCCTGATCTGATCAGGTAGTGAAGAGACATCGTGACCAGAAATGGCGCACGGGGCCGATCCACCGCAGCCCGGCAACAGAAGCGGGGGATGACGTCGGGAAAGACCGATGGCGTCGGGAAAGACCGATGACTCGCCGGAAAGACAGCGCGCGGGCCACCGGGTGAACCGGAGGCCATCCGACCCGCCGGTCCCTCTGCGTCAGAGGGAGAGTCGGGAATGGTCGTAGCACGGGCGTAAGGCGCCTGATGGACGGGGGTTCGATTCCCCCCAGCTCCACACATCATCATCGCTGGTCAGAGCCGGTTTTTCCGAAGGAACGCTGGCACTGTCTGTCACTGCGTCATCGAAACGCCAAGCGTCACCGGAGGGTTGACGCCATCGAAGGCTCGACGACCACAGGACAGGTGGCTTCTTCCCAAGCATGCCGTCCTGCTGCACGCCGATGTCGCGCCGAGGGTTCCTCATCGCATCAACCA
>JBPOIX010000052.1:0-3174 GCA_052034175.1 Actinomycetota bacterium
CCACCGTCCGCATGTCCCGATGGGCTCTCGGCAACAGGAACTCGGGCGAGGCATCGGTGAAGTCGTCGAGCCCGTGCAGCTTGAACCCGGCCCGGCCGGCGATGAACCCGAACCCACCGAGGTCGGCAAGCCCTGCGGCGACGTCGCGGTGCCACGTGGGTGCCGCACCGGCGACGGTGAACGCCCGCGGCCCGAGCCGAACCAATCGACCCATCTGCAGCCACTCCGAGAGCAGCCGGGACGAGACGCTGTGCCGTTGCAGATCCGCAAGGGAGACCACCGAGTGGTTGGCGGCGGCGAGCACCGCAATCGAATGGAAACGCGAGTCCATCGGTTGAGTGTGCTCAAGGGGTGTCGCACGGTTCCCCACAGCCGTCTCGCGCAGCGACGCTAGCGGCGAATCCTCGGTCCTCCCGTGGATTCGCCGCCAGCGTCAGCCGGGCGGGCGGTCAGGCGGCGAGTGTGGCGCTGCGGCCTGGCAGGGTGACCTGCTCGTCGCTGGCGTAGAGCACCACCAGCGGCGGGTCGCCGGCCTCCTGCCAGGAGTACACGTAGCTCAGCACCACGTACCCGTCGCCGATGGCCAGGTCGGCTGCGTCCACGGCGGCGTCACCCAACTCGTAGCGCTGCTGCTGCCCGCCGGTGGCGTCGGCCACCACCAACTCGGTGCCGTCGAGCCAGGCGAGGGTGGTGCCGTCGCGGCTGACCGTGAACCGCCGGGGGCAGTCGCTGCAGTCGCTGTAGCTCGGCTCGATGCCGAGGTCGGCGGCGGTGGGGACGGCCCCGCCGTTGATCGAGACAGCGAAGAAGGAATGAGTGACCAGGTCGAAGAAGTCGCCCACGACCAGGCCGGTCTCGGTCAGGTGGAGGCGGCTGCTGCCCTGCTCCCACCCGGCGAACGCGTCGACCACGGTGGTCATGGCGCCGGTCTCCAGGTCGAGGGTCAACAGGTCCCCGGCCTCGGTGTCGATGCCTTCGGCCACGTACTGGCGTTCCACCAACAGCAGCGGGCGGCCGTTCACCGTGGCCGCGTCGTGCACCGTGTACCAGGCTGCCACCAGGTCCGCGGCGGGCAGCAACTCGGCGAACAGGTCCTGCGGCTCGGCACCGGGGGCGGCGATGCGCAGCGGCACGGTGTCCTCCATCGCGTGCTCGACTGCACCCGAGTAGCCGGTCTTGCGTTGCACGATCAGCGAGCCATCGGGGGCCATCACCGCAGCCATCATCGGCTCGGTGGTCCACACCGCCCCGCCGCTGGCGGAGGACGAGACCACGCCGGCCTCACCGAAGCTGACGGTCTTCCAGTCGGCACCGAGGATCGGCTGAACGGTGCTCTGCGTGGGGGTGGTGGTCGTCGGCTGGCTGGTGCCAGGCACCGTGCTCTCCACCGGTTGCGGCTGGCCGCCCTCGGCGGGGGCCATCGAGATCGTGATCCGCCCGGCGGTGGGGGCGGTGAACGCCGTGCCGTCGCGCAGGTCGATGATCGTGCCCGGCCCATCGGCCCGGGTGAAGGCGACATAGGTGTCGCCGAGGTCGACCTCGACCACGTTCGAACCCTCGGGGATGGTGTAGCGGAAGCCGTCGGACAGGACGAACTCGTCGCCCTCGATCCACCCGATCATCCGGCCGGAGGGGGACACGGAGAACAGGCGCGGGGCCTCACCATCGTCCGCCAGCGGGGCCACCACTCCAGCGGTCACGAACACGGTGCCGTCGTTCATGCCCGTGCTGGGCACGAAGTGGATCGGCGTCCGCCCACCGGCGAAGAGCGAACCTTCACCGACGACGAGGTCGGTGGCCGCGGTGAGGCGGGTGGGTTCACCGTCGAACGGGATCATCAGCGGGTCTGCCGGCCGGCTACCGCCGAGCGGGTACTGGTAGACGGCGGTGAAGCCGGTCCAGGTACCGGAGTACAGCGCCTGGCCGTCCGGGCCGACGTCCATCAGGCCCTCGTCGCTGACGACGGTTCCATCGGGCAGTTCGAACGCCACGTCGCCTTGGAGTGCTTGAGCCAGTTCGGCTTGGGCGAGCGCGCCGTCCTCCGCCCACACGCGCTGGATGACACCGTCGGCGGCGATGAGCACGACGAGGTCCTCCCGCCAGCCGACCAGGGGGGACGGGTCGGTGGTGCGGATGAGCGTCGGTTCGGTGACGCCGGTGGCGGGCACCACGCGGCCGGGGCTGTCGTCGCCACCGAGCACGACCACGCCGGTGACCGCCGCCGCGGCAGCAGCCACGGCGGCGCCGGCCCACGCCCATCCGGCGCGGCGGGCAGCCGGGCGGGCAAAGGGTTGCACCGTGGCCGACGGGCGCGGCGTGGGGGGCGCCGCCGGCGCGTCGGCCACGGCGTTCGCCACCAGGGCGCGAATGCGAATGTCCAGTTCGTCGGTCATGACAACACACTCCTCAGGGTCTCGCGGGCACGGGCAAGTTGCTTGCGCACACTGCCTTCACCCACGTCCAACAGGTCGGCGATCTGAGACGGCGTGAGGTCCTCCCAGTACGTCAAGAAGACGACCGCCCGCTGTTGCGGGCTGAGGGAAGCCAGGGCACGATGGGCGTCCACGGAGGGCTCCCGGTCGCGGACCTGCTCGCGGACGGCCACTTTCTGCTCGCGCCCCGTCCGCCGGGCGGCACTACGCCGCCAGGAGTGGGCGGTGGTCAGCACCGCCCGATACAGGTAGGCACGCTGGTTGCCGACCGTCGCCCACGCCGGTGCCCGAAATGCCGCAAGCACGGCATCGGTCACCACGTCGGGGGCGTCGGCCGGGCCGACGAGCACGGTCGCGTAGCGGATCAGTTCATCCGCATGGCGCCGGTACACGGCGGTTTGGTCGTCCACAATCGTCATCATCACCCATGAGACGCCACCGAGGGCGCCGCCGGGTGACACGCCAGTTGCAGACGGTCGCTGGCCGGCAGGCGGCCGACGCCCAGCCGCCGCTCGGCGGGCCTCAGCGCGGCGGGCCTCAGCGCGACGGGTTGCGGGCGAGCCAGTTCTGGAACCAGCGTGCCGCCACCGTGCTGCGCTGCAGGATCTCGGCGCTCGTGTGGCGCAGGTCCGCCGGGTGGGTGACGGTCTCCATCCGCTGGCAGGCGCGGCCCAGTTCCACCGCCCCCAGCAAGAGCGAGCTCGACTTCAGGGTGTGCGCCGCCTTGCGCGCCGCAGCGATA
>JBPOIX010000412.1:0-17829 GCA_052034175.1 Actinomycetota bacterium
GCCTTCGGGGGCAAGCCGCGCCCGCACCCCATGGTCGGAGAGGTAATGCGGCTGGTCGATGCCGAGCAGCAAGGGCATCGCTGCCGGCCGGGTGGTGGTGAGGTCGAGGCAGGCCGCTTCCACGGGCGGCCCCGCCGGGTAGTCGGGCACCGCGAGCAGCGCGGCCGCGGCGGCGGGCGTGGCCAACGCCACCACCGCAGCCCTTGCCTGCAACACCCCGTCGGCGGTGCTCACGTGGACGGTGCCGGCGTCCGCGCGCACCTCCGTGGCGGCCTCGGCGCGAACGTCCAGCCCCGCCACCAGCTGGTCCACCAGCAGCTGCCACCCGCCGTCGAGGTAGCGCACCCCGTGGCGGCCACTCTGCTGCATCTGGGCCACCACCATGCCCGCGTCCACCAGGTCCGGAGCGTGCGCATAGGTGGCCACGCGGGCGACCGCACCGACGAACGCCGCCGCGTCCGTGGGGAGGCCGAGCGAGCCGTGCCAGTCGGCGAACGTGCGGCCCACCAACGCCTCCGCGCGGACCCGCCCGAGCGTGGCGAACAGCTTGCCCACCGCCACCCGCCCCCGGGTGCCGAGGAACGGAGTGGTGATGAGGCTGCCCACACCGCTCGGGCCGACACCGACGCGGCCTTGGTCGCTGAGGTGGAGTGCTCCCGGCGCCTGCCCCGTCCACCTCACACCCAGGTCGTGGAGCAACTGCTCGGCCGGGCCACCGAGGTAGAGGGCGTGCGGCCCTCGGTTCCACCGCACGCCACCACGATCATCGGTTCGGGCCCGCCCACCCGGGTGCACGGGGTCGAGCACGACCACCTGGTGGCCGGCTCGCCTCAGCAGTTGGGCTGCCGCCAGGCCGGCCAAGCCGCCACCGACGACGACGACATCAGTTCGTTCATGAGGAGTCACACCATCCCGACGAGCGGGACAAGGAGGACGTGACAGGTCAATCCTCGTCGTCGTGTTCTTCCTCTTCGCCGTCGCCGCCACCTTCGCCGCCTTCGTCCTCCCAGGTGACCTTCGCCCCCTGATGCCCAGCGATGACGATGGTGGTCAGCGCACCGCCCGCGGACGCCACGAGTGCGGCGGCGATGGCGATGGCGCCGGCCTTGGAGGTGACGAAACCCCAGAAGCCGGTGGCCCCCTTCCCACGCGCGTAGCGGCGCAGCAGCACCACCGCCAGCACGATGATGAAGAAGAGCACCGACACCGTTCGGGCGATCTCGCCCATCTCCGCGTGCTCCTCGAGGGCTTCGGTCTCCTTCCGTCGCTCCTCCAGCGCCTCGCCGCTGCCAGCCGCGAGGATCGCGCCCAGCGCGCCCGCTCCCGCCAGCGCCACGAGGCCCCAACCGAAGCGATCCATCCACCCCGTCCGGAAGGCGAACACGACCGCGATCAGGGCCGCCAGCGGCACGAGCACGACGGGGGCATGCACCAGCAGCGGGTGAGCCGGCAGACCGAAGAGGGTTTCAAGTTCCATACCGGCGAACGTACGCCGCCGAGCACCGGCGTGGGTGACGGATGGGTGCGAACTCACCCAAGGTTCTGCCAAGTAGGCACGCCTCACCCAGGGAGTTCAGCCGCCACATCCCGGTAGACCGCGGCGAAACGCTGGCCCACTTCGTCGATCAACTCGTCGCTCATCTGGGTGTTGAGCACCATGAACCCGCGCGAGGCGAAGTACAGCCCGTGGTTCATCCCCGCGAGGTGGATCAGCCGCATCGTGGCCGCGTCCTCGCGCACGAAGTTCGCCGCGGGCGCGGTGGGCGAGGCGTAGACGTTCAACAGCGAACCGATTCGCCGGCAGGCGAACGGCACCCCGGCCGCCGCTGCCGCCGCGTCGAGGTGACCCTCCAGGCGTTCCGCCTGCGCCGCCATCGTGGCGATGTTGTCGCTGGTGAGGTGGCCGTAGCTCACCACGCCGGCCGTTGTGGTGACGGGGTTGCCGTTGAACGTGCCGGAGTGGAAGATCTTGCCGCGGCCGGGGTCGAGCAGGCTCATCAGATCGGCCCGCCCACCGACGGCCCCGACCGGGAAGCCGCCGCCGATGATCTTGCCCATCGTCGTCAGGTCGGGCGTGATGCCCAGGTTCACCTGGTGCCCGCCGGTGTTCATCCGCAGCGAGATCACCTCATCGAGCACGAACAACGCGCCGGCGCGGTGGGCGGCGTCGATGACCCGCTGGAAGAACTCGGTGGGCGCACCGACCAGGCCCGACGAGCCCATGAAGCCCTCGAGGAAGACGGCGCAGATCTCGTGGCCCTGCTCGGCCAGCACCTGCTCGAACGCCGCGGCGTCGCCCCAGGGGGCGGTGATCGTGTGCGGCCAGTGTTTGTCGCCCTCGTTGCCGAAGAACCCGGCCTCGAACACCTCGTGGCTGCCGTGGTAGCCGTACTTCGCCACCAGCACCTTGTGGCGGCCGGTGTGGGTGCGAGCCACGTGGAGCGCCAGCATGTTGGCCTCGCTGCCGGAGTTGCAGAAGCGCACCAGGTCGATCGAGGGCACCCGGCCGCAGATCAGCTCTGCGAGTTCGATCTGGCTGTTGTTCCGCGCCGGCCAGGCGGTGCCGGCACCGATGACCTTGGCCACGGCGTCGACGATCGGCGGGTAGGCATGCCCGTGCAGCAGGCTGGTGAAGTTGTTCGACAGGTCGACGTACTCGTTGCCGTCGATGTCCACCAGCGTGGAGCCTTTGGCGGTGGCGATCGTCAGTGGGTACGGAGTGTGGTAGCCGGCGGCGCGGGTCTCGCCCGCCGGCATCACCTTCTGGGCGCGCGGCCCGATGGCGGCGCTGCGAGGGGTGCGGGCGATGTACGCGGCTTCGATCGTGGCCATGCGCGGACTCTACGCCGCGCCGCTCACAGCTCCAGTGCCGAGTTGGCAGGGTTGGCGGGGTCGTAGTAGACGGCGACGGAGGCGCCGGCGGGGTAGCGGGCCACGGTGTTCGACGCGCTGCTGCTGCCACCAGCCACACGGATGCGCCCGAACTCGTCGCCAACGCGAACCTGCCGACCCTGGAAGACGGCACCGTTCACCTGGTAGGTGTACAGCACCAACGGTGTCTCGTGGCGGCTGTTGCCCGATCGTGACACCTGCACGCTGGAGCTCAGGACGGTGCCCACCGTCCGCGGCCAACCGGAGGCAAGCGACCGCACCGTGCCCTGCCGCCGCTGCCGGCTCACCAGCGACATCCCGATCGCCGCCAGCACCAGCACCGGCGCGACCCACGTGATCGTGCTCGTGTCGATTCCTGTCATCGTCCCCGTCCGTCTCCTTGCGGAAACCCCCCGGGGCGGAACCCTACCGCGCTGGGCAGGGGTGGTTTTCAGGCGAGCAGGTCGCGCACCACGTCGAGCCACAGGTTCGTCGTCAGGCGCAGGCTCTCCACGTCGATCCGCTCGTCGTGCCCATGGAAACGTCGGCCGAAATCCGCGGGGTCGACGTCGGGGCTGAACAGCCCAGCGCCGTAGGACACCGCCCCCATCTCGCGGTAGATCCGCGAGTCGGTGAAGCCGACCACCAGCTGGGGGGTGGGCCGCGCCGTGGGGAATGGCTTGGCGATGCTGCGGCTCAGCGCGTCCCACAGGACGGTGTCGGTGCGGCTGATGCTGGCAGGGTCGTTCATCACGACCTCCACCTCCACGCGGTCGTAGAGGTCGCCGAGCGCGGCACGCAGGTGGGTGTCCACGTCGGCGGCGGTCTCACCCGGCAGGGTGCGCACGTCGACCCCGATGTCCACGAGATCGGGGATGACGTTCGTCTTGAACGGCTGCCCAGGGCTGCTCACGGTATTGCAGGAGAACGTCGTGTGGGTGCAGGCGTGCAGGTGGGCGCCCGGGCCGGGCGTGGGCAGCGCGTCGAGGAAGGCGTCGATGCGGTCGGGGTCGAGCAGGTCGCGCTGCAGGTCCTCGGGCAGGCCGAGTGTCTCCACCCGGGTGCGCCACAACTCGTGGAACCGGGGCGCCGGGCGGTACTCGCCGATGCGCTGCACCACCGCGGCCGCGGTCATCAGGGCGTTGTCCGCCTTGAAGGGTGTGCTGCCGTGGCCGGGTGTGCCGTGCACGCGCAGCCGCCGCCACGCCACGCCCTTCTCCCCCACGTTGATGCCCACGTACGGCTGCTCCTTGGGCCCACTGTGCAGCCCGCCGTTCTCGGTGAGCACGAAGTCGGCGGCGATGGCATCGCGGTGGTGGTCGGCCATCCAGCGCATGCCGTGTGCGCTGCCGCTCTCCTCGTCGGCCACGGCGAAGTACACGAGCGAGCCCCTTGGCCGGAAGCCGCTCTGCGCCAGATGACGGAAGGCCACCGCCATCGACGCGGTGAGGTTGAGCATGTCGACGGCGCCGCGGCCCCACACCTCGCCGTCCACCAACTCGCCGCCAAACGGGTCGCGGCTCCAGCCGGCCTCGTTCACCGGCACGACGTCCGTGTGGCCCATCAGGCACAGGGTGGGCGCGTTCGGGTCGCTCCCCTCGATGCGGGCGACGAGCGACTGCCGCTCGGGTGTCGGCCCGAACGACTGCACGTCCAACCCGGTGCCACCGAGGTACTGGCGCAGGATGTCCGCGTTGCGGGTCTCGTGGCCGCTCTCGGCCGTGCCGTCGTTGACGCACCTGCTGCGGATCAGCGCCTGCAGCAACTCGACGGTCTGCCCGGTGAGGTCGGCGCTCACGGCCGGAGCTGCTCCGTGGCCGCGATCCGTTCGGCGCGCAGCGCGCTGCGTCGCACCTTGCCGGCATCGTCGCGGAGCGGCTCGCTGACGAACTCGAACGTGCGCGGCAGCTTGTAGACGACCAGCCGCTCGCCGAGGAACGCCTTCAACTCGTCGAGGTCGAAGTCCGCGGGGTCGGCCTCGATGATCGCGTGCACGGTGTTGCCCTTGTCCTCGTCCGGCAGGCCGATCACCGCGCACGAGTGGACTCCGTGGTGCTCCTGCAGCGCCGCTTCGATCTCCGCCGGGTAGATGTTCGCGCCACCGCTGAGGATCATGTCGGCCGCTCGGTCGCCGAGGTACAGGTAGCCGTCGGCATCGAGGTAGCCGTGGTCGCCCAACGACTCCCAGCCCCCCTCGAGCGTGCGCGCCTCGGCGCCGAGGTAGCGGTAGGTGGGCGTCACGCGTTCGGCGGGTCGCAGCCACACCTCGCCCATCTCGCCGGCGGGTAGCTCGTTGCCGTCGTCGTCGGTGATCAGCACCGTGCCGGGCTGGGCGCGGCCCACCGAGCCGCGGTGCGCCAGCCAGTCGGGGCCGGTGATGATCGTGGCCGTCTGGGCCTCGGTGCCGGCGTACAGCTCGTAGATCCGCTCGGCGCCCAGCCAGTCGATCCACACCTGCTTCAGCCATTCGGGGCAGGGCTCGGCGAGGTGCCACACGACGCGCAGGCTGGAGAGATCGAAGCTCTCGCGCACGTCGTCGGGCAGGCGCCAGATGCGCTTCATCATCGTCGGCACGACGTAGAGCACGGTGCCGTGGAACTGCTCGATCGCTGCCAGCGTGGCCTCCGCGTCGAACTTCTGCAGCAGCACCACATGGTTGCCGCCGAGCAGCGCCTGGCAGCTCCAGACACCAGGGCCGTTGTGGTAGAGCGGGCCGGGCATCACCAGACAGCCGTCGTTGCCCAGCAGCAGCGGGGTCGGCGCGTCGTCGTCCATCGCGGCTGGATCGCCGGAGACGATCAGCTTCGGCCGGCCGGTGCTGCCGCCGGAGGTAGGTGCCTTCCAGGCCGGCGAGATCGCCTCGGGCAGGTCGCTCGCGTCGGCCTCGGGGGCTCGGAAGCCCATCGGCACGCAGCAGCGACCCTCGATCGAGCCCTCGGGCACGCCCACGACCGCGGACGGGTTGGCGAGTTCCATGATCGCGTCGAACTCGCGCTGGGGCAGGCGCCACGAGATCGGCTGCGGGATCGCGCCCAGCCGCCAGGTGGCGACGTAGGCGATGAACCAGTCGATGCTGTTCGGCACCGCGATCGTCACCATGTCGCCCTCACGCACGCCATGCGCGTGGAGGTGCACCGCCAGGTTCTCCCCCGCCGTCTGCAGTTCCCGACGAGTGACCGTCTGCCTCGCACACGTAATCGCCGGCTGGTCGGGCGCGGCGTCCGCAAGGTTGCGCAGCCGCTGGTTGAACGAGATGATCCCCATGGCCGCACCCTATTGCGGCACCCCAGCCCGTCCGAACGCGAACGGGCCTGAGCGGTTCTCAGGCTGCCCGCGGGTGAGCGAACAGGAACTGGAGGACGGCGATACTCGCATCCAGCCCCGTGTACGCCGGCGTGGCCGACGGGTTCGAAGGGGTGTGCCCCATCCACGCGTGCGGCGCGCCCTCGACAGCGACGAGTTGCACTTCGGTGCCGCCATCGCAGTCGGTCCACGTGGTGGCGGTGAGGTCAGGGTTGGTCGCATCGACGGTGACGGTCGGCTCGCCCACGCAGCCACCGGCCGCGGCGACCATCGTGACCGAGTCGATCGCCGAGCGGAAGTCGACGTTCGCCAAACCGCGACCGAAGCCACCTTCGATCGGGTGGTTGGTGTCGGCCGTCCCATGGAGGTGCAGCACGGACACGGGCGTGGTCGGTTCGCACGGCTCGACGCCGAGGCTGCCGGCCTGCAACGCCACGGCGACGATGCGGTCGGACAGCTCGCAGGCGAGCCGGTAGCTGAGCATGCCGCCGTTGGAGTGGCCGGTGGCGAACGTGCGCGTCGGGTCGACGTCGTACGCCGCACCGATCGTGTCGAGCAGTTGGTCGATGAAGGCGACATCATCGACGTCCTCACGAGCAGCGGGCCCACAGCAGTAGCCGGCGTTCCACGTTCGCAGGTCGGTGCCGTCCGCTCCGGTACCGATGCCGTCGGGGAACACCACGAGGAATCCGTTGGCCTCCGCCAGGCCATCGAGGCCGGAGTTGCGCTCGAACTGCTTGCCCCAACCGGTGCCGCCGTGCAGTGCGACCAGCAGTGGCACCTGGCCGTCGGGCAGGGTCGTCGGCACATACAGCTCGTAGGTGCGCACACGGTCCACGCTGCACATCGTGACGGACGATTGTGAGCAAGATGTGAACGGCGACCGATGGCTCACGCGGGCACGGAATCTCGGGCAGGGAGCGATATTCGGTGACCACGTGAGGGACTTGTCGACACTCGGCGACTCACCAGGTTCGACGCCCGAACCGCCAGGAAGCGGTATTGCTACGGCATTGCTGCAGCCATCCCTGCCGGGTCACGCGGCAAGCGGCAGTAGCTTCGGCGGCATGACGGACTGGCTGGGGGCTCGGGGGCGCGATGGGGGCATCGACGCCGTGCCGCTGCCGGCCACCAACGGCGCGCTCGCACTCTGCGGGAAGCATGCGATCGGGCCCGACCACGCCGCGGCGATGGCCCGGGCCGGGGCCACCACCGTCGTCTGTCTGGTCGAGGCGAGCGAGCTGGCCGACCGCTACCCCGACTACCTCGCATGGCTGGAAGCCAACCGAGGTGGTGCCGCCGTCTGGGTCCCGATCCACGACCTGCACGCGCCCACGCTCGACGCAATCCTGCCGTTCCTCACGGAACTGCTGCGCCGCCTCGACGACGGTGAACGGCTGCTGATGCACTGTGCCGCGGGCATCGGCCGCACCGGCACGATGACCGTGTGCCTGCTGATGATGATGGGCATGTCACCGGACGCAGCGCTCGCCCACGTCGCTGCACACCGGCCGATGGCGGGGCCTGAGGTCGGCGCCCAGCGCGACCTGGTCAACGCGCTGGCGGCTCACCTTCGGAGCTGAACCCCCGAGACGCGAAGTATGGAGCGCTCACCTTCTTCAGGTGAGCTGCTTTGCGAGCCGGATCGACTTCACGGTGGCCGGCTGGCTAAGGGCCGCCAGCGCGACCTCGTAGTCCGGCAGGGAGTACACCTCGCCGTCGTCAGTGATCATCACGAATCGGTCCAGCGTGTTGAGGAAGGTGCGGTCGTGGCTGACGGCGACCACCGTGCCGACGAAACCGTCGAGCGCCTGCTCCAGTGCCTCCGAGGACTCGATATCGAGGTTGTCCGTCGGCTCGTCGAGCAGGAGCACGTTGTGGCCCTCCAGCTCCAGGCAGAGGATCTCCAGCCGCGCTTTCTGCCCGCCGCTGAGCGTCTGGTGCTCCTGGCGGCTCTGCTGCGCGAGGCCGTACCGGGCGAGGGCTTTCATCGCCTGCTCCTCGTCGTAGATGCGGCGGCGGACGATGTCCATGCAGGTGTAGCCGCGGAACTCCGGCCGATCGTTCACCTGGGTGAACATGCCGATGCTTGTGCGCGGGCCGAAGTTGATCGCGCCGTCCAGCGTGCCGTGGTCGCCCGGCAGGGTGCCGGCGAGCGCAGAGAGGAGGTGGGTCTTGCCGGTTCCATTGGGGCCGATCAGGCCGACGCGCTCACCGAAGTGCACCTCGTCGCTGAACGGCAGGAACAGGTCGCCGATCGACACGTCAACCATCTGCACCACGCGCCGTGCGCTGTCCGCGCCGCGGAGACGGACCTTGATCTGCTGGTCGGGCACGGGCGGCGGGGGCGGGCCGATGGCCACGAACTTCTCCCAGCGGGTCTCGGCCGCATTCGCCTTGGTGGCGTTCTTGAAGTTCTGCGCGGCACGCTGCTTCATGATCTTCATGTGGTGGAAGAGGCGCCGCTCCTCGTCGTGCCACCGCTTCAGTGCATCGCCGAGTAGCTCCTGCCGCTTCGCCCGCGCCTCGGGGAAGGTGGCGTACGAGCCGCCGTGCACCCACGCACCCGCGCCCTCCACCACGATCACCTTGGTGGCCACGCGCTCCAGCAGGGTGCGGTCGTGGCTGACCATCAGGATCGTGCTGCGGCAAGTGCGTAGCTGCTCCTCCAGCCACATCCGGGTGGGGATGTCCAGGTAGTTGTCCGGCTCGTCGAGCAGCAGGATGTCCGCCCCGCTGTTGAGCAGCAGGTCGAGTACCAGCCGCTTGCGTTCGCCACCGCTGAGCTCGCCCACCTTGCGAGTGGCGAAGTCCTCCACGTCGGTCTTCACGCTGCGCTTCGCGGCCGCGGCCCACTGGGCCTCCAGCTCGTAGCCGCCGCAGTCGCCCCAGTGGGTGAGCGCCTCGGCGTACTGGGTGCCGTCGTCGTCGCCGGCGTACATCGCGGCCTCGGCCAGGTGCAGCGCCCGGCCGGCGTCCCGTAACGCGTTGGGTGCCACCTCCACCAACATGTCGCGCAGGCTGTCGGACGGGTTCGACATGCCGACGTCCTGCGTCATCCGCAGCACCGTGCCGCCGAGAGCGAACTCGCCTTCGTCGGCCTGCAGTTCACCGCTGAGGATGCGCAGGATGGTGCTCTTGCCCACCCCGTTCGCGCCGACGATCGCCGCATGCTCGCCCGGGGCGACGGTGAACGAGAGGTCGAAGAACAGCGAATCCGCCCCCGGGGGCGCGTACTCCAACTCGGACACCACGATGCTGCTCACGGCCGACCATCCTGCCGGGTCGCGGCCCCGGTTGCTCCCGGGATTTCCGCGGGGTCAGCCGCCGTAGTTCATGCCGGTCTCGCGGAGCACCATCGGGCGCACGCTGTCGTCGCGCACGCCGGCCTCCACGACCTCGGCCACGAACACCGTGTGGTCGCCGCGGGCGACGGTGTCGGTGATATGGCACTCGAACCAGTAGGCGCACGCCGTGATCAGCGGGCTGCCCGTGGCAGGGCCGGGCTCGAACCCTTGCCCGTTGAGCGTGTCGTTCTCGCGCACGGTGGAGCGGAAGAACGCCTTGGCCACGTCCATCTGGTCGGCGCCGAGCACGTTGACGGCGAACGAGCCGGAGCGTGCCGCGATCGCCGCAGCGCCGCTGTCGGCCTTCACCGCGGCCATCACCAGCGGCGGCTCGAAGCTGGCCTGCGACACCCAGTTCACCCCGCTGGCGGCGTAGTCCTCCCCGTCCACGGCGGTGAGCACGTGAAGGCCGTAGTTGAGGGCTCGGAGGGCGACCTTCTTGACTGCAGGATCCATGCGGCCATCGTAGGTGTGGGCCGCTGGCCTGCTACAACGGACCGGATGAAGGCCGCGGTGTACGAACGCTTCGAGGGGCCGATCTCGGTCGTGGATGCGCCCGACCCCTCCCCCGCCCCGGGCGAGGTGGTGGTGGAGGTGCTGGCCGTCGGCCTGTGCCGCAGCGACTACCACGGCTGGCACGGCACCGACCCGGACATCGTCTGCCCGCACGTGGGCGGCCACGAGTTCGTCGGCCGGGTGGTGGCCGTCGGCGCCGGCGTGCAGCGGGTGGCGCTCGGCGACCGGATCATGGTGCCGTTCGTGTGCGGTTGCGGTTCGTGCGAACCGTGCCTGCTGGGCCAGCACCAGGTGTGCCGCCGCCAGGAGCAGCCCGGCTTCACCCGCTGGGGTGCGTTCGCCCAGTTCACCACCATCCCCTACGCCGACGTCAACGCCGTGCATGTGCCCGATGCCGTCTCCGACGCCGCGGCCGCTCTGGTCGGCTGCCGCGTCTCCACCGCCTACCGCGGCGTCGTGGAGCAGGGCCGCCTGCGGGAGGGCGAGACGCTCGTGGTGCACGGCTGCGGCGGCGTCGGCCTGGCGGCGATCGCCTTCGGCCAGGCGCTCGGCGCGCAGGTGGTGGCGGTGGACATCAACCGCGCCGCGCTCGAACTGGCCACCGCGGTGGGCGCGGATGTGCTGCTCGACGCGTCGACGGTGGACGACGTGGGCAGCGCCGTGTTCGACCTCGTCGGCGGCGCGCACGTGTCGGTCGAGTGCCTCGGCAGCGCGGTGACGGCCACAAACTCCGTCCTGTCGTTGCGCCCCCTCGGCCGCCATGTGCAGATCGGCCTGTTCCCCGCGGCGACGGCCGACTTCCCGATCTCCCGCGTGATCCGCGACGAGTTGGAGGTGCTCGGCGTGCACGGCCTGTCCGCGTCGCGCATCCCGCAGGTGCTGGCGATGGTGGCCGACGGCCGCCTCGACCCGACCGCCGTGGTGCACCAGCGCCTGTCGCTGGCGGACATCCCCGAGGCCCTGCCGGCGATGGCCAGGTTCGCCGCCCCGGGCGTGAGCCTGGTGACCCGCTTCTGAACTGGCGCGGCGTGCAGCCTGAGTCCGGCGGCGGGCGCCGGGGTTCTCCAATTCGCCCAGCGACAACTCCGGTTGTCACCCCGACAACCCAGGTTGTCGCCACGCGAGTGAGAGTCCCCTCCTCTCCCATCGGCCGACGCGGCTCGAGCACTGCTCACACGCCGCTCGGCGAAGTCGCGGTTGCGGCCGTCAGGTCGCTGGCGCCCAACTGACGCACTCGAGCTGAGGAACCGACAGGACGGCCTCGATGAGCTCGCGGGAACCACTGACCTTCGTACCCCAGAGGTCCCAATCCGTGTAGATCATCCACGTCCGATCCAGCGGCCAGAGATTGCTCGGGGTGCCGGCACGCCCTGCTTCAGGGTCGACGAGCCGTGCGACATCACCGAGTTGCACTCCCGCCATGAAGACCTCGTTCGAAACCCCCACACATGCGAGTGGGGAGTAGTAGGCGACGCACGATGTCGAGTGGCCGCGTGGCGCGTGGGCCGCCAGTACCTCGACGAGCGCACGGAAACTTTCCTCGTCGAGTGACCCCTCATCCGGCGGGATCAAGCTCGCGGGCCAGCTCCGGTAGGGAAGCCATCGATGGCACGGTGGTCGGTCGCTCTTCCCCACGTCGACCGACAGTCGTTCCGCCAGCGCGCTCCATCGGAGGCGAGCCCAACCCGGCTGCACCACCGTCATTCCTAGCGAGTTGCCGACGACGGTCGACACCTTGTCGAGGTTGATCGACCCGACGACCGCTGGCGGCGTCCTGCCGTTCTCGACCGCCTGACGGTGAAGATCGTCGTGAGTGATGTTGGGATCACTACCGGGCACTTCGTAGATCGAGTGCAGAACCCACGTGGACGCTTCCCAGCCGACCGCGTCGTAGCCGGTGTAGCCGTCGCCAGCCGACCGATCCGCCAGCCAGGTCAACCACGCCTCGGTGCGGTTGTCGATCTGCTCGCCCACAGGCCAACCCTATGCGCCGAACAGGAGCTGTTCGCCACGCGAGCAAGCGTCACGCCCCCCAGAGCGCACTCAGCGGAACGGCAGCTGCGCGCTCATCGAGCTCGATGACGTTCTGCCCGGCGTGGAGCACGACACCGCCGGCGAATCGATCGCCGAGTTGGTCGCGCAACCACACGAGGTGGCGTGCATCCTCTCGTGTTGGAGCGGCACCGGCCTTGAACTCGATTGCGAACAGGCGGCCTGCCCCGACATCGATGACGAGGTCGATCTCGTGACGACCGCTCTCCACCCTCAGGTGGTGCATCGCCCGCCTCGGCGAGGTCGCCAGTTCGGCACGTAGCTGCATCGTCGCGAACGCATCGAACCAACGACCGCGCAGATCGCTCTCACGGACGATGTCCTTGGCGTCGACGCCTGCTGCCGCTGCAGCAAGGCCGGTATCCACCAGGTACCGCTTGCTCGCCTTGGTCAAGCGCTTCAGCCTGCTGGAGTTCCATGCCGGGACCTGATCCAGCACGGCGAGGTCGGCGAGCGCGCGGTCGTACGCAGCCGCCGTCTTAGCGTTGACGTCCGCGTCGCGGAACAGGGTGGCGTCGGTCGGTTGGCCCGCGAGGTGCAACGCGAGCGCAGTCACGTAACGCTTCAGCCGCTGGGGGTCCCGCGAGGCACCGGTCGATTCGACGTCGCGGGTGACCAGGTCATCGAGGTAGCTGTCCAGCCACATTCGACGTTGACCGTCGCTGCGGTCGTTCCAGGCGACCTCAGGAAAGGACCCGCGCACCGCGAGGGAGATGTACCCGTCGATGTCCAACTCGGCGCGTTCGGACGAGACGCCGTCCAACCAGTGGTCCATCATCCGACCGACGAAATCCCCGCCCGCGATGCGGCCGTTGACCTCGCGTTCTGCGAGAGGATGCATCGCCATTCGCACCACCCTCCCGGTGCCCGCCCACGTCGACATGTCGCTGGTTGCCCGGACACTGCCCGTGAGAATGAACTGCCCGGGGGTGCGGTCGCGATCAACGGCTCGTTTCACCGCGCCGAGCACCTCGGGCACTTCCTGCCACTCGTCGAGCAGCAGGGGCCGCGCGGCGCGCCGAAGGGCGGCGTCGGGGTCCGCACGGTAGGTCGCTGCCGTGTCCGGCACGTCGAGACGGTCGACCTGGGCCGCGAGACGAGCCGCAGTGGTCGTCTTCCCTGACGCCCGCGGCCCGACGATCATCACCGCGGCGAAGCTCGCCATCGCCGCGTCCAGCCGTGCATCGACAAGGCGAGCGCGATACGTCGGCTCGGTGGTCACGCCTCCACAGTACCAGTTTCACACGTCTCTCAATACCCGTTTCACACATTTTCCAGTACCAGTTTCACGCGGCGAGGGCCCTGCGAACACCTCGATGAACCGCCATCGCCGACGCTGGCACTGAATCTCTCGCTCGGCGGGATCTCTCGTGACCGCGTCGGCCGTTCTCCGTGAGTGAGCCCTCGCGCGGCCGGCCGTCAGCGTGAGGGCATCTCCCTCGCGAACCAGGTGTCCCGGCCGAAGTCGCCGTCGGCTTCGTGGGTGATCACGAAGCCGCATCGCCGGTAGAACGCGATCGCATCGGTCCAGGTGGAGGTGGTCTCCAACACGACGCGCCGGCAACCCCACGCCCACGCGGTCGCCGTCAACGCCCCGACGATCTGCTCCCCGAGCCCCTCACGACGCCGGTCGGTCGCCACCGACATCCGCACGATCTCCGCGTCGCCGTCGCCGCGCGGCACCACGGTCCCGGTGGCCACGATTCGCCCCGCGTGCTCCACCACCACAGTGCGCCCGTGCCCGTAGGTCGCGGCGATGTCGTCGAGGTCGGCGTTGTGCCGAGGGTCGAGCACACCCCCGCGTTCTTCCAGCCCAGCCAGGATCAGCGTCCGCACCGCCACCTGGTCGCCGGGGCGGAAGTCGCGCAGCACGCGCCGCTACACCCTCGGCTGCTGCTGGGTGATGCAGTGGATGCCGCCGCCCCACTGGAAGATGCCGCGGGCGTCGTGGGGCACGATCTCGCGGCCCGGGTAGGCGTCGCGCAGGATGTCGATGGCCACCTGGTCGTTCGGGTCGCCGAACGTGCACAGGATCACCGCACCGTTGCAGATGTAGTGGTTCAGATAACCCCAGTCGACGAACTCGCCGTCGGGCGCCCGCAACGCCTGAGGCGCCGGCACCTCGATCAGCCGCAACGGCCGACCGGCCGCGTCCACGCTGTTGCGCAGCACCTCGAGGTACTGCTCGCTGACCGCGAAGTCCGGGTGCTCGCGGTTCTGCTGCACGTGCGCCAGCAGGGTGCCGGGCTCGGTGAAGCAGCAGACGATGTCGATGTGGCCGTTCGTGCCGTAGCCGCCGTAGTCGGCGGTCAGCCCTTGCGGCACCCAGATCGTGTGGCTCGTGCCGAGGTACGCCTTGAGCTCGGTCTCCACCTGCTCGGCGTTCCAGGTCGGGTTGCGACGCAGGTCGAGCTGCTCGGTCGCGGTGCAGATCACCGTGCCCTCGCCAGCCACATGGATGCCGCCGCCCTCGTTCACCATCGAGCTGGAGAACAGCTCCGCGCCGGCGACGCCGGCGATGAACGCGCCGACATGGCGCTCGTCGGTCGGGTCGCTGAAGCCGCGATCGCCCCAGGCGTTGAACGTCCAGTGGGTGGCGCCCAGGCGGCCGTCGGGGTGGGTGAGGAAGGTCGGCCCGCTGTCCCGGCACCACGAGTCGCCGATGGGCGTCTCGAACAACTCGATCGACGAGTCGAGCATCGACCGGGCGACGTCGGCCTCACCGACGTTGCACACCATCTTCACCGGCTCGAACTGGTTGATGGTGTTGGCCACGCTGGCCCACAGCCGGCGCGCCTTGTCCATCTCCACGGCGTCCGTGCCGAAGGCGTCGTTGGCGGGCGGGAACTCCATCCAGGTGCACTCGTGCGGCGCCCACTCGGGCGGCATGGAGAACCCGGCGAGGCGGGGGGTGGTCATGGGAGGAACCTCACAGGAAGTACAGGCGGGAGAGGGACACCTCGTCCGCAGGGTCGACGTACACGCCCTCACCGTCGAGGGTGACCATCCCGGTGGCGGGGTCCACACCCACGCTGCCAAGGCGGTCGTTGAGCACGAGGTCGCGTGGCCCGATGCCGCGGGTGCGCTTCACGCTGACGCGGCGGCGGCGGGTGGTCATATGGTCGTTGCCTGCCTCCACCGCCACGCCGGCCACGAACGCCACCGAGATGTCCGCGGCGGTGGCACCGAACGAACCGAACTGCGGCCCGAGCACCAGCGGCTCGCAGGAGTCGGTGGTGGCGTTGGGGTCGCCGGTGACCCCGAACGCGGGGAAGCCGCTCTTCAACACCAACTGCGGCTTGGCGCCGAAGTGGTCCGGCCGCCACAGCACGATGTCGGCCAGCTTGCCCACGTCGAGCGAGCCGATCTCGTGGGCCAGCCCGTGGGCGATGGCCGGGTTGATCGTCAACTTCGCCATGTACTGGCGCACTCGCTCATTGTCGTGCTGCGTCGGCCCCGTGTCGGCGGCCTGCTTCATCCGCGCCGCCAGCTGGAACGTGCGGCGCACGGTCTCCCCCGCACGCCCCATCCCCTGCGCGTCGCTCGACGTGATGCCGATGACGCCCAGATCGTGCAGCACGCCCTCCGCGCCCATGGTGCCGCCGCGGATGCGGTCGTTCACCAGGTGGTGGTCGCTGTGGCTGTGATGGTTCAACCCGTGCGCGGAGAAGATCATCTCGTAGTGCTCGTCCAGCGCGTCGCGTCCGAACGGCAGGGTCGGGTTGGTGGACGACCCGAGCACGTTGGCCACACCCGCCAGGCGCATCACGTTCGGCACATGCCCGCCGCCGCACCCTTCGATGTGGAAGGCGTGGATCGTGCGCCCATCCAGCACGGCCAGCGTGTCCTCCACGCTGAGGCATTCGTTCAGCCCGTCGGTGTGCAGCGCCACCTGCACGTCGTGCGCCTCGGCCACGTTCAGCGCGGTGTCCAGCGCACGGGTGTGCGCACCCATGTCCTCGTGCACCTTGAAGCCGCACGCGCCACCCTCGACGAGGGCCTCCACCAGCGGGTCGGCCACCGACGACGAGCCACGAGCGAGGAACCCGATGTTCACCGGCCACTGGTCGAACGCGTTGAACGCGTGGCGCAGCGCCCACGGCGAGTTCACGCCCACCCCCCAGATCGGCCCGAACTCCTGCCCGAGAATGGTGGTGACCCCCGACGCCAGCGAGGCCTCCATGATCCGCGGCGACAGGAGGTGCACATGGGTGTCGATCGCACCGGCGGTGGCGATCAGCCCCTCGCCACTGATGATCGTCGTGCCAGTACCCACCACGACGTCCACGTCGTCCATCGTGTCCGGGTTGCCGGCCCGGCCGATGCCGCAGATGCGGCCTTCGCGGATCCCGATCGACACCTTGCCGATGCGCCGGGTGGCGTCGACGACCACCACGTTGGAGATCACGATGTCGCAGGTGTCGCGCACCGCGGCGCCCTTCATCGCCAGCCCGTCGCGGGCCGTCTTGCCGAACCCGGCGAGGAACTCGTTGCCGCGCTGCTGGGCGTCGTACTCGACCTCGATCACGAGGCCGGTGTCGCCCAGCCGCACCCGGTCGCCCACCGTCGGCCCGTGGATCGCGGCGTAGTCGTCGGGGAGGATCTCGTCCGGGTGGAGGTGGCTGTGCGGGGCCTCGCCTCCGTCGTGGCTGTGCTCGAACTGGCCGTGCGAGTGGCGGTAGCGCTGATGGTTCGTGCCAGTCATGTCATGCCCCCAGGTAGCCCTGCTCGCGGGCACGGGCCAGCGCGCCCTCGCGTGCCCCATCCGCGTCGAGCGGCCCGTCCACCAGCCCGGCGAAGCCCACCGCCACCCTGGCCCCGCCGATCGGCACGAGCGGCACCTCGAGCGCGCCACCCGGCGGGAAGCGCACCGCCGAACCGGCAGGCACCCCCAGGCGCATGCCGTACGCCGCCGCCCGGTCGAACTGCAGCCGCGGGTTGACCTCGAAGAAGTGGAAGTGCGAGGTGATGCTCACCGGCACGTCCGACGTGTTGGTGACCTCGATGCGAATCATCCCGTCCGGAGTGACGGGTTCGTGCGCTGCGGGCAGCACGGCACCTGGCCCCTCTGCCCCCAGCCCCGCCCCTTCGCCGAACGGGTCGCGCACCACCACCATCCGGGTGCCATCGGCGAACACAGCCTCCACCTTCACCTCGCGCACGATGTCGGGCACACCTGGCAGCACGTCGCCCTCGGTGAGCACCGACGCCCCGGCGGCGGCGGCCTCCAGCACCCTCCGGCCGTCGCGCGCGGCTTCGCACACGGTGTCGGCGATCAGCGCCGTGGCCTCGGGCACGTTGAGCAGCAGGCCACGCGCCCGGCGGGCGCGGGCGAGTTCAGCCGCCGTGAAGATCAACAACCGGTCGCGGTCGGTCGGCGTCAGGCGCATGGCCCCGAGGGTAGCCCGGCCCTACGCTGTGCCCGTGCTCTCCTCGCTGCAGCAGTTCTCCGCCCGCCGCTGGTGGATGGCCGCGATCGGCGCGGTGGCCACGGCGCTCGTCGTCGGCCTGCCCACCGACGTCATCCCCAACCCCGTGTTCGGGCGGCCCGTACCCGTCACCTGGTGGTCCTACCCGGTGCTGGCGATCACGGCGGTGCTCGGTGGCGTCCTGCTGGCCACCTACGTCCGCGAGCCGGGCAGCGCGGACGACGGGCTCGACGCGCAGGAGCAACGCACGGCCCGCACCGGCGGCCTCGGCGGCCTCTTGTCGTTCTTCGCCGTCGGGTGCCCGGTGTGCA
>JBPOIX010000253.1:0-2079 GCA_052034175.1 Actinomycetota bacterium
GGGGCACTACGGCGGCCTGATGATCCGCATGGCCTGGCACGTGGCCGGCACCTACCGCTCGGCCGACGGCCGCGGTGGCGCCAACACGGGCAATCAGCGCTTCGCCCCGCTCAACTCGTGGCCCGACAACGCCAACCTGGACAAGGCTCGCCGCCTGCTGTGGCCGATCAAGAAGAAGTACGGCAACCTGCTCAGCTGGGCTGACCTGATGGTGTTGGCGGGCAACGTCGCCTACGAGTCGATGGGCTTGCAGACGTACGGCTACAGCCTCGGTCGCACCGACATCTGGCACCCGGAGAAGGACATCTACTGGGGCTCCGAGAAGGAGTGGTTGGCCGCCAACCGCTACGACGCCGCCGCCGACCGTGAGTCGCTGGAGAACCCGTTGGCCGCGGTGCAGATGGGGCTGATCTACGTGAACCCCGAAGGCGTGGGCGGTCAGCCCGACCCGCTGCGCACCGCCCAGGACGTGCGCGTCACGTTCGCTCGCATGGGCATGAACGACGAGGAGACCGTGGCGCTCACCGCGGGTGGCCACACCGTCGGAAAGGCGCACGGCAACGGCGACGCCGGCCGCCTCGGCCCCGAGCCGGAAGGCGCCGAGCTCTGGGAGCAGGGGCTCGGGTGGAACAACCACCAGGGACGTGGCATCGGCCACGACAGCGTCACGTCGGGTATCGAGGGCGCCTGGACGGCGAACCCGATCAGGTGGGACAACGGCTACTTCCACATGCTGTTCAGCTACGACTGGGAGCTTCGCAAGAGCCCGGCCGGTGCGTGGCAGTGGGAGCCAATCGGCCTCACGCCGCAGGACACGCCCGGCGATGTCGAGCACGGCGACCCGTCCAGCGGCCAGGGGGCGACGCGCATCATGATGACCGACGCCGACATGGCGATGATCAAGGACCCGATCTACCGCGAGATCTCCGAACGCTTCGCCAACGACCAGGCCTACTTCTCCGAGGTGTTCGCCCGGGCCTGGTTCAAGCTCACCCACCGCGACATGGGTCCGAAGAGCCGCTACATCGGCCCCGAAGTCCCGACCGAGGACCTCGTGTGGCAGGACCCCATCCCCGCCGGCTCCACCGAGTACGACGTGGCCGCGGTGAGGGCACGCCTCGCCTCCAGCGGCCTCAGCGTCGGCGAGATGGTCGCCACCGCGTGGGACAGCGCTCGCACGTTCCGTGGCAGCGACTTCCGCGGTGGCGCCAACGGTGCCCGCATCCGCCTCGCACCGCAGCGCGGGTGGGCAGGCAACGAACCGGCCCGGCTGGAGAAGGTGCTCGCCGCCCTGGAAGGCATCGCCGCCGACACCGGCGCGAGTGTCGCCGACGTCATCGTGCTGGCCGGCAACGCGGGCATCGAGCAGGCGGCGGCCGCGGCCGGAGTGAGCATCACCGTGCCGTTCCTGCCGGGCCGCGGCGACGCCACCCAGGAGCAGACCGACGTCGAGTCGTTCGCCTACCTCGAGCCGGTTGCTGACGGGTTCCGCAACTGGCAGAAGGCGCAGTACTCGGTCACCGCCGAAGAGATGCTCCTCGACCGCGCCCAGCTCCTGGGTCTCACGGCACCGGAGATGACGGTGCTCATCGGTGGCATGCGAGTGATGGGCACGAACCACGCCGGGTCCGGCCACGGCGTGTTCACCGACCGCGTCGGTGTCCTGACCACCGACTTCTTCGTCAACCTCACGGACATGGCCAACACCTGGCACCCCGGCGCCGACGGCACCTACGAGGTGCGCGACCGAGCCACCGGTGCGGTGAAGTGGACCGCCACCCGAGTCGACCTCGTGTTCGGCTCGAACTCCGTGCTGCGCTCCTACGCCGAGGCGTACGCGCAGGACGACAACCGGGAGAAGTTCGTCCGCGACTTCGTGGCCGCCTGGACCAAGGTGATGCACGCCGACCGCTTCGACATCGGCTGAGGCGTCCACCCGCTCCGGCGGATGCAGACCCACGTAGGGCGAGGCCGCGGTGCTCCGACAGGGCCGCCGTGCCACCCTGCACCTACGCTCGGGCGCCATGACGGCTCGGCAATACGTGTTCCCCCAGGAGGGCGACGACCTGGCGGCGATCG
>JBPOIX010000244.1:0-2674 GCA_052034175.1 Actinomycetota bacterium
GCCTTGCCGTGCGCCGCGGCACCAATCGGCTTCACCAGCAGCGACACCAAGAGGTCGTTGCCGACGGCCACCTTCGCCGGCACACCCAGGGCCAGCACCATGATCGGCGTGAGGATGACGCCGCCGCCCATTCCGGTGAGCCCGATGGCGAGGCCGGCGAGCAAGCCGGCCAGCGCGTAGGGCAACACACCTGGCTCGGCGGAGGCGGTGGCGAGGGCGGTGGCGAGCACGGCGCCACGATATCTGAATGCCGACAAAGTAGATCAACATTTGGCAATTTGCCTCGAACGTGCCTGACTCGGCTCGCCCTCGGCGGGGCGGGCCTCGCGCGGAGCGTGGCCTCCGAACTGTTAGGTTGCCCTCATGCGCCAGACGGGAAATCGGGCGTCAGCTGCCGCCATCGGCATGTTCCTCATGAGTGTGGTGGTCACGGTGGTGCCCCCCGCCGGTGTGCCACCGGCGTACGCCTCGTCGATCACGGTCAACACGGCGCTGGACATCGCGCCCAACGGGTCGTACGTCTTCCCCACCGACGGCAAGTGCAGCCTGCGCGCGGCCATCAGCGCAGCGCAGAACAACTCCAACTCGCACGACGTGGACTGCACGCCCGGTGCACCCGTGTCGGGCGTGCTCGACGTGATCCAGATCGACGCGTCGCTGGCCGGGCAGACGATGACGTTGAGCTGGAACAACGGCAGTGGGGTGCAGCCGTTCGACGTGATCTACGACATGAACAACCCGCTGGAGATCATCGGGCCCACCCTCAACCCGGCCAACTTCGTCATCGACGGCAACAACGCCGTCCGCCCGTTCGGTGTCGGCTTCGGGGGCCTCGTTGCCGGGTCGCTGAAGCTGGCGAACCTGACGGTGCGCGGCGGCAACGGCAAGGCGAATGGTGCGTCCGGATTCGGTGTCAACGGTGAGGGTGGCGCGATCTACCTGGGCGCGGTCAACACGGGCGGGCCGATCACCGGCTCGCACCTCACGCTCGACAATGTTGTGCTGCGCGACAACTCGGTCAGCGACACGGGCCGTGGCGGCGCAGTGTTCGGCACGGCACCGACCATCACCAACAACGGTGGCGCGTACATCAACAACCGGGCGAACGGCAGTGGCACGGTCGGCCGCGGCGGTGCGATCTTCGTGGAAGAAGGGCCGGCCACGATCAACGGCTACGCCGTGTTGTTCGAGGGCAACTCCGCGGCCTTCGCTGGCGGGGTGATCGCGTCCAACGCGGCGAACAGCAACCCGATGCTGCACCTCGAGCGCAGCCTGCTGAAGGACAACACCGCCACCAACGGCGGTGTGATGTACCTGGACTCCAGCCAGGCGGGGAAGATCGTCGAGCTGTACGACTCCACGGTGTCGGGCGGAAGCGGTGTGCTCTTCACGGTGACGAACACCCAGACCTACGACTTCCAGCGCGTCACGTTCGTCAACGCCGGGCAGATCATCCGCGCTGGTGGCGGGAGGATGGTCAACAGCATCGTCACCGGCACGACGAGTTGCACCGCCACCGGCGTCGGCACGCACACCGGTTCGCGGAACCTCATCGATGCGAGCGCGTGCTCCATCCTCAACTCCACCGACGTCGGCGACATCACCAACCTCGGGCCGCTGGCGCAGAACGGCGGGCCGGAGGTGCAGCGCACGTACGCCCTGCTCGCCGGCTCCACCGCGATCGACAACGGCGACCAGGCGTACTGCGGCACGATCGACGCCCGCTCGGTGGAGCGCGGCCTGGACGGCGACAACTCGGTGAACTCGCCGCAGGTGGGCGACTGCGACATCGGGGCCTACGAGTACGCCCGCTTCGTGGTCAACTTCGTCACCGGCACCAGTTCGGTGAACGAGGGCGCCGGCAGCGGCACGGTTGGTGTGAAGCTGAAGATCCTCGACGCGGCGGACAACCCGTTGCCGTCGGCGCTGACGGTGAACGTCGGCGTGGGCGCCGGCTCGTCGGCGTGGCTCGGCAGCGGCGCGGACCCGTTCGACGACCTGAACATCACGGGCGGCGCAGTGGTCTTCCCTGCCGGCTCGGCCGACGGCGCCGTGGTCAATGTGCCGATCACGATCTTTCAGGACGACATCGCCGAACTCCTCGGCGAGCAGGCGTTCCTCGAGCTCACCGGCAGCCCCACGCCCGGCGTGGCGATCGCCGAGCCGAACGATCACGAGCTCAACATCCAGGACGACGACCAGCCCGGTGTGCTCGTCACCGAGAGCGGCGGCGCCACGGCCGTCTCCGAGGCCACCCCCGGCACGGGCGACACGATCACGGTCGCGCTCCAGTCGCGCCCCAACCTCGAGCTCGTGAACGCGCTGCTCCTCCCGGAACGGGCCGCGTTCGGCGACCCCGCGGATGTCGAGATGACGATCACCCCCGACCGCGACTGCACGATCTTCGACGGCAGTACCACGGGCACCTCCGCCTCGCCGCTGGAGACCACGATCCTCAACGCCAACTGGCAGACCGGCATGGCCCTGACCGTGTTCGCGGTCGACGACCCGTGGGACGAGGACTTCCGCGACGAGGCGGCGCCGCACACGTGCGAGTTGCGGTTCACGTTCGCCAGCGCCGACCCTCTCTACGACGCCACGCAGGACGCCTTCGAGGTCGACGTGACGGACAACGACGTCGCCGGCGTGAACGTCGACTATGTCAGCGGCACCG
>JBPOIX010000397.1:0-2176 GCA_052034175.1 Actinomycetota bacterium
CGGCCAGCGATGCCGCACCGGCGATCGTGGCCACCTCGGCCCCTTTGCGCTCGAGGATGGATCGAACGTTCATCACGCCCCCTCCCTGACGAGTCCCCCTGGGCGCGAACCGTACTCCCGTGGCGCGCCCCGGCGCGACCGACCCCGACCGGACCGCGACCAACCGGCGCGACCCGGCAGCGACCGGACCCGCGACCGACCCCCGACCCCGCCCGGCCCTCGACCTACCGTCCCCAGCGGCTGTGCCACTTATGCAGCACCGTGCGGGCCGTCTTCGCCACGCGCTTGTCCGGGTAGACAGCGCCCACGGCCTCCAACACGTCCGCCACCTCGCGCACGGGCACGAGCGCCAGCGTCTCCAGCACGTCGGGTGGGGTGCCGTCGAGCAGCCCCCTCACCAGCGGCACCACCGCGGCCGCGCCGTCGACGGTGATGTCGAGGTAGCAGTCGTCCACCCACGGCAGCATCACCGACGTCAGGTCCATCACGCCGTCAAGTTCCTCAACGAACTCGGCGTCGTCACGGGGCACGGGTAGGTCGTCGCCGGCCAACGCTGTCGCTGCGTAGCCCGCATACGGCGTTCCGAGGAGCCGGGTAAGCGCCGGCTCGGCCGCAGCGGTCGGGGCGGCGCCGAGGAGCGCGAAGGCGCCGTATCGCTGGTGCGCGCTCCGCCGTTCGACCGGCACGTCCAGCAAGGCGTCCACCAGCTCGTCGCACTTGCGTTCGGCGGTCCATTCGGGTTGCCATTCACTCAAAGCTGCAGCGCCGGCGAACACGGTGGCGTCGGTCATCGTTGTCAACAAATCCTCGGCGCTCAACCGCTCGAGCGACGGCACTTCGGGCACGTTGAACCCGTTCGACCGCATGGTGCCCACCATGAACTGCACGCCGAACGCGGTCATTGCGACGGCCTCGTCGGCAATGGTCACCACACCCGCGAACGCCATGCGTTCCATCAGTGCCTGCACCGACCGGCCGACGACCTCCTCCATCACCTCATCGGTGGCCCACGACGGCCGCGGCCCTGTGCCGGCGGCCGCGGCGCATGCGAACTCGGTCATCTCCTCCAAGGAGAGCCCCACTCCGTACCCCATCGCCGGGGCCAGCAGATAGGGCAGCCCGTTGGCCACCACCTCTTCGATCCGGTCGAGCCAGGGGTGCATGCCTTCGTACCGCAGGTCGGCCGCCACCTCCGCCAGCTCCGTCGCCGCGGCGACCGGCTCGGTGCGCCAGCGCTTCACCGGCACCAGCCGGCCCTTCACCCGCCGCGTGGCACCGGCCTCCAGCGCCAGGTCGAACAGAAACGACAGCTGCGGCAGTTCGTCCATCGACCGCACCGCGCTGGTGTAGCCGGGCGGCCCATACTCGAACGCGTCGCCGGTGCTCAGCCGGTCGACGAGCGCCCGGCAGTCGACCAGCTTGAGGTTGCCCTTCTGGGTGAGGGCCACGCCGTGCTCGCCGATGTACCCGCGCAACCCCACGACCGCCCGGTACAACGGGCTCTGCGCCGCTGCGGCCTCGACCGCAGCCTGCGCCGGCAGCCGGACCGGCGGCATGTCGAACGAGGCCCGCGCTCGCCGTTCGGCGGCACCCTGCGCCAGCATGGTGGCCCCCAGAGGCCCGTCCGTCAGCGCCTTGCGCTCCTCGAACGGCAGGCTGTTGAAGCGATCCATCGCCGCCTGCAACGAGGCCGGGTCGGTGACGTCGATGTCGGCACCGGCGAATGCGGGCCCCATGAACATGCCCTTGGCCATGCCGTAGTTCGACGGGTCCGCCATCGCATCGAGGTAGGCCAGCGTCTGCCGGCTCGCATGGGCGGCCACGGCGCGCGCCTGCGATGCCGGCCCGCGCCACTGCCCGGCCTCGGCGAGGAACTCGAGGTAGGCGATCAGTGCGTCGACCACACCGAGCCAGGCCTCCGGCGGGTAGGACAACTTCCGCGGACACCACGAGAGCAGGTACTCGTCAATGTCCCCCGGGTCGAACATGGTGAGAGAACTCTTCCGGTAGTCGCAGTCCCAACGCAGGAAAGTCTCGGCGTCGCTGACCAGCGCCTCCACTTCGTCGGCCGACCGAGAGCGCTCCAGCCCCGCCCGACGGCCACCGATCAACCCATCGCGACGCGTCCTTTGGCGCTGTTCTTCCGGCTCGTCCATCGGGTGAGACGGTGGTGGGC
>JBPOIX010000205.1:0-13184 GCA_052034175.1 Actinomycetota bacterium
AGCACGCCCCACGTCTCCACCGAGACGAGCTCCAGGCCGTAGGCGTCGAGCAAGGCCCGGTAGATGCCGCCGATGAGGTTGTTGAACGCGGCGACGGCGATCAGCGCACCGAGGCCCGGCACCTCGCGCAGCGCCGCCAGCGCACCGGCGATGTCCACGGCCCGGGCGTGCGGCGCGGGCGGCGCGGGCTGTTCCTCCTCCACGTGCACCGCGACGAGGTGCACGACCGCCAGCGTGAGCACGCCCACGGTGAATGCCACCGCCCAGCCCATCCCCAGGCGGCCGACCACGAACCCGCTGAGCACCGAGGTGAACGCCACGGACACCCCCATGACCGTGCCGATCATCCCGTTCGCCCGATCGCGATGGCCGTCCTCCACGAGCAGCGTCACCACCGTGGAGAGGGCGATGCTCCGCAAGGTGCTCGCCATCGTGCCGCCCATCAGGAGCGCCACGAACGCCCAGAACGCTGGGTGCTTGAGATCGAGCAGTTCCTCCCGCTCGACCAGCAGGTACAACCCGCCGGCGGCGGCATAGAGCGCCAGCGACCACAGCGAGGCCCGCACCATCACTGCGTGCTTGCGGGTGTGATCCACATAGGTGCCGAAGTACATGCCGGACACCGCGGCGAACACGCCAAACGAGCCGCCGAGCACCGAGGTGGCGACGACCGAACGCGTCTCGAGGTAGACCCAGAAGGTGAGCGCGAACCAGATGAAGTAGCTCATCACCGACGTGATGAGCACATTGGCGAGCAGCTGGCGAAACACCTTCACGACATCGACCTCCTCGGGCCGTTGCAGTCTCGCAGAGCAGGTTCCCTGCTCGCCGCCCGGGTTTCGCGGCACCCCCAGCTGGCGGTGGCGGGCTCCTTGCCCTCCATCGCGTCGGAAAGGCCGGCCCGCATGCGCAGCGGCTTCTCCGGCAGCGCCAGCGCGATGAGGAAGCCGATCGCCATCACCGCACCGCACACCCAGTAGATGCGGCTGACACCGGTGGCCACGCTGTCCGTGATGGCGGACCGAACCGCCGGCTCGAGCTTCTTGATCACCGCCGGTTGGCGGATGCTGCCCATCGCCTCGTCGCCGGTCAGCCCAGTTCGCGCAGGAACATCGCTGCGGATCGTGGCGTTGAGGATCGTGCCGAAGGCCGCGTACCCGAACGCTCCACCGAGGGAACGGAAGAACATCATCGTCGACGTCGCCACCCCGAGGTCGCGGAACTCCACTGCGTTCTGCCCGGCGATCGAGGTGGTGGTGAACACCGAGGCCGCACCGAACCCCATGAAGACCATGGGGACCACGAGCCACCAGTAGGAGATGTCGCCGTCGATCTGGGCGACGGACAGCAAGCCCACCGTGCTGACCGCCGTACCGATGATCGGGAACACCCGGTAACGCCCGGTGCGGGCGATCAGCCGGCCGATGCCGAACGTGGCGAGGCTGACACCCAGCATCTGCGGCGCCATGCGCAGGCCGGAGACGGTTGGGTCCACGAACCGCGACACCTGGAAGTAGGTCGGGAGGAAGTTGCCGGCGCCATAGGTGACCACGCCGGCGCAGGTACCCAGCGCGATGCACACCAGCATCACCCGGTTGCCGAAGAGCCGCAGGGGGATCATCGGTTCCGGCACCCGCCGCTCCACCACGATGAACACCGCCGTCGTCACGAGCGAGACAGCGAACAGGCCGAGCACGAACGATTCGGTCCAGCCTTCTTCGCCGCCCTGAGCGAGGCCGATCATCAACGACCCCACGGCGACGGAGAGCAGGGCCGCGCCGACGAGATCGAGCTTCGCCTCACGCCGCTGGAACGGCAGCCGCAGCGCGTAGTGGCACGCCACCATCACCAGCAGGCCCAGCGGCACGTTGATGAGGAAGATCCAGGCCCAATCGAAGTGGTCGATGATCACCCCGCCGATCACCGGGCCGATCAGTGCAGCCCCGACGAATGACAGCGTGAAGTAGCCGATGAACCGGCCACGCTCCCGGGGCGGGAGGATGTCGCCGAGGATCGCGAACGCGAGCGCCTGGATGCCACCGCCGCCGATTCCCTGCAGTGCCCGGAAGGCGATCAGCCAACCCATCGACGGGGCAATGCCGCACAGGAGCGAGCCGACCACGAACGTGGCCATCGTGGTTTGGAAGATCAGGCGGCGGCCGTACAGGTCGGAGAGCTTGCCGAGCAGCGGGGTCCCGATGGCCGAGGTGGCGATGTAGGCCGTGCCCACCCAGGCCAGGCTCTCGAAAGCGTTGAAATCGCCGGCGATGGTGGGAAGCGCCGTGGCGATGATCGAGGTCTCCATCGACGCCAGGAAGACGGCCATGATCAGGGCAAGGAGCACGAGCAACAGCCGGCGAGTGGTGAATCCGGGGACAGTCGACGCGGCCACGTCGGCCACCGTACGACCGGGCCTCATCCGCCGACGACCCGGAACTACAGTCCAGCTCCATGCCTTCTCCGTCCCCCGAGGCCGCATTCGCCGCGTACCTTGCCGCCCAGCCGGAACCACAGCGCACCACCCTCCTCACCGTCGCCGCCCGCCTGCGCACGATCCTCCCCGACGCCGAGGCGTGCATCAGCTACGGCATGCCGGCGTTCAAGTGCGACGGCGCGGCCATCGCCGGGGTCGCCGGGTTCAAGGCCCACTGCTCCTACTTCCCGCACAGCGGCGACACCGTCGGCCGGCTGCCGGCGGCCGCACTGGAGGGCTACGACTGGGATGCCGGCACCCTGCGCTTCCCGATCGACCGGCCACTGCCAGTCGGCCTCCTGCGCCAGCTGGTGGCCGCGCGGATCGTGCTGGAGAACGACAAGTACGCCACCGGCGCCACGGCCCGCAGCCTGTACGACAACGGCCGGCTGGAGTACCGCGGCAAGCGACGCAAGGAGCAGATGCACGGCGACTGGCAGTGGTGGCGCAAGGACGGCAGCCTGATGCGTACCGGCTCGTTCAAGGACGGCACCCAGGTGGGCGTGTGGCGCACCTTCGACCGCACCGGCGGCCTGGTGAAGGAGACGACGTTCTGAACCCGCTCCCTCCCCCTGCACCCCAGGCGTGGTCGGTGCGCGCGCAGAACCTGCCGGAACACGCGCGCAACCCGATCCACACCGACGCCGGGGCGCAGGCGGCCGGGTTCCCGCGGGCGCTCGTGGCCGGGGTCACCACCTACGCCTACCTCACCCACCCGATCGCCGCCGCGTGGGGGCTGGAGTGGCTGGCGGGTGGTGGCGGCGAGGTGCGTTTCCGCCGCCCGGTGTTCGACGGCGACACCGTGCGCTGCGTGCCCCACACGGACGACGAGGCCGTGCTGGTTGAGGCCGTCACCGACGAGCCGGAGCAGCCGCGGGCGGTGTTCCGCGCGGTGCGCGACGGCGGCCCGCTGGTGCCGATGCGGGCCGGGGAGTCGCTGCCGGTCAAGCGGTTGCAGCTCCGCGGCGAGCTCGGCAGCGACTACGGCAACCGCGCCGGCGAGGGCTTCGACCTCTACGAGCAGCACGGCGTCGTCCACCCCGCCGTGTGGCCGGCGCTCGCCAACCACCTCGTGCACACGGAAGTCGCCCGCGGCAGCTGGGTGCACACCCGCAGCATCGTGCGCCATCACGCGCTCGCGCCCGTGGGCGCGGAGGCGGAGATCCACGGTGTGGTCGTGCACCGCTTCCAGGCCCACGGCGAGCGCGCCGTGCTCGACGTGCACATCACCGTCGAGGGCACCGTCGTCGCTTCGCTGGAGCACGAGGCGATCGTCGCCCTCCCCTGACCCCCCAAGTTGGCGCTGAAGTGCGGGCCAGTCCCGTCCTACCGCCAACTTGCGGAGGGCTCGGGCTACAGGCTGGGGAACTGGAGGCGAAGGTCGCGCTTGAGTGCCTTGCCACTGGCGTTGCGCGGCACGACGTCCACGAAACGGACCGCGGACGGCATCTTGTAGCGGGCCAGTTTGCCGTCGCAGTGCTCGATGACCGCGCGCTCCTCGAGCGCGGGGTCCTTCTTCACCACGATCGCCAGCGGCGTCTCGCCCCACTTCTCCGAGGGCACACCGATCACCGCGACATCGGCCACGCCGGGGCAGGTGAGGATGACGTTCTCCACTTCGGCCGGGTACACGTTCTCGCCGCCGGAGATGATCATGTCCTTCAGGCGGTCGTGGATCCAGATGAAGCCTTCGTCGTCGCGGACGGCCACGTCGCCGGTGTGCAGCCAGCCGCCCTCCAACGCCTCGGCGGTGGCCTCGGGCCGGTTCCAGTAGCCGGTCATGATGTGGTCGCCGGCGACCAGCACCTCGCCCTGCTCGTCCACGTCGCACTCCGTGCCGTCCGGGCGCACGACCATCACGTCGGTGTGGAAGAACGCCTTGCCGGTGGAGCCCGCCTTGCGCAGCGCGTCTTCCGGTGTGGTGAGGCAGGCTGGGCCGCACGTCTCGGTGAGGCCGTACACCTGGTGGATCTCGATGCCCATCCCTGCGTAGGCCTCGATCAGCGCCTTCGGCACGGGGGCCGCGCCGCTGAGGAACCAGCGCACGCTGGAGTGGTCGTGCACGGCGGGGTCGTAGACCATCCGCATCGCGCCGAGCATTGCCGGCACCAGCAGCGAGCTGGTGATCTTCTCCTCCTTCACCAGCTTCCAGACCGCCGAGGGGTCGAAGGCACGCATCAGCACGTGCGACAGACCGCGGTAGGCGGTGGTGATGGCCGGGGTGAGCGCACCGACGTGGAACAGCGGCATCGGGTTGAGATAGCGGTCGCCGATGCGGTAGTCCGCGGTGGCGTTGAGGGTGTACAGCGCGGCCATCTGGGTGGTGTGGGTGTGCATCACACCCTTCGGCAGGCCAGTCGTGCCGGAGGTGTACATGATGTACAGCAGGTCGTCGTTCCACGCCGTGAGCTCCGGCTCGGAGGTGCCCTGGGCGTCCACCCACTCGTCGAACTGCACGGCAAAGGCCGGGCGGGCCGCAGCGTCGCCGACGTGCACCCAGGTGCGGATGTCGGTGCGGTCGCCACGGGCTTGCAGCTCGGTGACGGCTGCGCCGAACTCGGCGCCGGCGATCAGCAGGGTGCTGCCGGAGTCCTTGAGGATGAACTCCAGCTCGTCGGGCACCAGGCGCCAGTTGAGGGGCACGATCACCGCGCCGACCTTGGCGATGGCGAAGAAGCTGGAGACGAACTCGTGGCTGTTCATCATCAGCAACGACACCCGGTCGCCCTTGCCGACGCCGGAGGCCAGCAGGGCGTTGGCCACCTGGTTCGTGCGGTCGTTGAGCTCGGCGTAGTTGAAGCGGCGCCCTGCGGCGACATCGAAGAGCGCTTCGTTGTGCGGGTTCATGAGCGCGCGCTTGGCGAGGAGGGCACCGATGTTGGTCTTCATGAGTCGAGAGTGTGCCACACGTCACCCACGCCGGTCATGGCCTACGGTGACAGGACCGACTCCTGGGGGATGTTCATGAACAGTCGCAGCTTCGACCGCACACCGGACCATGTGCGGGTGGCCCCGAACGGTGGGGTGGCGCACCGCGACCATGTGGCGCACGGCGAGGTACTCCGACGCGAGTGGTACCGCGTGCACCCCAAGGCGTGGTGCCTGGTGGGCAACGGCCTGTCCAACCAGACGTTCGTCGAGGGGCCGGACGGGATCATCGCCATCGACACCGGAGAGTCCCGCGAGGAGATGCGCGAGGCGCTGCGGCACCTCCGCCAGGACACCGACCGGCCGATCGTGGCCGTCGTCTACACCCACTTCCACTATGTCGACGGCACGGAGGAGGCGTTCGCCGACGCCGGCGGCCCGGTACCCGTGTACGGCCACGAGCGCATCGTCGCCAACCGCCACCGCATCGCCGACGAGATCGGCCCGGCGTACTCGCGCGGGCTGGTCGAGCAGTTCGGCATCTCGCTCCCCACCGACGGGCCCGACGCGCTGGTGAACGTGGGTCTCGGATGGGCGTTCCGCAACCCGGAGCACGCACCGTTCACCCGCGGGTTCGTGCCACCGGACCACTCCTTCGCCGCGGCGACCACGCTGCAGGTCGCCGGCCTGCAGATGAGCGTCACCCCAGCGCCGAGCGACGCCGACGACTCCGTCACCCTGTGGTTCCCGGAACTGTCGTTGTGCGTGCACAACCTGGTGTGGCCGGCGCTGTTCAACATCTTCGCCATCCGCGGCGAGGAGTACCGCGACCCGCGGCTGCTGCTGCGCGGCATCGACCATCTGGTGGGCCTGGGCGCCGAACACCTGGTCGGCGCACATGGCCCGCCGATCAGCGGTGCCGCAGAAGTGCGCGCACGCGCAACCCGGGCACGGGATGCGATCGCCTACCTGTGGGACCAGACGGTGCGCGGCATCAACAGGGGGCTCACCGCGGACGAGCTGGCCGCCGAGGTGCGCCTGCCCGACGTCTACGACACCGATTACCTCACCAGCGAGCGCTACGGGGTGGCCGAGCACCATGTGCGCCAGATCCACAACGGGTTGCGCGGGTGGTTCGACGGCGACCCGGCCAAGCTCTTCCCTCTGCCGCCGGTGGAACGGGCCGAGCGGATGATCACCGGCTTCGGCGGGAGGGCCGCTGTGGCCGAGCAGGTCGAGGTGGCCCTGGCCGCCGACGACCTGAGGTGGGCTGTGGAGCTGGCCACCTGGCTGGTCACCGCGGGCGACGAGCAGCCCGACCGCGACCGGCTGGCAGCCGTGCTGCGGGCCATCGGCCAGCGCTCACCCGCGGCGAACATCCGCAACTGGTGCCTCACCCGTGCACGCGACCTCGAGGGCGTCGCGCCCCTTGCCCGCCATCGCCAGCATCGGCTGCGCCGCGCGGAAGTGGTGGCCGACCCCATGCGTGCCGTCAGCACGATGCGCGTCCTCCTCGACCCCACCCGCGCCGGCGCGATCGACAGCCACCTCCGGCTCGTGATCGGCGGGCACGGCGCGGCGGGGCTGCACGTGCGTCACGGTGTGGCGGTACCCACCGACGGTGCGACGGCCAGTGTGCAGCTCGCTACCGATGCAGCCGGTTGGGCGGCGCTGGTGTGCAGCGGCGCGACGGTGGCGGCGCTGGTAGCCGACGGCCGCGCCACGGTCAGCGGCGGCACGGCAGCCGAGGTGGACGCGGTCCTGGGCTGCTTCGACCTGCCGGCAGCACAATGACCGCCCTGCCCACCCCCACCCCGGCGTTCGGCGGGCGCTCCGCACGCCTGCTGCCGGACTCCGTGGCCCGCCCACTCGCACGGGCCGGCGCCCCGGCCGGCGCCCCCAACGTGCTGCTGATCATGCTCGACGACGTCGGCTTCGGCTCGTGCTCCACCTTCGGCGGTCCGGTGCCCACACCGGCGCTCGACCGCGTCGCCGCGGCCGGGTTGCGCTACAACCAGTTCCACACCACGGCCCTGTGCTCCCCCACCCGGGCGGCGCTGCTCACCGGCCGCAACCACCACGCCGTGCACTGCGGCGGCATCCCGGAGATCGCCAACTCCTTCCCCGGCTACGACAGCGTCATCCCCCCGGAGGCCGCCACCGTGGCGCAGGTGCTGCGGGCCAACGGGTACGCCACCGGCTGCTTCGGCAAGTGGCACCTCACGCCCACCTGGGAGCAAGGCCCGAGCGGCCCGTTCGACCGTTGGCCCACCGGGCTCGGGTTCGACCGCTTCTACGGGATCATCAACGCCGAAGCCTCGCAGTGGGAACCCGCGGTCTACGACCAGACCCGCCCGGTGATGCCCTACCTGGACAACCCCGGCTACCACCTCACCGAGGACCTCGCCGACCAGACGGTCCGTTGGATACGGGCCCATCGTGCCACCCGCCCGCACGACCCGTTCTTCGCCTACCTCGCTACCGGCGCGATGCACTGCCCCCACCATGTGGCCCCCGAGTGGAGCGACCGCTTCCGCGGCCGGTTCGATGGCGGATGGGACGCGTTGCGGGCGGACGTGTACCGACGCCAGCTCGAACTGGGGGTCATCCCACCGGGCACGGCGCTGACCGGTCGCCCCGAGCAGATACCGGCCTGGGACGACTACCCGGAGCGCTACCGCCCGGTGGCCAGCCGGCTGATGGAGGTCTTCGCCGGGTTCCTGGCCCACACCGATGCCCAGGTGGGCAAGGTGCTCGACGCGCTGGATCACGACGGGCTGTGGGACGACACGCTCGTGATCTACCTCACCGGCGACAACGGGGCATCGGCCGAAGGCACCGTCCACGGCGCGTGGAGCGCGCCCAGCTTCCAGAACGGGGTCCACGAGGACCCCGAGTGGCTGCTGGAGCACATCGACGACTTCGGCACGGCTCGCTGCGAGAACCACTACAACGTCGGCTGGGCGTGGGCGCTGGACTCCCCGTTCCAGTGGATGAAACAGGTGGCCTCGCACTTCGGCGGGACCCGCAACGCGATGGCGTTGTCCTGGCCCGCCCGCATCGCCGATGGTGGCGGGCTGCGCACCCAGTTCCACCATGTCACCGACATCGCACCGACGATCTACGCCGCCGCCGGCATCCAGACGCCGGCCCAGTTCAACGGCATCGCCCAGATGCCGTTCGACGGGGTGTCGATGGTGCCGACGTTCACCGCAGCCGACCTCGCGAGCGAGCACACCACCCAGTACTTCGAGATCCTCGGCAACCGGGCGATCTACCACGACGGCTGGATGGCCAGCTGCTTCCACGGGCGGGTCCCGTGGATCCGCATGCAGGGCCTGGAGTTCGACGGGCCACAGGAGCGATGGGAGCTGTACGACATCCGCAACGACTTCTCGCAGGCGGTCGACCTGGCCGCGCAACACCCGGAGAAGCTGGCAGAGCTGCAGGATCTGTTCGACCGCGAAGCGCGACGCAACGGCATCTACCCGCTGAGGGATGCCGGCTCGCCGCGGGGCGGCGAGCTCGCGGTGCCCACCGCGCTCGGCGGGCTGACGCGCATGACCTACACCACCGACCATGTGCGCCTGCCCGAACCCGTGGTCGTGAACCTCAAGAACTGCTCGTTCCGCATCACCGCCTCCATCGACGTACCGGTCGGTGGCGCCGGCGGGGTGGTGGCGTGCCAGGGCGGCAACATGGCCGGCTGGTCGCTGTACCTCACCGCGGACGGGCGGCCGGTGTACCACTACAACCTGTTCGGCAAGGTGCACACGGAGGTCGCCGCCGCCACACCGCTCGCGGCGGGTGCCCACGAACTCCTGGTGGCCTTCGCCTACGACGGCGGGTTCGGCGGCGGCGGGACCGCGGTGCTCCACGTGGACGGCGAACCCGTGGCGTCGGCACACCTTGGTGCCACGGTGCCGGTGGTGTACTCGATGAGCGGCGAAACGTTCGACGTCGGCCTGGACAGTGGCGCACCGGTGGGCCCCTACCCGCACCACTTCCCGTGCACCGCCACGATCCACGGGGTCACTCTCGAGCGCCTGAGCGAACCTCCTCCGGAGATTGCCGCCCAGATTCGCGACGCAGAGTTCCGCGCCAGCCTCAGCACCCAGTAGCGGTACGCCCGACCCGAAGTGCGCCGCAGCGCCGTCGTACGCTCGCCGCGGGATTCACCCGGGGGTTGTGAGATGACCGACACCATCGACCACGAGGCGCTGCGCCAGAAGTACCGCACCGAGCGCGACAAGCGCATCCGCCCCGACGGCAACGAGCAGTACCTGCAGCCGACCGGCAAGTTCGAGCACCTCCTCGACGACCCGTACACGACACCGGTGGAGCGGGAGCCTCTCACGGACGACGTCACGTTCGCCTTCATCGGCGGCGGCTTCAGCGGCCTCACCTGCGGGGCGCGGATGGTGCAGGCCGGCCTCACGGACGTGCGCATCATCGAAGGCGGTGGCGACTTCGGCGGGGCGTGGTACTGGAACCGCTACCCGGGCGCGATGTGCGACACCGCAGCCATGGTGTACCTCCCGCTGCTGGAGGAGACGAACCACATGCCGAGCATGAAGTACGTCTTCGCCCCGGAGATCTTCGGCCACGCCCAACGCATCGCCCGCACCTTCGGCCTGTACGACAAGGCCGTGTTCTCCACCAACGTCACCAAGCTGGAGTGGAACGACGGCGAGCAGCGGTGGATCATCCACACCGACCGCGGCGATGCGATGCGCGCCAAGTTCGTGGCCATGGGCACCGGGCCGCTGCACCGCCCCAAGCTGCCCGGCATCCCCGGCATCGAGACGTTCGGCGGCTACGGCTTCCACACCAGCCGGTGGGACTACGGCTTCACCGGCGGCGACCCCAGCGGCGCCCCGATGACCAACCTTGCCGACAAGCGCGTCGGCATCATCGGCACCGGCGCCACATCCGTGCAGTGCATCCCCGCGCTCGGGCGGGACGCCAAGGAGCTGTTCGTCTTCCAGCGCACCCCCAGCAGCATCGACGTGCGCAACAACCACGCCATCGACCCGGAGTGGTTCGCCACGCTCGGCCCCGGCTGGCAGCAGAAGTGGCTCACCAACTTCGCCACCCTGCAGACCGGCGGGTTCGCCGACGAGGACCTCGTGCAGGACGGCTGGACCGACATCTCCAAGCGCATTCGCGACCGGGTGGTGGCGATGATGCAGGCCGACCCGGGCAGCGGGGTCACCAGCGCCAGCTTCGGCCCGGAGATGATGCTCAAGGCGTACGAGGACAGCGACGACGAGAAGATGGAGGAGATCCGTGCCCGGGTCGACGCCATCGTCGAGGACGAACTCACCGCCGCCGCCCTCAAGCCCTGGTACCGCCAGCTGTGCAAGCGGCCCTGCTTCCACGACGAGTACCTGCAGACCTACAACCGCCCCAACGTGCACCTCGTGGACACGGACGGCAAGGGCGTCGAGCGCATCGACGAGGGCGGCGTGTGGGTGAACGGCACCCACTACGACCTGGACGTGCTGATCTACGCCAGCGGCTTCGAGGTCGGCACCTCGTACGCCCGCCGGGCCGGTTTCGAGACGTTCGGCCGCGACGGGGAGACCCTCACCGACCATTGGGCAGACGGCATGCGCACCCTCCACGGCATGCACGTGCACGGCTTCCCCAACCTGTTCATCGTCGGCCCGAACCAGGGCGCAAACCTGATCTCCAACATCACCCAGAACCTCACCGAGGCCGGCACCACGATCGCCGCGATCGTCGGCCATGCGCTCGCTGCCGAGGCTGGAGAGGTGGAGGTCAGCGAACAGGCCGTGGCGGACTGGGTCACCCTCCTGCAGAGCCATGCACGGGCCTTCATCGGCAGCCCGGAGTGCACCCCGGGCTACTACAACAACGAGGGTGGCCCGATCGGGCCCAAGGAGCGGCTGAACGGCAGCGGCTACCCCATGGGCCCGATCGCCTACTGGCAGTACCTCGACGGGTGGCGCAGCAGCGGCACGTTCGCCGGGCTCGACTTCCGCTGACCCCCGCCCTGTGCGTGGCGTGCCGGCACGGCCTTACCGCTGCAGATCGGCCGCCCGGGCCACGAGGTCGGCGAACTCCGTCATCTGTTCGTCCTCCAGGCGGAGGGCCACCGCGCCGGCGTACTCGGCCAGTTCGTCGAGGGTGAACAGGCCGGCCCAGCCGCTGCCCCGAAGGGTTTCGGCGAACGCGGCGACCAGGATGTCCTGTGCCAACCGGGGCGACGCGTCGCCCACCGAGGCTGCCACCTCGGCCACCGCCAGGCTGGCCCCGGTCTCGTTCGGGTTCAGCGTGTCGGGGTGCAGCCAGCGCAGGGTGGAGCGCGCCAGCCAGTCCTGCTCACCTGCGTCCTCCTGCAGCGTCACCTCGTAGAGCGCCGTCACCGTGTGGCCGGCCCCGATCTCTCCACCGTCCACGCTGTCGTCACGGAAATCGTCATCGGCGATCTGGCGGTTCTCGAAGCCCAGCAGGCGATAGTCGCGCACCGTCGCCGGGTTGAACTCCACCTGGATCTTCGCCTCGCGGCCGATCGTCAGCAGGGTGCTCGTCAGCTCCTGGCTGAACAGGCGCACCGCTTCCGCCTCACCGTCGACATAGGCGTAGAAGCCGTCGCCGCGATCAGCCAGCTGCTCCATCAGCGTGTCGTTGTACTCGCCGAGCCCGAAGCCCACGGTGACCAGGTCGATGCCGTCGCGGGCGCCGTCGCCGATCACCTCCAGGATCGAATCTGCCTCGGTGGCGCCGACGTTGGCCACCCCGTCGGACAGCAGGACGATCCGGTTCACCCGTTCCGAGTCCGCTGCGCCCCTCGCCACCTGGTAACCCAGCGTCAGGCCGGCCTGCACGGAGGTCGAGCCCTCCGGTTGCAGGGCGTTCACGGCATCGAAGATGCGCCCACGCTCGGCGACCGGAGTGGGCTCCAGGACCACCCGCGTGTCGTCGGAGTAGACCACGATCGCCACTCGGTCCTCAGGCCGGAGGGACTCCACGAGCGCCCCGAGCGCCGGCTTCACCGTGTCCAGCTTGCCGGGGTCGGCCATCGAACCGCTGACGTCGATCACGAACGTCAGGGTGGCGTCCGGCCGGGCGGAGTCGTCCACGTCGCGGCCCTGCACGCCCACCCGCACGACCACCCGATCCTCGGAGAGGAACGGCGCACGCGAGGCATCGATCGTCACCGCGAACGGGCCATCCACCGGCTGGGCGTACCCCTGCTCGAAGGCGTTGACGAACTCCTCCGTGCGCACCACCTCCGGCGCAGGAAGGGCCCCGGCCTGCAGGGAGTTGCGAGCGTGGGTGTACGACCCCGTGTCCACGTCGATGGCGAAGGTCGACAGCGCGTCCTCTGCGGGGTCCACCACCGGGTTTGCGGCCTGCGCAGCCTCAGGAGCGTCCGCAGGAGCATCCGTGGCATTGGGCCAGGTGGCGGGTGTGCCGGCCGCGGGCACGCTGGCCTCGGGCCCTGCGGGCGACCCCGCTTCTGGCGCCGAGTCGTCGCGGATCACCGGCGCCGGCGGCGGTTGCCAGCTCGACGACCCTTCACCATCGCCGGCGCACGCCGTCGCCATGATCACGAGCGCGCCACAGCAGATCCATCGTTGTCCGTTCATCGAGTCCTCCCCCGAGTACCGATTTCGTCGAATATGTCAATCGACGGTTGTTCACGCCGTCGCAGGTCAGACGGCGCGGTGAACGGATCGGTTCCTCAGAGGAGATGTCGGTTCGGTGACGATGCCGCTACTGGGCGAGGGCGTGCTCGACCATGCCGGCAAGGTCGGTGCGGGCGCGAGCCACGCGGGAACGCACCGTGCCGATGGGGCACTGCATCACCTCT
>JBPOIX010000136.1:0-6076 GCA_052034175.1 Actinomycetota bacterium
CGTGTACGACCGGGCCGGCCGGCGCTGCCTCACGTGCGGCAAGGCGGACATCCTCCGGGTCGTGATGGCCGGCCGTTCCACCTGCTTCTGCCCCCGCTGCCAGAAGTAGTCGTCGCTTGGTAGTGTCGCTGCGCCCATGTTCCTGAAAGCGCTCACCCTCAAAGGCTTCAAGTCCTTCGCCGACTCCACCACGATGCAGCTCGAGCCGGGCGTCACCGTGGTCGTCGGGCCGAACGGGTCCGGCAAGTCGAACGTCGTCGACGCCATTGCCTGGGTGCTGGGTGCCCAGGCGCCCAGTGCCGTGCGCAGCCAGAAGATGGACGACGTGATCTTCGCCGGCACGGCCAAGCGCCCCGCCCTCGGTCGCGCCGAGGTGATGCTCACCCTGGACAACTCGTCCGGCCTGTTGCCGATCGAGTTCACCGAAGTCACCGTCAGCCGCACCCTGTTCCGCACCGGCGAGAGCGAGTACGCGATCAACGGCGTGAGCTGTCGCCTTCTCGACGTGCAGGAACTGCTCAGCGATGCCGGGGTGGGGCGCCAACAGCACGTGATCGTCAGCCAGGGCCAGATCGACGCCGTCCTCAACGCCCGCCCGGAGGACCGCCGCAGCATCGTCGAAGAAGCCGCCGGCGTGTTGAAGTACCGCAAGCGCAAGGAGAAGGCGGAACGCCGGCTGGACGCCACCGAGGCCAGCCTGCTCCGCGTTCAGGACCTCTTGCGGGAGGTGCGCCGCCAGTTGCGCCCGCTGGAACGCCAAGCCGAGGCCGCCCGCCGTCACGGCGACCTGGTGGCGGAGCTCTCGACGCTGCGGGTCTTCGTCGCCGGGCGCGAGATTGCCGCACAACGTTCCCGCCTGGTGGCGCTTGCCGGCGACAAGTTGCGCAGTGCCGAAGCCGAGCTGGCGCTGCGCACCGAGCTCGGCCAGCTCGACACCGCGGTGGTGGCCTCCGAGGCCGAACTCACGGCGCGCGGGGACACCGATCTCAGCGATGAGATGGTGCGTGTCGAGCAACTGCGCGAGCGTGCCCGCGGCGTGGCGGCGGTGCTCGTGGAGCGCCGGCGGTCCATGGAACGCGATCGCGGCCAGCTGATGGACAGCGGCGTGGTGGCCAACCTCGAGGCGGATGCTCAGCGACTTCGCGAGGAACTGGCGGGCGTGGAGGCCGGTGTGGTCGCACTCGGCCCGGAGGCCGAGGCCCTGGCCGGCGAGGAGGCCCAGTTCGTCGAACAGCGCCGAGAGACGCTGGCCAACATCGAGCACCTGGGAAACAGCACCTCTGCCGCCAGCGCTGCCGCTGAGGTGCGGGGCGAGTTGCGCAGCATGCGGACCAGCCTGGAACGCGCCGAGGTGGAGCTGCGCCGGCAGCGCACCCGCCTGGAAACCTTGCAGCAGAAGGCCCAGCGGCTGGACGGGGAGTGCGAGCGGCTGCGCGTGGAGTGCGAGACGGCACAGTCCGCCGAGGCCGGCCTGGTGGCCGACGTCGAGGCTGCGGAGGCCCGGCGGATCGCCGCCGAAGCGGCCCACGACGCGCTCGGGGCCGCCCGGCAGGACGCCGCGGAGGAAGCCTCTCGCTGGAAGGCCCGCGCCGAAGCCCTGCACCTGGCATTGGAGAGCGCCCGCGCTCGCGCCGGCGCAGAGCACCTGGCGGGCGTGGACGGCGTGCTCGGCACCCTGCTCGACCTGATCGAGATCGACGCCGGCTGGGAGCCCGCCGTGGAGGCGGCCCTCGGCGAGGCGCTCCAGGCGGTGGTCGTGAACTCGCCGGCCACGGGGCGCGTCGCGCTGCAGAGCCTGCAGGCCAGCAATGTTCATGGCGCAGTGCTTGCCCTCGGCACCCATGCTGCCGCCGCCCGCCCTTCCGCCGCGGGCGGCGAGCCGGTGCGGGCTCACGTCCGCAGCCGCCACTCCGGCGTGCCGGAACTGCTGGATGTCGTGTTGGGGTCGGCCGTACGGGTCGGCTCCTGGGCCGACGCCGTCGACCTGGCGATCGCCGACCCCACCGCCGTGGTGGTCACCGATGGGGGCGACCGTTTCGGCCCTACCGGGTGGCGCATCGGCGCGGCCGGCGGCGGTGCCACCGCGGCAGCGCTGGACGAAGCCCAGGTGCGTTCCACCGCGGCTGCAGAGGAGCTGGCACTCCGGGACGCCGCGCTCGCCAGCGCGAAGGCGGAGCTCCAGGCGGCGCGCCAGCAGGAGAACGAACTCACACGGAAGCTCGACGCCCACGACGCCGGGTTCTCGGCCAACAGCGAAGCGTTGGCGCGCAGCCAGTCCGAGCGCCGCGAGGCTGCGGCGGAGATCGAAACCGTGGAACGCTCGCTTGCCGACGCCGACGAGCGCGCGGCTCGCGAACGCGCTCGCATCGCCGAGCTGGATTCCCTGGTTCCTGCCCTCGAGGCGGATGAAGCAGCGGAGGCGGAGGCCGCCAAGGCCAGGGGTGAAGCTCGCGCCCGGCTCGACGCGCAGACCGCAGTGCTGGCCTCGCGCCGGCAGGACCTCGAGGTGCGCAACGCCGGCCTGCACGAGCGCCAGGCCTTCCTGGAGCGTCGCCTGGCCGAGACGGAGCGCCGCCGCGAAGCGGACACCGCAGCTCGCGCCGAAGCGGCCGAGCGCCGGCTGGCTGTGGAGCGCTCGCTGGCCGCCGTGGAGCGCCTGGCGGGGCTGGTGGACGGCCATCGCCACACGATCGAAGTGCGCCACAACGAGCTGTTGGAGATCCGCCGCAAGCAGAGCGACGAAGTGCGCGCCATCGCCGGCCGGCTGGATGGCCTGCGCCGGCGCCGAGCCGGCGCCGAACGCGAACGGGACGACGCCCGCGAGCGGGGCCGGCGTGTGGAGATCGAAGAGGCCGAGGTCCGCATGCGCCTGGAAGGCGCGGTCGAGGCACTGCGCCGCGACCACGAGCTCGAGCCCGAGGTCGCCGAAGCCGCCGAGATGCCCGCCGTGCCCGAGGGCACCAACCCGGCCGGCCGGGTCCGGGACCTGGAGCGCGAGTTGCGCCTGATGGGCCCGATCAACCCGCTGGCCTTGGAGGAGTTCACCGAGCTGCAGGAGCGCCACCGCTTCCTGGAGGAGCAGCTGGAGGACGTCCGCAACACCCGCCGCGACCTGATGCGCGTCATCAAGGCGGTGGACATGGAGATCCAGACGGTGTTCGCTGCGGCCTTCGCCGACGTCAGCACCCACTTCGCCTCGTTGTTCGCCACCCTGTTCCCCGGCGGCACCGGCAAGCTGATCCTCACCAACCCCGACGACCTGCTGAACACCGGCATCGAGGTCGAGGCCAAGCCGAGCGGCAAGAACGTCAAGAAGCTGTCGCTGCTGTCCGGCGGGGAGCGCAGCCTCACCGCGCTGGCGTTCCTGTTCGCCGTGTTCCGCAGCCGGCCTTCGCCCTTCTACGTGATGGACGAGGTCGAGGCCGCGCTCGACGACGTGAACCTGCACCGCTTCCTCGGCCTCATCGCCGAGTTCCGTCAGGAGGCGCAGCTGCTGATCGTCAGCCACCAGAAGCGCACGATGGAGGCCGGCGACAGCCTGCTCGGCGTCAGCATGCAGCCCGGCGGCTCCTCCAAGGTGATCGTCGAACGGGCTGCGGCACGCACCTGAGCGTCGGCTCGGCTCGGCGCATCGTCGCAGGTCAGGGCACCACTTGACACGGGTGATAGTGGTGGATTCAGACCTGCGATGAACGAACCTCCACTTCGGCTCCCCACCTGGGCTGCCGCCCTCGACCTCTGTTCGGGCGGTGTGCGGTGAGCCACCTCACTTCCTTCCCCACCGTCATCTTCACCTTCCTGCTCGCCGTGTGCGTGCTGTGGTGGCTGCTCTCGATGCTGTTGGCCGGCCTCGACGTCGATCTCGACGGCGACGCAGGCGACGGCTGGGCCGACGAGCTCGGCTTCACCTCGATGCCGCTGCCGCTTGCGCTGTCGATTCTGGCGCTCGGCGGCTGGGTCACCTCGGCGTTGCTGCAAGGCGCGCTCGGGAGCAACAACGGCAAGGCGCTCGCCACGGGCGCGGCGCTCGGTGTGCTGGGCGCGGCGGCGGTCGTCGGGCTGGTGATGGTGAAACTCCTCTCCCGCCCCGTCGGTGCGTTGTTCGCCACCGAACCCGCGCCGCGTCGCACCCAGTCCGTCGGCTCGGTGTGCAAGGTGCGCACGTTGGAGGTCGGTGAACGCTTCGGCGATGCCGAGGTGGTCAACGGCGCCACGAGGGGCAGCATCATCGCCGTCAGTGCCCTGCCGGGCCGCTTCCGCCGTGGCGACCTGGCACTCGTGGTCGACTACGACGAGGCGGCGAACCGCTTCGTGATCGACGACGTGGACGAGCTCGTCCGCCCGGACTGAGCCGTCCCTCCGAATTCTCCTATCATCCCCCCAAACCCCCGTTCCCAAGGAGCGACCCCCGAAATGACCGTCCTACTCGTTGCCGCCGCCGCAGTGGTGTTCTTCCTGCTCGCGCTCGGCGTATTTGTCACCCGCCTGTACCGCAAGGTCCATCAGGGCCAGGCGCTGATCATCAACCGCGCCAAGACCACCACGGTCACCTTCAACGGTGGTGTGGTGCTGCCGGTGGTCCACAAAGCCGAACTGATGGACATCGGCGTCAAGGTCATCGAGATCGAGAAGATGGGCAATGAAGGCCTCATCTGTCACGACAACATCCGTGCCGACATCCGGGTCAGCTTCTATGTGCGGGTGAACCCGACGGAGGAGGACGTGCGCAAGGTGGCGCAGCTCGTGGGCTGTGCCAGCGCCTCCGACCCGCAGAAGCTGGACGAGCTGTTCAGCGCCAAGTTCGCCGAGGCTCTCAAGACCGCCGGCAAGCAGATGGACTTCGTGCAGCTCTACGAGCAGCGCGAGCAGTTCCGCACCAACGTGATCGGTGTGATCGGTGAGGACCTCAACGGCTACATGCTCGACGACGTGGCCATCGAGTTCCTCGAGCAGACACCGATGGACCAGCTCGACCCGAACAATGTGCTCGACGCCGAGGGCATCAAGCGCATCACCGACATCACCTCGCGCGAGCAGGTGCAGTCCAACACGTTCAAGCGCGAAGCCGAGAAGCAGATCAAGGCCAAGGACGTCGAGACCCAGCAGGCCATCTTCGAGATGGAGCGCCAGGAGAAGGCGGCGGAGTACCGCGCCCTGCGCGAGATGGCCACCACCAAGGCCCGCGAGGAAAGCGTCACCGCCCAGGTGGAGGCCGAAGAGCGCGCCAAGGCCGAAGGTGCACGCCTGAAGACGGACGAAGCCGTGGGCATCCAGAACGAGAACATGCAGCGTGAGGTGCAGGTGGCTGCCACCGCCCGCGAGCGTGTGCTGGCCGCCGAGCGCGAGAAGGTGGAGAAGGCTCGCCAGCTGGAGCAGGTGGCCCGCGAGATCGAGACCCTCGCCGCCACCAAGGACCTCGAGCAGGAGAAGGCCCGCGTGGCCGAGCTGGCCAAGGCGCGCATCGCCGTGGAGAAGACGGTCGCCGAGCAGGAGGAGAGCATCAAGACCCTGCGCACGGTGGAGGACGCCAATCGCGGCAAGGAGGCCCAGGTCATCGCCGCCGGCGCCCAGGCGGAGAGCATCCTGATCACCACGATCAAGGAGGCCGAGGCCAAGGAGCGCGCGTCGCAGCACCTCGCCAAGGAGCGGCTCACCCTGGCCGAGGCCGCCAAGACGGCGGCCGAGCTGGAGAGTGCCGCGCAGATCCGCATGGCGGCAGGCGTGCGCGCCGAGGCCGCCGCGGAAGGCCTCGCCGACGTCGAGGTGCAGAAGGCCAGTGCCGTGGCGTTCGAGCAGCAGGGGCTGGCCGAGGTTCGGGTGCTCGAGGCCCAGGCCGATGCCGCGCTGAAGCGTGGCGGCGCCGATGCCGAGGTTGCCCGCCTGGTGGGCGAGGCCGAAGGTGCTGCCACGGAGGCCCGCCTGAAGGGCGAGGCCGCCGGTCTCACCGAGAAGGCCGAGGCCATGAAGCAGCTCGAAGGTGTGGGCAAGGAATACGACCTCGCAGTGCGCAACATCGACGCCGACGTGCAGGAGCGCACGGCCTCGATCGACGCTCAGAAGGCCGCCGCCATCGCCC
>JBPOIX010000386.1:0-20095 GCA_052034175.1 Actinomycetota bacterium
GTCGCGCCGGGCTCGAGGCGCGACACGACGGTGGGCTTGGCGTAGTAGCCGCGCTCGAACCCGTCCACCCGGCCGGTGCCGCCCACGAGCACGGTGCCGCCCGCCGCGCCATCGGCCGTGGCCAGCAGTTCCTGCACGCTGCGGTACTGGCCGGCGGAGGCGATCGGGCCGACTTCGGTGGTGCGGTCCAGCGGGTCGCCCACCTTCATCGCCGCGACTGCCGCCGCGGCGCGCTCCTCCACGTCGGCCAGCATGTCGCGGGTGACCACCAGGCGGGTGAGCGCGGAGCACGTCTGCCCGTTGTTGATGAAGCAGCCGCGCACCGAGTTGGCGACGGCTTGCTCCAGGTCGGCGCCGGGGGCCACCACGGTGGCGGACTTGCCGCCGAGCTCCAACCCGACGCGCTTGATGGTGGCCGCGGCCACGGTGGCGACGCGGGCACCGGCACCGGTGGAGCCGGTGAGGCTGACCATGTCCACGAGCCGATGGCCGGACAGCACTTCGCCCACGGCCGCGCCGGCGCCGGTGACAAGGTTGATCACGCCCGCCGGAATCCCCGCCTCGTGGGCGATCTCCAGCAGGTCGAACGCAGCCAGCGGGGCCACGCTGCTCGGCTTGAGCACCGTCGTGCAGCCCTGCAGCATGGCGGGGGCGAGCTTGGCGACGAGCTGGTACAGCGGGTAGTTCCAGGGGGTGATCGCCCCGACCACGCCCACCGGCACTCGGATGAGCACCGACGAACCGATGACCTCCACAGGGTCCTGCTGCTCGGCGATGTCGGCCATCGTGCGCAGCACGTTCACCGCCAGGCCGACTTGCACCCGCTCGCTGGTGGTGATGGGGGTGCCCACCTCGCGGGCCATCATCTCGCTCAAGGGCGTGTTGCGCGCCTCCAACCCATCCGCCAGGGCGCGCACGGCGGCGATGCGAGTGGCGCGCCTGGTGCGGTTCCACCCGTCGAGTGCGGCCGCGCTGGACTCCAGCGCGGCGACGGCGTCGGCCTCGTTGCCCGCAGGAACGGTGCCCATCACTTCCTCGGTGTGGGCATCCACCACCTCGATGGTCCCCTGGCCGGCAGGCGTGCGCCAGGCCCCGTCGATGTACAGCTCGCGGCGTTCGATCATGCCGCGAAGTTACTGCACACGAACTACCGAAACTAACCCCGGCAACCCGCCCCCAAACTCCGATGTTGGCGGTGGGGCTGTGCCCGGTCCCGTCCCAGCGCCAACTTGGGTTGTGTGGTGTTGATGTCGGCGGTGGGGCTGTGCCCGGTCCCGTCCCACCGCCAACTTGGGTTGTGTGGTGTTGATGTTGGCGGTGGGGCTGTGCCCGGTCCCGTCCCACCGCCAACTTGTACGCGAAGTCGGCCATCATGCCCCCACTGCTCGAACGCCGGATTGAACCGGAGAGAATCTCAAGAAACTAAGGTAGTGCGCAGCCCACGCACGTGGTGAAAGGACTGCCGATGGACGCCGACTACCTCGCACGATTCCGTGAGCGCCAGGCCTACGAGACCGACCGCTCCGCGCCGCCGCCCGGCTTTCCCGTGCTTCCGCCGGTGCCGCTCGGCCGCTACACCGACCCCGAGTTCTACGCATTGGAACGAGACCGGCTGTTCCGCCGGTCGTGGCTGTACGCCGGGCACGACAGCGAGCTCGCCGACGTCGGCAGCTACAAGCTGGTGGACATCCTCGGCGCCGCCGTGCTGCTCGTGCGCGGGCAGGACCTTCAGGTGCGGGCCTTCTTCAACGCCTGCCGGCACCGCGGCGCGCCCGTGGTGAACGGCGGCTGCGGCACGGCGCGCATGCTGGTGTGCCAGTACCACTCGTGGGGGTACGACCTCGACGGCACGCTGCAGCGGGTGCCCGACGAGCGGGACTTCCCGGGGCTGGACAAGGGTGCGCTCGGCCTGCCGCCGGTGCGCTGCGAGAACTGGGGCGGGTGGTGGTTCGTCAACCTCGATGCCGCCGCCGTGCCGCTGCAGGAATGGCTGGACCCTCTGCCCCGCCTGCTGTCGGACATCGCCGCCTCGCCGATGCGGATGATCGACACCAAGAGCGTTGAGCTGGCCTGCAACTGGAAGATCCTGGCGGAAGGCTTCCTCGAGGTGTACCACGCGCGCACCATCCACCCGACCACGGTGGCCCCCACGCTGGACACCCGTGGCACCGTGATCTCGTTGTTCGACCACGGCCACCAGAACATGCTCTCGCCCGTGAAGGAAGGCACCCGCGGCGACAACCGCGAGACGCTGCGCACCCTCGACCATGTGCCCGCCGTGTTCCGCGAGATGATCCAGCCGGCCCACGGCATCTTCCCGCAGATCATCAGCCCGCTGGACGCCCGCGGCTTTCCCTTCCTCGTGTTCTGGCCGCTGGCGGTGGACCGCACCCGGCTGGACATCGTGTGGTTCGCCGCGGACTGGGGCGACGGCGAGCTGCCCGGCAAGGACGTGTGGCAGAAGCGCCTCGACCGCTTCGACGTGCTGATGGACGAGGACTACCGGAACCTGGAGCCGATCCAGAAGAGCATGGAGTACGCCGCCCACGGCGGCCAGGTCGTGAACTATCAGGAGCGGCGCATCTGGCATGTGCACGCATGGATCGACAAGGTCATCGGCCCCGACCTCGTCCCCGCCGAACTGCGAGTGCCCGATCTTCTTTCCGAGTGGGTCGAAAAGATCTAACGTTCCCGCGCTGTCCGAGCGCACTGCCTTCAACAGGAGTTACTTATGACCGAGTCCAAGTGGATCATCGACACCGAGACCAGCCCGCGGCTGCCGGTGTACACCCGAATGAACGCCAACGACGTGCTCTCGGACCCGATCACCCCGCTCGGCGCGTCGATGTGCTGGATCCCCCACATCTTCCGCGGCTGGTGCACGGGCTATGCGCTCACCGGCGCCTTCGGCAACGACGACTTCGCCCACCCGAACGGTTCGGGTGGGTTCTTCTACGGCTACCTGTACGTCAACCTGTCGGCCACCCGCCTGTTCGCCCTGCGCGCCGGCGTGGGCGTCGAGACGGCGGACGCCATCTGGTTCGGCGGCCACCCCGACCTGCCGCCCTACATCCCGCAGCCGGGCGACGACGACCCGTCGTTCGGCCCGAAGGTGGCCGAGTTCTCCGGTTGGGCGATGAGCGCCCCCGACTACCCGGACATCGAGGAGGAGAAGCGCCTCGGGCAGGAGCTGCGTGCGCAGCGGCCGGACTTCTCGACCTTGGGCGACGCGTCGCTGGTGGCCCGCGCCCGCTCGGTGCTCCAGTACGAGCGCCTGATGTGGCGCGGCGAGACGCTCGGTGGCGTGGGCGGCTCCATCGGGCCCGGCGCCCTCGCCCAGTTGCTGGCGGGCGCGGACCCGACGCTCATCATCCGCCTGTCGTCGGGCGCCGGCGACGTGGACTCCGCCGCGCCCGCCTTCGCGATGTGGGACCTCTCCCGTCTCGTGCGTGCCGATGCGACGCTCGGCGCCGAGTTCGACAACGGCCTCGACGGCCTGCGGGACCGTGTGCGCACCAGCCATCCGGCCTTCAGCCAGGCGTTCGAGCAGTTCCTCTACGACTTCGGCTACCGCGGCCCGAACGAGTGGGACATGGGCAGCGACGTGTGGGAGACCAAGCCCACGCTGCCGCTGTCGATGATCGAGCGCATGCGCCTGCTGGAAGAGGACCAGTCGCCGGGCGCCCGCGCCGCCGACCAGCGCAAGCTGTTCGATGCCGCGATGGCCGAAGCCCGCGCGTTCGTGGCGGGGAACGAGGAAGGCCTCGCGGTGTTGGAGATGGCCGTGAAGTCGATGCACCGTTTCGCGGGTTACCGCGAGCGCGGCAAGGCGAACTGTGTGCGCGTGGTGCACGAGGCGCGGATGGCGATGGCCGAGGTCGGGCGCCGCATGGCGGAGCGCGGCCAGCTCAACAAGGCCAGCGACATCTTCCTCGCCCTGGACGAAGAGCTGGACAGCCTGCAGATCGATCCGAGCTGTCTGAAAGGCCGCCTGGCCGAGCGCGAGGTGGAGTGGAAGAAGCTGTTCGGACTCGACATCCCGATGTTCATCGACTCCACTCAGCCGGTGCCGCCGGTGTCGTCGCTGACGTACCTCACGTCGAAGGAGGTCGAGGTGGCGAAGGTGGGCGACGTGCTCAGCGGTGGTGCCTCCTCGGCGGGCACCATCCAGGGCCGGGCATGCGTGGTGCTGTCGCCGGACGCGGCGGGAGACCTCGAGCCGGGCGACATCCTCGTGGCCCCGCAGACCGACCCGTCCTGGACGCCGCTGTTCGTGGTGTCGGGTGCCGTGGTCGTGGACGTCGGCGCGCCGAACAGCCACGCGATGATCGTCAGCCGCGAGCTGGGCATCCCGTGTGTGGCCGGTGTCTACGACGCCACCCGCCGCATCCCGAACGGTGCGCTGGTCGAGGTCGACGGCGCGGCCGGCACGGTCACCATCCTCGAGCTGCCCTAGTGGCCCGGGCGCCCCGCCTGCTCGCCGTCACCGGCGGGCATCGTGTCGACATGGCCGACTTCACGGCCATGCTCGACGCGGTCTGCACCGAGCGCGGGTGGGTGTGGGCGCACGCCACACAGCCGGAGGCGCAGCGCTGGCTGCGCGAGGCACACGCGGGCCAGTGGGATGCCGTGCTGCTGCACGACATCCCGGGCCTGCGGCTGGCGCGTGGCCGCGCCCCCGAGCCGCACGGCCCGTCGGCCGACGAGGCCGCAGCGCTGGTGGGGCTGTTGCGGGCCGGGCAGGGGCTGGTGGTCACCCACCACGCGTTGGCTGCGTGGCCGGCGTGGGATGCCTGGGCCAACGTCGTCGGTGGCCGCTACCTGTACGCCCCCGGCGAGTTGCGTGGCGTGGAGCTGCCGGCGTCCGGCTACCGCATGGCCGTGCATCATGTGAACGTGCTGGCACCCGCGCACCCGGTGTGCGCGGGAGTGGAGCCGTTCGAGGTGGACGACGAGCTGTACCTGTGCCCGGTGCACGAGGCCGAGGTGGAGCCGCTGCTGGCGACGACGGCGTCGATGGACCCGGAGCTGTTCATCGACACGTTGCGGGCGGTGCAGGACGGCCATGAGCACGCCTGCCCACCCGGCCCGCCCGGCAGCCATCTGGTCGGTTGGGCGAAGGCCGCGCTGAACAGCCCGGTCGTGTACCTCCAGCCCGGCCATGGCCCGGAGACGATGCGCCATCCGATGTACCGCCGCCTGCTCGGCAATGCAGTCGAGTGGGTCGCGTCCGCGGCCGCGCACGAGTGGGCCAGGGCGAACTCGGTCGAGGTCGAGTAGGGCGGCGGCGTGGGCGAGCGGTCGAACGCGTTCGACGGGTGATGAGGTCCCTGCCCGGCCGTTCGGTCGTGTTCACTTCATTCAGATTTCGATTCAGGACCCAAGCCACCGTGCCCGCCAGGATGTCGCGCTGGAATCGGAATCTGAATGAGGTGGCCAGCGCAAGCCGGCCCCGGTGGATCTACGCCATCACGGGTTCGATGGACACACGGGTGGGCACCCGCAGGAAGTAGCTCGGGGCGTAGGCGCCGTCGTTGTCGGCGCACAGGCGGAACGACGCCACCCGCCGCGTCAGCTCCTCCATCGCCACCCTTGTCTCCATGCGGGAGAGCGGGGCGCCGAGACAGAAGTGGGGGCCGAAACCGAACGCCAGGTGTTCGTTCACATGCCCGCGTTCGGGGCAGAACTCGGCGGCGTCGGCGCCGAACACCTTCTCGTCGCGGTTGGCCGACATGTAGGTGATGATCACCCGCGACCCCGCGGGAATCGCCACGCCACCAAGCCTGGTGTCCGCGGCGGCGATGCGCCAGATGGCGCCGTTGGGGCTGGCATGGCGCAGCGCCTCCTCGATCACCAGCGGAATGCGAGCGGGGTCGGCGCGCAGGCGCTCCCATTCCTCCGGCCGCTCGCCGAGCAGGCGCATCATGTCGCCCAACAACGCCGTGGTGGTCTCGTTGCCCGCCACGAGGATCATCTGCAGGATGCGCAACATCTCCGCCATGTCCAGTGGGCGGCGGTCCGTCACCTCGGGGTCGTCCTCCTCGATGGTGGCAGTGAGGATGTGGGTGAGCAGGTCGTCCTGCGGTTCGCGCCGGCGCAGTTCCAGCTCGGCCTCGAAGTAGCGCTGGAACTCGTTGATCGCCCGCTCGCTGCGCAGCAAACCCTCCAACGAGATGTCGGTGCCGATGGCCGACGCGGTGAGGTCGCTCCACTCCTTGAACTTCGCCATGTCCCGGCCCGGCACGTTGAGCGCGTTGGCGACGGCGCGCACCGGCAGCGGGATGGCGAACTGGGGCATGAACTCCACCCGGTCGGGCGCGCTGCCCCCGGCGCCAGACCACCCGTCGATCAGTTCGGTGACGATGGCGCGCACGGCCGGTTCCCAGCGGGCGACTGCCGCGGGCGCGAAGGACTTCGCCACGAGGCGGCGGTAGCGGGTGTGCACCGGCGGGTCGGTGGTGAGCAGCACGTTGGCGCGCGGGTAGCCCTCGGCGATGACGGCGTCGAGCTCCGCACGCCAGTCGTCGGGCACGGGCCGGCCGGCGCGGCCGAACTGGTTGGAGAACACGAGCGGCTGGCGCAGCACCTCCATCACGAGCTCGTGGCTGGTGACCACGAACGCGCCCGCGGCGTCGCTCCAGATCACCGGCGCCTCCGCCCGCAACCGGTCGAGGTGGGGGTACGGGCACGCCATGACCTCGGCGTCGAAGGGGTTGAACTCGGCGGTGGACATGGCGGCCTTCCCTGGGTCCTTGTCAAGAAAGTAGCTCACCCTGTGTCGCCCGGCACGCCGAAGGGACTTAGGTCCCTGGCTGGCGCGGAGGGGTACTTTCTATAGTCCGCCTACAACACGGAAGGAGTGTCAATGAGGACCCGTATCCATCCGCTGAGCGGCGCCAAGTACGACGTGCGCGAGGACGGCCTGCTGGACATCACTGAGAACGGGGTCAGCGGCGTGTTCGACGCCGAAGGCCGCTGGGTCTCCGGCGACCTGCGCCATTGCGACCCGCAGTTGTGCGGCTGGCTGGCCGGCCCGCAGTTGCCGCCCGGCGTGCCCGGTAACCCCAAGGACTTCCCGGTCCCGGTCGAGTAAGCGCGAGAACGAGAGAAAGAGGAATCACCCCATGAGCATGACGCTCGACGCCTCCACCCAGGGCGCCCGCTACCAGGAGTTGCTCGACGCCGACTCCCGCCCCGTCCCTGCGGTGCTGCGCCTCCAGTCGCCCATGGGCGACGGCGCGATGACCGTGCCCGTGACCCGCTACACCGACCCTGCGTTCCACAAGGTGGAAGTCGAGAAGGTGTGGAAGAAGGTCTGGCAGATGGCCTGCCGCGAGGAGGACATCCCCGAGGTCGGCGACCACATCCCGTACGAGATCGCCGGCATCCAGGTCCTCGTCGTCCGCTCGGCGCCGGGCGAGATCAAGGCCTTCCGCAACATCTGTCTGCACCGCGGCCGCACCCTGAAGGAGTTCCCCGGCCGCGCCGAGGAGTTCCGCTGCCCGTTCCACGGCATCGCCTGGAACCTGGACGGCAGCTTGAAGCAGATCCCCTGCAAGTGGGACTTCCCGCAGGTGCCGGCCGAGTGGCCGCTGCCCGCGGTGCAGGTCGGCACGTGGAACGGCTTCGTGTTCATCAACCTCGACGACAACTGCGCGCCCTTGGCCGAGCACGTCGCCGGCATCGCCGAGCACTTCGCCGACTGGGACCTCGCCAGCCGCTACAAGGCGGTGCACGTCGGCAAGATCCTGCGCTGCAACTGGAAGCTCGCCCAGGAAGCGTTCATGGAGAGCTACCACGTGGTGGCCACCCACCCGCAGCTGCTGGCCGGCATGGGCGACACCATCACCCAGTACGACAGCTTTGGCAACTTCGCCCGCGGTCTCACGCCCAACGGCGTCACCAGCACGCACGTGAAGAACTGGGTGCCCACCGAGCAGGACATGATCGATGCGCTCACCGACCGCACTCTGGACATCGACGAGCTGATCCACATCCCTGCTGGCGAGCGCAGCCGCGCGGTGCTGGCGGAGCACCGCCGTGCCGCCCTTGCGGAGACGATCGGTGTGGAGGCCGCGAACAAGGTCACCGACGCCGAGCTGTGCGACAGCATCGTCTACACCCTGTTCCCGAACATGCACCCGTGGGGTTCGTACAACCGGATCGTCTACCGCTTCCGCCCGTACGGCAACCACCACAACATGTCGATCATGGAGTGCATGATCCTCAACCCGTTCAAGGGGAAGCGCCCGAAGGCGTCGCCGCTGCGCATGCTCGGCGTCGACGACGACTGGACCGACGCCTACGAGCTCGGCCTGCTCACCCGGGTGTTCAACCAGGACGTCTACAACCTGCCCAAGGTGCAGGAAGGCCTGGAGAGCGGCGCGATCGACGAAGTGGTGTTCGCCCGCTACCAGGAGACCAAGATCCGCACGATCCAGACCGAGCTGATGCGCTGGGTCGACGCCTGATTCCCAGACCCCAGTAGGGATCCGAAGGCCGGTGGCGGGCGGGCCACCGGCCTTCGTGGTCGGCGAGGCTAAGTTGGGCGCCATCGACGCGCCCGCTTCCCCTCGCCGCCCTGCTCATCGCCCTTCCCGCCGCACAGCGGTGATCGAAGGGGCGATGGGGCTGTTCGCCTCCTACCCGGTGGAGGAGGTGACGGTGCTGGACATCGCCGGCGCCGTGGACATGACGCCGGCCGCCGTGTACTACCACTTCGCCTCGAAGGAGCAGATCCTGCTCGAGGGCCTGGAAGCCTTCGCGAACCTGTTCCTCGACGAGATGCGCGCACACATGCCGGCGAAGGGCGCCCCCGACGGAGTGCGCAACCTCGTCGGCCACATGGTCACCTGGTGCCAGCGCAACCGCACCGCGGCGTCGGTGTACTTCGTCGGCTCGGTCGGCCTCAACCTGCTCGTGGAGGCCCTGCGGCGCGAGACCCGGCTGGAGATGGTCCATCTGCTGGGCGACGCCGTGAAGACCTCGCGCGCCAAGACCACCCCGGCCGAGGTCGGCGTCATCGCCGTGGCGCTGGTGTCGCTGCTGGAGACTGCCAGCTCATCCGCGCTGAACCAGGACCTCTCGTTCCGCAGCCTGGGGGCGCGCAAGTTCGTCGACGAGGTGAAGGCGCTCTCCGACCGCGTGGCCGGCATCGCTGCGGCCTGAGGCAGCGGCGTACGGGCTGCCGCGTCGGGCCGAGGCGCGTCAGTTGCGCTTGCTGTCCGGCAGGCGCATCAGGTGGTTCCCGTTGTCCACGGGAATGATCTGGCCGGTGGTGCTGCTCGAAAGGTCGCTGGCCAGGTAAAGGGCCACGTTGGCGCAGTCGTCCACCGTGGTCACCCGGCGCAGCGCCGACTCGTTGATGTACGCCTCGGTGATCGGCGTCTCCCCGCTCATGTCGACGCGGGCTTCGTCCACCGGGGTGAGGCCGCCGAAGTCGTTCATCGCCGTCGGCACGAAGGTGGGGGCCAGCGCGTTCACGCGCACGCCCTGCGGCCCGAACTCGCGGGCAGCGATCTTGGTGACGAAGTTGATGCCTGCCTTGCTGCCCGAGTAGGCGGCGTGCTTCACCGGCACGAGGATCGCGGTGGTGGAAGTGATGTTGATCATCGAGCCGCCGGTGCCCTGGTCGGCGATGTAGGCGCCGAAGTGCTTCATGAACCAGAAGGCGCCCCAGAAATCCACCTTGGTGACGGTCTCCAGCAGCTCGGGGGTCATGTCGCGGATGAAGGACTTCATGTTCAGCCCGGCCGAGTTGATGGCGATGTCGATGCCACCCATCGTCTCCGCGGCGAAGTCCACGAGGGCCTTCACGTCGTCGTGGTCGGCCACGTCGCAGCGGCGGGCCGCGGCGCCGGTGGCGGCAGCCAACTTCTCCAGGTTGTCCAGGCGGCGGGCGGCCACCACCTGCGTGGCGCCGTGCTCGGCGAACAGTTCGGCGATGCGCCAGCCGATGCCGCTCGACGCACCCAGGATGACGACACGCTTGTTTTCCAGCAAACCCATGCGGACAGAGTAGTTTCTTTGCATCGGCTACTGAAACCGACGGCCGAGAGGGGACCACGATGGCGCGCGCGCTGACCCAACTGGACGAATGGCCGCGGCACCAGACGCTCGACACGTTCGACATGGTGGCCAGCGACAGCGAACGCTGGAGCGACGGCTCGTGGATCTGCGTCGGCGACGCCGAGGGCGCATGTCACCTGATCACCGCGCTGCGGTTCTACCCGAACACCAATGTGGTGGACGGCTACGCGATCGTGGCGCTGGACGACGGCCGGCAGTACAACCTGCGCGTCAGCCGCCGCATGCGCCCGGCCATCGACGACCTCTCGTGCGGCCCGATGTGGATGCGGATCGTCGAGGGCCTGCGGGTGGTGGACTTCGGCGTCTCCGCCAATGACAGCGGCATCGAGTTCGACCTGCGTTGGGACGGCTTCTCGCCGTGCTTCGACGAGACCTCCGGCATCCGCCGTTACCAGGACGGCCGGGTCGTGCGCGCCCGCAGCAACTATGTCCAGGTCGGCAACGTCAGCGGCACGATCACCGTGCAGGGCCGCCGCTTCGAGGTTGGCCCGTCATGGGTGGGCGCGCGGGACCATTCGTGGGGCATCGGCGACACGGGCAGCGGTAACCATCCCGGCTTCGCCGCGCCGGCGGGCGGCCCGGCCGCGGCCCACCAGGGCGCCACCTTGCGCCACTTCGGGCTGCGCCACTTCACGTTCGTGCGCTTCCCCGAGCGCTCCGTGTTCTTCCGTTTCCACCACGCGCCCGACGGCCGCATCACCGACAACCACAGTTGGGTGGACTATCCGTACGGCAGCGACCGCAGCGGTTGGTCGTACGTGTCGTCGGCCGTCGAGTCCGTCGAGTTCGTCGAGGGCCGGCGGCGCATCGCCCGTTCGGTGGTGAAGCTCGGTCGGCCCGACGGCGGCTTCGACCGTTTCGCGATCCGCCCGATCAGCAAGCCCGTCTACATGAAGGGCGGCGGCTACTGGGACGGCTTCGACGACGGCCTCGGCCGCGGTGTGTACCGCGGCGAACTGAAGGTGGAGCACGAGGTGTGGGACGTGTCGCACCCCACCGTCGTGCGCGACCTTGCCGGCACCGTGCTGCCCCAGCGCAACGGCGCGTGGGCGGAGGAGATCGCCGTGTTCGAGAACCTCGACGACCCCACCGAGGTGGGGCTGGGCGAGTTCGAGGGCGTGGTTGGTGGCCCGTACCCGGGCGTCACCGAGGACTAGTCAGGACATTCGAGGAGGACCATCCCATGGCCATCACCCAGCGCGAGATCGACTGCGCTCGCGACCTGTTCAACATCGGCTGGTCGAGCGACGACCCCTATGCGCCCACGCGGTACATGACCGAGGACGTGCACATGCGCGACATCGCCATGAAGACCGGGCCCGAGGCGATCATGGGCCACGAGGCGATCGTCAACCGGTGGAAGCATGTGGCCGGCCGCATGCGCCTGCCCGTGGAGGACCTGTTCATCGGCGTCGACGGCGAGAGCATCGTCGTGCAGTGGTTCGTCTACGTGCGCATCGTCGAGGGCGAGCACGCCGGCCGCTGGGACATGGGCGAGGGCAACAGCCTGCTCTACTTCCGCGACGGCCTCGTGTCGCTCGAGGTGGACTACTGGCACGGCCGGCAGGGCAAGTGCGACGACTGGGAGGCTCACTTCGCCGCCCGCCAGGCGTTGGGCAAGGCCCGGCGTGGCACGGTCAGCGGCTTCTGGCTACCGGAAGCGTGAGGGCCCTTCTATGACATTGCCCGTGCTGCCCGACGTGGAGACGATCCTCGCCAACTCCGCGCAGGTGTTGCGCGAGGTGATCCTGCCCGACCTGTCCGACGAGTGGCCGCGCAACTGCGCGCGGGTGATCGCCGGCGCGCTCGACTACGCCATCGGCCTGCTGAAGGAGGATCGCGCCGCCGAGTACCGCGCCGAGCTGGAGGACGCGTTGCAGGGCGTTTCGGTCGAGGTGCAGGGTTCGGGGTCAGCCTTCGAGCGGGCGTCGGCCGCGCTCGTGTGGTCGCGTGAGCACGATGGCCCGGAGGCCGACGCGGTGCGCGCCGTGCTGCACCCCGTGCTCGTGGCACAGATGGACCGCGAGGCCGCGGCCAGCGAGCCGCTGCTGACGGCGCTGCACGTGGCGATGCGCGGGACGGACAACAAGTGAACGACGCCGAGACCCCACTGGTGCCGACCGCAGCGCGCTTCGCCGACTACCTCACAACGGTCTTGAACCAGCCGGTGCAGGTGACGGCGCAGCGCCGTGTGGCGATGGGCCAGTCCCGCGCGATGTACCTGCTGGACGCCGTGATCGGCGGCGTGCCGCAGACCCTGGTGGCCCGGGTGGAGCAGAGCGGTCTGTTGGGCAGTGACTCCACGCTCGAGGTACCGGTGATGCAGGCCCTCTTCCGCGCCGGGTACCCGGTGGCGGAGATCCTCGCCTACGAACCCACGGGGTCGGTGGTCGGCCAACCGTTCTTCATCATGGCGTTCGTCGAGGGTGCCTCGAAGGAAGACCACGCCACCCTGGACGACTACATCCGCCTGCTGCACCAGCTGCACCAGTACGACCCCGATGCGTTGGGCCTGAGCGCCTTGCCGAAGCCGCCGCTCCCCAAGGGCCCGGCGCTGGACCAGGTGGGGCGCTGGGACCGCACCTATCGCAGCGGCCTGGTGGGTGAGCCGTCGCCGCTGGTGGAGGAGGCCATCGCCTACCTGCGGCGCAACGCCCCGGACAGCGACCGGCTGTGCATCGTGCACGCCGACCCCGGCCCGGGCAACTACATGTACGTCGGCTCGACGATCACCGCGGTGGTGGACTGGGAGTTCACCCACCTCGGCGACGAGTACGACGACTGGGCGTACCTGATCTACATGCGCGGCCGCCGGGTGCGCACGCCGGAGGAGTGGATGCAGCGCATCCGCGACGTGATCGGCGTGGAGATCGACCCCGAGCGCCTGCGCTACTGGCGGGCCGTGAAGCACCTGATGGGTGTGTCGATCGACCAGACGGCGACCCGGCTGTACGCCGAGCGGGTGGAGGTGGCCCCGAACCTGCTGGCCATCGGCACGGCGATCCATCTCAGCGCCCTGCAGATGCTCTACAAGGCCGTGCTCGCGGGGTAGCGGGCGAGGTTCCGGCGCGCCGGGCGCATGCCGCTCACCCCTCTCTACGTGGCCGTGGCCACTTCATTCAGATTTCGATTCGCCTACGCTGCCCGACATGGGGAGTGCGCGATGAGGGATCCGATGCCGGAGGCCGACCTCGTCCTCACGACTCCCCGCAAGGCCCTCGTCCCGGTGCTCTTGATCTGCCTCGCCTTCTGCGTCGGCTGCGTGATGATGATCGTCGACGGCATCTGGTTCGGCTCTGTCGGGTTGGTGTTCTTCGGGCTCTGCACCCTGCTGGTGATCGGGCGGTGGTTGCGGCCTTCGACCCTCGTCGTCAGCAGCACCGACATGGCGTCGCGTGCACTGTTCCGCAACAAGCGCTGGGACCTGGCCGACTGCAGCGACTTCCGAGTGTGGTCCTACGGACGTGGGGCGCACCTTGTCTGCTTCGAGCATCCGGGCGACCGGGCGACGGGCCGCGGCCGGATGGATGCCCGGTTGACAGGTCGGAGTTCGTCCCTGCCGGAGTGCTACGGCTGGGCTCCGGCGGACCTGGCCGCGGAGTTGCAGCGCCGCAGCGACGTCGCGCGGCAGCGACGTGGCGCGTCGGCCCCGGCGCGGCCAGCGTCGCCACCCCACCCGTTGCAGGGCCCTCGCTCGACCCCGATCTGAGCCGGCCGGCAGGCGACCGTGGAATCGAAATCGGAATGAAGCGAAACCGGGCGCGGATGACGCCGCCGAGCGAGGCGTTCCGCCTCGGCCAACCCTCAGCCGCGCACGCCCTCGCCCTGCGGCGGCAGGGAGTGGCCGTTGCCGGCGCTGATGCCGCCGTCCACCGGCAGGGCCACGCCGGTGATGAAGCTGGCCTCGGGGGAGGCGAGGAAGACGATGGCCGCGGCCACTTCGTCCGGGTCGCCCCAGCGCTGCATCGGGATCATCCGCCGCAGCCCTTCGCCGACCTCGGTGGCCAGGTGTTTGTCAGTCATCCCGCTCCGCACCGGGCCGGGGCAGATGGCATTTACTCGGATGCGGTCCAGCGCCAGGTCGATCGAGGCGGAGCGAACGAGGTTGATCACCGCCGCCTTCGTCGTGTTGTACGGCCAGCGGCCCTTCTCGCCGCCCAGCCCGGCGGTGGAAGCGGTGACGACGATCGAGCCACCGCCGACCGCGCGCATCGGCGCAATGGCCGCACGGATGCCCAGCGCCACCGACCGCACGTTGAGGTCGTAGCAACGGTCGAGGACCGCCATGTCCAGCGTCTCCAGCGGGCCGGAGCCGGGGATGCCGGCGTTGAGCACGCTCACGTCCAGCCGGCCGAAGTGCTCCAGCGCGGCAGCGACCGCCGCGGCATTGGCGGCCTCGGACGTCACGTCGGCGGCGATCGGCACGATCGGCGCGCCTGCGGGCACCCAGCCGAAGTTGTCCGTGGTGAGGTCCGCCGCCACCACGCCATAGCCGCGCTGCACCAGCAGCTCCACCGTGGCGCGGCCGATGCCGGAGGCCCCGCCGGTGACGATCGCCGCCCGCTGCACGCCAGCCGTCGCCATCGTCAGACCTCCCAGTCCGTGTCGAGCCGCACCAGCGCCTTGCCGACGTTGCCGCCCTTGAGCATCCCCAGGAACGCCTCCACCGCGTGATCGATCCCGTCGGTGACCGTCTGCCGGTTCTCCACCTCGCCGCTGCGCAGCCAGCCCGCCACCGTCTGCTCGAACTCGGGCCGCATGTCCTCGTGATCCCGCACGATGAAGCCGCGCACCGTCACACGACGCAGCACGGCCTCGATGAGGCGGTTGATGTCGTAGCTGCGCGACGACGAGTCGAACTGCGAGATCATCCCGCACAGCGCGATGTGCCCGCCGATGTGCATCGCGTTCAGCGCTGCCACCAACTGCTCGCCGCCGACGTTGTCGAAGTACAGGTCGATGCCGTCGGGTGCCACACGGGCCAACCCGTCGGCGGCGCGCTCGGTGCGATAGTCGAAGGCGTCGTCGTAGCCGAGCTCGTCCACCAACAAGGCGACCTTGGACGCACCGCCGGCACTGCCGACCACCCGGGACGCCCCGAGCAGTTTGGCGAACCGACCGGCCGCACTGCCCACCGCGCCGGCGGCGGCACTGATGAACACCACGTCGCCGGCCTTCAGCTCGCCGGTGCGCTTGAGGCCCACCCAGGCGGTGAAGCCGGTCTGGCCGAGCACACCCAGCCAGGCGCCCGCGGGTGCCGCGGTGGTGTCCACCGCGGTGGCGGTGGCGGCGTCGATGACCGCGTGATCGCGCCAGCCCATGCGGTGCCGCACCACGGTGCCCGGGGCGAAGCCGTCGCCGGCCAGCACCACGCCGAGCGCCGAACCGTCGAGCGGCTGGCCGACCTCGAAGTTCGTCGTGTACTGCTTCTCCGTCGGCTCCAGGCGGCCGCGCATGGAGGGGTCGACGCTCATCACGATGTTGCGCAGCAGCACCTGGCCGGGTTGCAGTGCGGGGATCGGCCGTTCTTCGACGGCGAAGTCCGAGGCCACGGGGCCGTCGCCGGTGGGGCGCTGCAGCAGGGTGACGAGACGGGTGGACGTGGGCAGCATCGGAGCCTCCAGGGCGGCGAGGTGGATCAGGCGAATTCGGGCAGGAGCGACAGGCAGTCGAGGTCGAGGATGGTGGCGGCCGAGCGGGTGGTCATGGCCACCGTCATCTGGGTGCCGCGCTCGCTGGTGGCGTCGAGCGAGCCGGCGATCACGATCGGGTACAGCCAGCAGTAGAGCACGGCGCGGCGATAGTCCGCCCACACCTCTTCGGCGCTGCCGGCATCCGCCCCATGCGCGGCCAAGCCGGTGCGCCACCCCTCCACGAGGGCCCGCTCGGCGGCCCGCCGCAGGTCAACGTCGAGGTTCTGCGACAGGAAGAACGCAACGTCCTGGATGCCGCGGCCGCGCAGCGCGCCCTGCCAATCCAGGGTGACGACCGCAGGCTCGTTCTCGCCGCTGCCGAACATCAGGTTGTCCAGCCGGAAGTCGCTGTGGATGAACGTGACCGGCGCCGTGCCGAGGTGGCGCTGCATGCCCGGGAACGCCGCCAGCAGGCTCGGGGTGGCCGCGACGAGTTCGGCCGGAACGTGCGCACCGATCTTGTCCATCATCAGCGGCCAGCAGGCCTCCGCAGCGGCGCACAGGCCGTCGCCGTTCTCCGCGCCGTCCACCGGAAAGGCGAACGCGAACTCGGGGCCCGAAACCGAGTTCCAATAGGCGGAGTGCAGTTTCACCAGCTCGTCGATACATGCCGTGGCGTCCGCCACGGAGCACCCCGAGACCTGGTCGCCGGTGCGCAGATGGCCGAGGTCTTCCATCAAGAGAACGAACGCGTCGTCGACGTCGATCTCGGCCGCGTACACCTTCGGCAGGGCCATGCCGGTGCCGGCGGCGGCGTCCCGGTAGAAGAGCACTTCGCGGCGGTAGACGCCGAAGCGCAGACCGATATCCCGGTTCTGCTCCGAGGCTGCCCAGAACTTGATGATCAGGGATTTTGGGCCGTTCCCGCGTGCGTAGACGAGGTGCAGCCGCTGCAGTTCGGCCAGCAGGCCGTGCACTTCGCCGAGGCCCTGCGGCATGAACTCGGCGACCTCGGCATCGACGCCCGCGGCCTGCAGGCAGGACGTCAGCCATGCCGGGGTGACCTCGGCCAGGCAGCGGGGCGACACGGGTGCGGACATCGCCGCGATGCTACTCACTCAGGACCTTCGGCCCTAGTTCCGCGGGCCGAAATTGGTGCTCCATACATTGCACTCAGTCTCAAGTAAGTACCGCATACGGAGGGGAATTCCGAATGGCTGCGACACCGCTCACCGATATCGCTCAGCGCCTACTGGCGAACGTGGAGAAGGACGCCGGTGACCTCGCGCCGGGCATCATGCGGCTCACCACCACCAACTACACCGACCCGGCGATGTACCAGCAGGAGATCGAGCAGATCTTCCACAAGGTGCCGCTGGCCGTGGCGCTCACGGTGGACATCCCCAACGCCGGCGACTATCTGGCGTACGACATCGCCGGCCGCGCCATCGTGGTGGTGCGTGGCGACGACGGTGTGGCCCGCACGTTCGTGAACGCCTGCCGTCACCGCGGCGCCCCGGTGGTGTGCAACGGCGCCGGCAGCACCCGCCGCATGACCTGCCCGTACCACGCCTGGGTGTTCGACACGAAGGGCAGCCTCGTCGGCCTGCCCCAGCGCGAGCAGTTCGGCGACGTCGGCGATCTCGGCGACCTCGGCCTGCTCGCATTGCCGACTGCCGAGCGCGCCGGCATCGTGTTCTCGGTGCTCACCCCCGGTGCGCCGATGGACATCGACGAGTGGTTGGGCGAGATGCAGAGCGCGCTCGTCATGCTGGAACTGGACAAGGTGTATCCCCACAGCACCACCACCTCGCTGCCGAGCGGCAACTGGAAGAGCACCGCGGACGGCTACCTCGACGGGTACCACATCGGGTTCCTGCACTCCTCCAACCTCGGCCTGAAGCAGGTCAACAACCGCAACACGTGGGACCTCTTCGGCCCTCACGTGCGCCTCGGTTTCGCCAACAAGACCATCGTCGCCCAGAAGGGCATCCCGGTGGAGGAGTGGGAGCTCACCGAGGTGATGAGCCTCGTGCACTACATCTTCCCGAACGTGTCGATCTCCGGCCAGCCCGGCCGCGAGACGATGGTCAGCCGCCTGCTGCCCGGGCCGTCGGTATCGGAGGCCACGGTCGTGCAGTTCCACTACAGCCGTGTTCCCCTGGATTCGCCGGACAAGGTGCAGGCCATGGAGACCCGTCGCAAGCTCTACGCCGCCATCACCGGCGAGGAGGACTTCAACACGGTGATCGACATCAACCGCACGATCCCCGGCATGAACGGGGCGGACTTCTTCTTCGGTCGCAACGAGAGCGGCAACCAGAACCTGCACACCTGGGTGGCGAAGCTCAGCAGCTGAGCCGAGCCGGGGCCGCCGGCCTACTTCTTCAGCACTTCGGGGTTGCCGTCGGACCAGAGGGCTTCCAGACGGCGGTGCGCGATGCGCCAGCCTGCGGGTGTGCGGACCAGCTGGTCGTGGTACGTGCCGCCGATCACGAAGTTCTCCCCGCCGGGGAAGCCCCGCTTCGTGTGCTGTGCCTGCACATGACAGCGGCAGGTGGCGGTGTCGCCGGTGACCACCACCTGATGGTTGCCGATGAGGTGTTGGGTGACGTCGAAGCGTTGGGTGCCGCTGACCCGGGCGATGATCTCGTCGACGCCGTTGCACTCGCCACGGAGGTCGCCGGTGGCATCGGGGGTGAAGACGTCGCGCAGGCGTTCGAGGTCGCGCCCGTCGATGGCCCACGTGTACGCGGTGGTGAGCGCGATGATCTCTGCGCGGTCCTCCGCAGAGCGATCGCGTCGCTCCTTCCACCGTGTCTGCTGGCGACGCTCGTAGATGCGCCAGCCGTCCGGCGTGCGTCGCAGCCGGTCGCGGTACTCGCCCACGTTGATCACCACCACGTCGGGCTCGCGCTCGCGGATGGCGTGCGCCGTGAAGTAGGAGAGCGTGGTGGCGGTCTCGCCGTCGATCTCCACCCGCATCGGTGTCACCTGGTGCTGGTGCCAGACGATCCCGACGCACCGGTCGCGCAGGAAGCCGCTGACGGCCTGGCCGCCGGTGAGCGGTTCGTACGCGCTGTACTGCGCCACGGCGTCGTCCGTGAACAGCCCGGCGAGCATCGCCCAGTCGAAGTCGTCGATCGCCCAGCCGTACTGCAGCAGGACGTCGGCGATGGCCGTGCGGTCGGTGGCGGGGTCGGCGGTGGCGCTCATGAGTAACCAGTATCACTCACAAGTAAGTACGCTCGCTGCATGGACGACGTCGCCTTCCGCCGCATCGAGATCGCCACCATGCTGTTCGCCGGCTGGAGCTCGGGGAACCCGGACGCGCCGGAGCCGTACTTCCACCCGGACGGGGTGCTGATGGACGTTGCCAGCGGCAGGTTCGAGGGCTGGCGGAACATCCGCAACTTCTTCGCCAACGGCCTCACGCGGACGCGCAACCTCACCCTGATCCCGGACCAGTTCTGGGCCCGCGACGACGGCTTGGCGCTGCACTACGTGATGAGCGGCGAGGTGATCAACCCGGCCAGCTACGGCGAGGAGTACGTCGGCCGCCGTTGGTCCGTCGAGGTGATGTCGTTGCTCCGCTTCGAGGGCGACCGTGTGATCTACGAGGCGGACTTCCACGACAAGGGTTCGCGCGCCAAGTCGCTCGGTATCGGGGTCTGAGCGTCGTGCGCATCCCCGGCCTCGGCGCCCCGGTGCAGATCGCCTACGCCGTGCCGGACGCCGCGGCGGCCGCAGCAGAGTGGGCGGCCACCTACGGCGCCGGCCCGTTCTTCGTGCGCCCGCACATCACGGTCACCAACGTGCGCTACCGCGGCCGGCCGGCGGAGTTCGATCACACCTCCGCCTACGGCCAGTGGGGCGGGATCATGGTCGAGCTCGTGCAGGACCACGGCGCCGGCCCGAGCGCCGTACGGGACATGTACGCGCCCGAGGAGAGCGGCCTGCACCACCTCGCCTTCTTCGTCGACGACCTGGACGCCACGACGGCGGCGCTCAATGCGGCCGGCCACGTCACCGCCATGACCGCGGCCACGCGCAGCGGCCTGCGCTTCCACTTCATCGACGCCGTCGCCACCCACGGCCACATGTTCGAGCTCTACGAGCACAACCCGCACCTCGCGGCGTTCTACGCCCAGGTGGCGGACGCTGCGCACGGCTGGCGCGGGGACGACCCCGTGCGGTACCTCTCGTAGCGATCGTCAGTACGTGCGGCGGTGGTCCGGCACGTCGCCGCCGGGTTCGTCGGGGGTGAACTGCCAGCGGCCGACGCAACGCTTGCTCACGAAGCGCCACCGTCCATCGGCGCCCCGCGCCACCACGTCGTGGTAGTCCCCGCCGAACCATCGCTTCGGTGAATG